>CAZVLE010000156.1:0-14818 GCA_964627855.1 uncultured Syntrophomonadaceae bacterium | reverse complement strand
GAGTTTGGCATATACCTTCCTTTTACTTAGGTTACAGGGAGTCGGGGCTTGGCAACCCGGTATTCCTCACCTTGGTAGGGGTAGTGACAGTTGCGGTCGGTGCTTTCCCTTACAGCTATCTTTTCTATAGGAACGGCAACATCCTCCCTGCGGTGCTGATGCATGCTGTGTATGACGTAATGGGATTAAACGTGATCCTGGGCACTCCGGCCATAGCCGGCATATCAGAAGCCGTACCGGGATTGGTTACTATGCACCAGTGGCTTTACGCCTTGGGTTTAATATTTGCTACAGGACTGGTAGCGGCCGTAGTGTTTGCACGAAAATTCGCAAACCTTAAAGGATACTGATTTATTAATATACCGGGCTGCTATGGGGAAAGCTCTTGAAATGCTCTTTTAGGAAAAACGCAGTTATCTTAAACAACAGGTTTGACAGGGCGTGGTCGAGGTCTTTATCTGGGTAAATTAGCAGGTGAATCTGATAAAAGACCGGTAAAGGTCCCCTGCTGTCTGTTGCTCTTAAGCCATACGCTAGTTTTTCATGAACCACAAACCCACTGCTTTACCTGTAAAAACGGGTATTTTCCGAGGCAGCCATAGTTAGAAAGTGTACTCGCTTTACGATTGATCAGGGCGGGAGAAGAGATGCCACACAGATACTTGGTAACCATTAACTCTGAAACCTGCTCTCCGACCATTGCAAGAAAGTCGCCTGTCAGTTGTGAAAAATTATAGGTGGACAGCGGCGGCAAATCGATTGACCGAGCCATAACAGCCGGTCCTGTTTTACAAAAGGAGCAGTGTCCACAGCGGTCTTTGGCAATCTCTTCGCCAAAGTAACGGGCAAGCCTTAAGCTGATGCAGTAAGAACTCTCAAAGAACTCAACCAGGTTGTGAATTCTTCGTATCTCCTGTTTCTCTTTGGCTTGAAAAAGGTTGCACATTTTTTCCACGATCTGATCAGCATCAAAATCTCTTTTTAAAATATCGTAGCCTTCAATGGCGTGTTTTGACTGAAGTTCAATCCATCCTTGTTCTGAAAAATATTCCAGGGCAGCAATCACCCGTTCTCGTTTCGCCCTCGAGTAATCCTGGGCAATGGCCTGGATATCAACATAAGTCCATACCTTTTTGGTCGTGCAATGATCGATAACCTTTTGAACAAAGACCTTTCTCTCTCCAGCAAATTTTCCGATAATATCGCCGGAGCCTACCTTGTATTTAAACATATATTCGTCAAATCGAACATCTCTGTGATGAATAATACCTTCCATCTCCAAATACACAAGCAGGGTTTTTAGCGGAAGCAGCCTGATATCCAGCTCGTAAGAGAGGGCCAACTCCTTAATCTCCCAGACCGGTTCATCGTGGTCAAGGATTTTCCGGACAAGCTTGTCAATGGCTTCTTTCTCCGGCGTGTCCCCATAAACGAAATTCTCGAGCACACTGATATTATCCCGGTTGGCCAGCACTTCACAAAAGGAGATTCTTCCGTCCCTGCCGGAACGCCCGATTTCCTGGCTATAGTTTTCGATGGACTTCGGCAGATCAAAATGAATTACCCGGGAAATATCTTTTTTGTCTATCCCCATCCCGAAGGCAATGGTTGCAACCACACAGTCTATCTCTCCACCCAAAAACCTTTTTTGGATGGTCTCTCGCTCATCACCGGCCATCCCCGCATGATAGGGAAAGGCTTTAATGCCGCTGCTGTGCAAGAAACCGGCAACATCTTCCGCCGTCTTCTGCAAAGTCACATAAACGATAGTAGGTTCTTTAGCAGACTCTTTTATACGTTTCAGCAAATGCATTTTTTTATCTGACCCCGGCACAGGAGTAACATGTAAGTGAAGGTTACTTCGATAAAAACCTGTTACCATCACATTTTCTACAGGGATTTCAAATTTCTCGCACATATCTTCTATGACCTGTGGAGTTGCCGTAGCTGTCAACAGCAACACCTGGGGAATAGCAAATTCTTTTCGATAGGCTGGGAGCTTTAGATAGTCGGGACGAAAATTATGGCCCCATTCCGAGATACAGTGTGCCTCATCCACAACCAAAAGGGAAATATTCATCTGCTTCAGGTGGGTCCGGAAACGCTCATTTTTAAAGCGCTCTACAGAGATCATCAAAATATTCAGCTCCCCGTTCCTGGCTTGCTGGATAATTTGGTGATACTCATCCGGGTTAAGGGTTGAATCCAGGCGAGCTGCCGGGATACCCTGCTTCTTGAGAAAGTCTATCTGGTCTTTCATCAACGCCAGCAGAGGAGAAACAACGAGGGTCATATGCGGCAAAAGCATAGCTGGAAGTTGATAGCAAAGAGACTTCCCGCCACCGGTGGGGAAAATTGCCGCAGCGGAACCACAAGCAACTATTTTCGCGATGACTTCCCGCTGACCTTTCATAAATGTATGAAGTCCAAAATATCTTTGCAGTTCTTGTTCAATCATGTTAATCATCAAACCCCCTATCTCGTATCTTTAACGGCGCCAGATAAAAAAACATCTGGCCGGGTGCAAAATTAGCCTTGTACCTAAGAGAAGCAAATGTAATAATCGGCCACTGTAATTATTACATCTTTTGGGTTCTGCATATCATTACTGCTTAGTCCACCGGCGCAAGGTCTACCGAAATGTTTCGCGGGACTTCCGTTTTTAACTGTCTCCATGTTACATCAAATAGGATATTATGATTAATTATGATAGTTTATCATTGCTTAATCAATATAGGGCAATCCAAACTGTTTGACAAGCCAAAAAAGGTAATCGCCATAAGTTCTACCTTCACAGCGCCATAAAAAAGGTAAAAATGAAACAAAAGAGAGAAATCTCAGAGAATCTATGTCACCAGAATAGTTATGGAAAAAGACCTTCAGGTTGTGCTAATTATTATGCCAATCTCCTGCCTGATTATCTCAAAATCAAGCTTCCAGCGGCGGAACAGCCGGGTCTGCGTAACGGTGAAGCTCATGCATGGACGGGGCCTCGATGCCCCTTTCGGCCTTTCCTGCCGGGTTTCTCAGACACACAGCGAAATTTTATTATTTCTACCGCCTGACGGACGAAAACAGCAAACATTGTGCATTCTGGTAATCGTATATACAAATTGTAAGGTTTTAAGGCAAGGAGATGTTTCTTCCTGTCCT
Organism: uncultured Syntrophomonadaceae bacterium; assembly: GCA_964627855.1. Classification (GTDB taxonomy): domain Bacteria; phylum Bacillota; class Dethiobacteria; order DTU022; family DTU022; genus CAZVLE01. Next base: position 11,665 of record CAZVLE010000156.1, on the reverse strand, counting down.
TTTTTTATTGTCCAGGAAAGAGTCAGGGAGAAACATCCATTTGTCATGTAGAGGGGCTATGTTTTGTAGAAATCTTTACGGTGAGCAACTTTTACTACCCATATGGTCAGTTCATAATCCTGGATAGAATAAAGAATACGGTAGCGTCCCTGCCGGATGCGGTAACTCTCCGACCCGGTTAATTTTTCGCATCCCGGCGTTCTTGGATTGTCAGCAAGTGCATTGCTGCGAGCAATAATTTTCTTCAATTCATGTATGTCAATTCTGTTTAAATCTTTTTCAACTGACTTTCTGAGACCTCTATTATTAAGTGAACGCGACAATTATTAAATCTCATTAAAGCAGGAAAGATGGTCATTGATGCTGAAGTTATTTTCGCTGGTGTTGTATCTTAAACGCGCGCGATTAGGATCTGAACCGAGGTGCTAACAGGTGAACGTTAATATCGGCCCACTGCCGGAGAGGCTGCAACAGTTTCACGATCTTTCTTTAACGCTGATTAGCCTTGCTGAACAAGGGCGGGTGATCAGCGATTATTACGAAGATGTTTCAAAGTTGTTGATCGATTTCTCCGGGGCCGAGTATATCTCAATAATTGCCAGGGGCGCTCACAGCTATTTTAGGTTCCGCTTTTCCCGACATCAGGGTTGGGAAATGTCTCAGCTTGACGATTTCCCCGATCCCGACACTAAGGATGCTTCCGTGAAATGCTTTTCCAATCTTAGTAGCGGTAAATGCGCTTTGGACAGCCTGGAGAAGCTTGTTTTTTCCGGTTTCGCAGAAAAGAATGATTGTGTAACCGGGAGTGGCGGTTTGATGATCACCTTTGACAATCTGACAGATGAGTCAACTCTCTACCATTCTTTATTGATTTTACCGGTTAGGAATCAAAAAGAGCGTGTTGGCACCATCACCCTTGGCTGGCAAAAAATTGTTGAATTTGATGTGACGGAAACCGAGCTATACCAGTACATCTTCGATATTATCGGCTTTTCCAGATCACACCGCCAGGCCAAATTTTTGCTGGCGGAAAGGATCAAGGAGCTGAAAACTATCTACCAGATCAACCGCATCGGTTCTGAGCCAGGTAAATCGCTCGAGGATATTATGTTGGGAAGTGTTGAAATTATACCGCCGGGGTTTCTCCATCCGGATTTTACCTGCTGCAAAATTGTCTATGCCAACCATACTTTCAAAAGCAGTAATTATAAAAAGCCTTTCTACACCTTAAAAGAGGATATTCTGGCCGGCGATGAGATCAGGGGCTATGTCGAAGTCGGCTATATGCGTGAGTCGGGCAGTATCTACAAAGATCCTTTTTTGAAGGAAGAGCAGCCAATGCTGAAAGCGATAGCCGGAGAACTGGGACACGTTGCAGCCCGGAAGCAGCACGAAACTGAAAAAGAGCGTCTGCAACAGCAGCTACTGCATGCCGACCGGCTGGTTACGGTCGGGCAGTTAACAGCCGGTATTGCCCATGAACTTAATGAACCGCTGGGCGGAATACTCGGGTTTGCCCAGTTGGTTAAAAAGTATAGCCAGATAGACGAGCAGGTTGAAAAAGATATCGATAAAATCATCAGGGCATCGCTGCACGGACGCGAAATCATCCGCAAACTGATGCTCTTCAGCAGGCAGACTCCTCCTGAAAAAGTGATGATTGATATTAATGAAAAAATTGATGATGGTCTTTACCTGCTTGAAAACAGAATGAGTAAAAGCAACATTAAGCTAATCAAAGACTACACTGCTAACCTGCCACTGATTGAAATAGATCCGGCCCAGCTAAACCAGGTTTTAGTGAACCTGGTTGTCAATGCAATCCAGGCAATGCCAGGCGGAGGCGAATTGACGATCAAGACTACCCGCACCATTGACGATATTCTAATCATCATCAAGGATACGGGAACCGGCATCGAAGCCGAAGCCCTTGAAAGCATTTTCATTCCGTTTTATACAACGAAAGGGCCTAATGAAGGTGCCGGACTCGGCTTACCTGTGGCCCTGGGCATCGTTCAGTCTCACCGGGGGGCGATCACGGTTGACAGCAAACCCGGGGCAGGCACCGCCTTTACAGTCAGTTTTCCAATCGGGAGTGAAAAAAAAAATGAGAAAACAAAAGAGAAATGAAGTAATTATGGTTGTTGACGACGCACCTGATACCCTGGAGGTGCTGCACCGCAGTATCGAGCACATGGGTTTTACAGTTTTTTCCTGTGAAAGCGCAGCCGAAGCAATAGATCGACTGAAAACAAATCAGGTTGATCTGGTGATCACAGATTATCATATGCCTTTTATCGGCGGTCTCGACCTGATCAAGCATATTCGCGAACATTATCCGTATACCGAAGTGATGATGATCACCGGTTATGCTTCCGTTGAAGGCGCCGTAGAAGCAATTAAAGCCGGCGCCGAAGAATACCTGGCTAAACCTTTTACCGATGATGAATTGGAACAGGCAATTGAAAGAGCACTTGAAAAGCTGTCAATCAGGGCTGATAAAAAGGGAACACCAGCCAAAGATATATCTAAAAAATTTGGTTTGATCGCGGAATCGGAGGAGATGAAAAAAGTATCTGAGCTGATCATCAGGGCTTCCGGAAGCGATCTGCCGATGCTACTTGCCGGCGAACCCGGTACGGGAAAAGAGCTTGCAGCAAGGATTATTCACTATGAGAGCAGCAGAAGTATCTATCCGTTTGTTTATATTAACTGCAAAGATATTCCCGAAAGTATTTTAGAAAATGAAATATTTGGGTATGTGAAACCTGAATCAGAAGCAGAAGACCATGGCAAAATAATATCTTTCCCCGAAAAAGCGATCCAGCCCGGGTTTTTAGAACTAGCCGGCAGAGGAACGGTCTACCTCGATGAAATTAGTAAAACCTCACTGGCAGTGCAGGTAAAGTTACTTGATGCCCTGACCAAAAACGAGATAACCGCAGTAGGCGACACTAAGCCGCGATCGATCAACTGCCGGATCATTGCCGCCACGACCAAAGATTTAATTACCCTCGCCGGCAAAGGTTTCTTCCGGGAAGATCTGTTTTTCCGGCTTAATGTTATTAATATCTCTTTGCCTCCTTTAAGAGCAAGAAAGAGCGATATTTTGCCTTTATGCCGGGAACTATTGGCCAGGGCATACCGCGAACTAGGGCGCAGTACAGCGCCAATTTTTAGCGAAGAAGGATTAAGATCACTGGAGCTTTATGAATGGCCCGGCAACTTAACGGAACTGATCAGCTTGATGAACAACCTGGCGGAAAAGATTGAAGGCGAAACAGTGGCTGTTTTCGATTTGCCCCGCTGCCTGAAAAATAGCATGGGCGCAGATAGTAAAGCAAGACTTTCTTTACAGCAAGTCGAAGTAGAACATATCAGGAATGTTTTGCAGAACTGTGGCGGCAATAAAACTAAAGCCGCCCAAGTTCTCGGCATTGACAGAAAAACCTTGCGCGACAAACTTGAGCGGCAGAACGATTAAAAGAAGCTTAGTTTAAACTACACCATAAGCAAGCATTGCTTTAGCAACTTTAAGAAAACCGGCAATGTTGGCACCGCAAATGTAATTGCACCGCTCAAAGCCATATGCTTCGGCAGCATCGCGGCAGAATTCATGAATGTTCTTCATGATGATCCGCAGCCGGTTGTCTACCTCCTCTTTTTCCCACAGCAGTTTCATACTGTTCTGACTCATTTCAAGCCCGGAAACAGATACCCCCCCGGCATTTGCAGCTTTTCCGGGACCAAATAGCAGGCTATGGTCGAGGAAAACATCTATTGCTTTAGGGGTTGAAGGCATATTGGCTCCTTCAGAAACACAGCTACACCCGTTTCTAACCAGGGCTTCGGCCTGCTCCTGATCGATTTCATTTTGGGTAGCACTGGGGATAGCAATATCAACTTGAATCGACTGGTCTCCGATAACATCCCAAACGCCTTTTTCATCAAAATAGCTGGCCTGGGGATACTGCTCGCTATATTCGCTAATTCGACCACGGCGATTATTCTTTAAATCCATAATGAAGTCAAGTTTCTGACGGTCAACCCCTGCAGGGTCGATAATCGTGCCGGAGCTGTCACTGAAGGAGATTACTTTTCCACCGAGTTCAAGGACCTTTTCTGCGGCAAACTGGGCCACATTGCCCGAGCCGGAAACTGCTACAACTTTCCCTTCCAGGGTATCGTTTTTTGTAGCTAACATTTCGGCAGCAAAATAAACCGCACCGTAGCCGGTAGCCTCGGGCCTGATTAGGCTGCCGCCGTATTCTAAGCCTTTACCGGTCAATACGCCGGTATGCTCGTTTTGAATCTTTTTATAATAACCGTAAATAAAACCGATCTCCCTACCCCCGACACCGATATCTCCTGCCGGTACATCCCGATCGGGGCCGATGTGCCTGAACAGCTCGCGGGTAAAGGATTGGCAGAACCGCATCACTTCATCGTTGCTTTTTCCTTTTGGATCAAAATCACTCCCACCCTTGCCTCCGCCCATCGGCAATGTGGTCAGCGAGTTTTTAAAGATCTGCTCGAAACCAAGAAACTTGATGATGCCAAGATTGACCGAGGGGTGAAATCTTAGCCCGCCCTTATAGGGGCCAATGGCATTATTAAACTGTATTCTGAACCCCCGGTTAACCCGGACCTGTCCAGAATCATCTACCCAGGGCACCCTAAAAATTATCTGTCGATCAGGCTCGACCAGGCGATCGTAAATAGCAGCAGCAACAAACTCGGGGTGTTTTTCTACTGTTGGTTCCAATGAAGAAAGAACTTCTTCAACTGCCTGGATAAACTCCGGTTGGGCCGGGTTTTTCTCTTCAGTGCGGGCAATAACTTCACTTATATAACTCATTAATAGCTCCCCTTAACCTAAAAATTTTATTTTATGTGCTGGCGAGTAATTTTTCATCGTTTTGCGATTAAATTTTACCCACGTGTTAATTATTGTATTATACTATACTAGATGTCAAGATAAATTGATCAAAAGCCATCATCTCTGATGATAACAGCGGGTAAGGTGAATTAATGGATCCGGCAAAGTATGACGGGCTGTTTAAGCCGCAAAAATCAAACTTATCGATCTTCCACGATCTGATGTCTTTTAAGGTTAAGGAAATACTGCTGGTTGCAACAGCTTATGATGCTTACATTCTTGAACGGGAAGGTCAGATATTTGAACAGATCTACGGTGAGTATTACCAGCTTAATATCTCAAGCGCACCACGAATTACTTCTGTTTTTTCCGTAGAAGAGGCTGTCGAGGAAATTAAAACCGGTCGTTTCGACCTGGCCATTATTGTTACCGGCATTAATAAGCAGATGCCTCTTAACTTGAGCAGAAAGATCCGGGAAATAAGCCCCGGTTTGCCTATTTTGCTGTTAATTAATAACAACAACCAGATTAATCTTTATACCGGCATCAAGGACAGCCTAGTCGATGTTGATAAAATGTTTGTCTGGAATGGCGACAGCAGCATTTTTCTGGCAATGATCAAGTATATTGAGGACTCGATTAATGCTGAAATAGACACCGCGATGGGCGATGTGCGGGTTATTCTGGTTGTGGAAGATTCAATCCGCTATTATTCGCGTTACCTGCCGACCCTCTACAGCGTGATCATCAGTGAAGTCCATCGCCTGATCAGTGGCGAAGATGTAGATGCCCGCTACAAGCTTCTAAAGATGCGGGCCCGCCCGAAGGTGCTGCTTGCTTCCACCTACGAAGAAGCGTTGGCTCTTTTTGAAAAATACTCTAATTACATGCTCTGTTTGATCACCGATGTAGCCTTTCCCCTAAACGAAAAAACAGACTCCAACGCCGGCAAGAAGCTGATTGAGCATTTTAAGGGCAAGCTGTCTGTGCCGGTGCTGGTGCAATCCTCAGATCCAGAAAATATGGCCTTTGCCCAGAACTATAATCTTGATTATATCGATAAAAATTCGACCAGGCTTGCAAACGATTTGATTGATTTTTTCCATCTGCACCTCGGTTTCGGCAACTTTTTATTTAAAAATCAAGCTGGTCAGGTAATCGCCGAAGCAAGATATTTAAAAGAGTTTGAGGTGTTGATCGATACAATCCCCGCTGAAACAATTTTATACCATAGTGAGCGTAATGATTTTTCTACCTGGTTCATGGCCAAAGGTGAGATTAAAAGTGCTCTGCGCCTGAAAAGCGCCACTATCGAAGATTTCAGCGGACCGGAGGAAATCCGGGCTTTTATCAAGCAGGTGTTACGTGACCGGTGGCTGGAAAAAAAACGAGACTATATTTCGGGTTTTTCCGAGACCGGGATTAAAGAAAAGTCTTATTTGATGCGCATCTCAAACGGATCTGTGGGTGGCAAAGGCCGGGGTATTGCTTTTACAGAATCAATCCTGCAAAAAAAAGATTTCAAAGATTTATTGCATGATATTAATGTGACCATCCCAAAAACCATTATTGTCGGGACAGATGAGTTTGAGAATTATATTGAGCAAATCGATTATTGTGCTTTAATTGAGACAGAACAAGATTACCGGAATACGAGGCAAGTTTTCTCTGAGCTTAAGCTGTCTTCATTGCTGAGCCAAAGACTGGAAAGGATGCTTACCAGCCTTAAGGGCCCACTGGCCGTCAGAAGCTCCGGCCTGTTTGAAGATAGTCTCTCACAACCCTTTTCGGGCATCTATGAAACCTACTACCTGCCCAACAATCATCCTGACTCAAAAATCAGGCTGAATCACCTGGAAACGGCAATCAAAATGGTTTACGCTTCCGTATTTGCACCTCTGGCCCGCAGCTACTTCGATTCGATCAATCATTCAATCGAAGAGGAGAAAATGGCGGTAATTATCCAGGAACTGGTCGGCAGGGGCTACGAACATTATTACTACCCCCACTTAAGCGGGGTAGCTCAGTCATATAACTATTACCCGTTTTCGCATATGAAACCGGAAGATGGTATCAGTTTAATTGCGGTGGGGTTGGGGAAGAGCATTGTTGATGGTGAAGCTTCCTACCGGTTTTGTCCCAAGTATCCTAAAATGAACATGATGACCATTAAAGATGTGCTGGCCAACACCCAGCGCCATTTTTATGCCCTGGATGTCAATAACAATGATTTTAGCCTGATTGAGGGCTCAGATGCTACTCTTGATCGTCTGTCTGTGGAGGTGGCTGAAAAACATGGTACCCTTGCCTTAAGCGCTTCGGTATTTGATGCTTCAGCTAATGCGATCAGACCGGGTTTGCATGTAGAAGGTCCCCGGATCGTTAATTTCAGCTATATTCTTGAATACAACCAGATACCCCTGGCCACTTCTATCACCAGGCTGCTTGATATTATGAGCAGCGCTTTAGGAACACCGGTTGAGATTGAGTTTTCGGTCGACTTGAACAAGGATGACAACGGTAAGGCAACATTTTATATCTTGCAGGTGAAACCGTTGATCAGGAGTTTGGATAGTATGGTGGTTGATACTTCCCTGGTCAAAAAGAACGATGTCATCCTCTATTCAAAGCGAGCTATGGGTAATGGAATTATAGACGGGATCAGGGATATTGTTTACGTAATTCCGGAAAAATTTAATCGACTGCAGACGAAAGCAATCGCCAAAGAGATCCACGCCATTAATGCGCAATTAAAAACCAAGCAGAACGGCTACGTCCTGATTGGACCCGGACGCTGGGGTTCAAGTGATCCTTTCCTTGGCATCCCCGTTGACTGGGCCGCAATCAGCGAGTCAAGGGTGATCGTAGAGGCCGGCACGAAGGACTTTAATGTTGACGCTTCGCTGGGGAGTCATTTCTTCCACAATATAACCTCGATGAATATCGGCTATTTTACGATACCGGGTAAAAGCAATGAAGAGTTTGTTGATTATAAATACCTTGATCAATACCCGGCAACAAACGAATACCACTACATCAGGCATATCAGGCTTGATGAGCCGGTTACGGTAATCATGGACGGCCGAAAGTCAATTTCATTGATTACCCGCCCCGGCTGGCATGCGATATAATAAGGCTTCATAAACCTCATCCTAAAGAAGAGTCTAAACTTCCGTTGCTTGCGGTGTTTCGAGAAACGCTTCGGCCATTGCGTGGGCGGGGCAGGTACAGCTTCTGCTCATTGGTGAGGGACACTGATAAAAAGCCCGGGTCAGCATGGCCGCATCTTCGTGCAAGAGGGTAAGGTAATATTCGGTGCAGTTCCCTGTGCCTGTATAGCTGTTGATATGGAGAAAACGGTTGTCGCAAAAGGGGCATTTACGCAAATAGAGACATTTTTTAAGACCTGCTGCTGTTTGGTTGATAATACCATAGATGGTGGCAAGTTCTTTCTGGCAATGTGGGCAAAGGTTAGCGGTCATAAGCTGATACCTTCTTTCCTTATTTCTAGGCAGTAAAGCCTCTGCAAGACTACTTTAGCATGATGAAATGACACATATGTGTCACCCTGATTTGATTATAAAGCCGGAACATGGCCAAAGGTCCAATGTAGATATCGGTCCAGGGACGCTGTTTGCCACAGGAGCGGTATAAAGGGCTTTATGGTGACGATAAGCTCGTACCCTCCTTTCTCCGACACCAGCTACGACTTTAATCAATCAACAGCCCTTTCTTCAATTAAATTATTATGGTATTATTCCTTTAATTGCTATAATAGTGAAACAATTGCCTGTTTAGAATTAGCGGGTATCAAAATAAAGATTTTTGAATTAAGCAAGCCCATTATGTCAAGAATGAAGTGACAGATATCAGCAAGCAATCATTAGGAAAGGGGGTTGTTGTCCCTTTGCGTAAATCTCTAAGCAGAAAAACAAAAATAGTGGCAGTAGCTTTAATTAGTATCGCTTTTATCTTATTTCTTGTAATAATAATTAATATTACCAGCAAGCCTACAGTACATACTATGGCAGCTCTTTTCCCCTTGAGCGGGCCACTTGCTGATCATGGAAAAGTTTGTGCAGAGGCGGCCAAGCTGGCAGAAAAAGATGTAAACGAGTGGCTCGAAAGTGAGAATAAAAAATGGCGTTTGCAACTTTTTGTGGCAGATACACGAGATGACAGCACCATGTTAGAAGCAACCAGTTTAGTCCAAAAATATCACGAGTCAGGAACAGAATTTTTTATCGGTCCGTTAGCAAAACAAATGGATTTAGAATCCCTTGCGTATGTAAATGACAATCAGCTTTTTATGGCCTCGCCTTCAGCAATGTCAGGTGAACTGCCTGGCAGTGATGATAATTTTTTTCTTTTTGGTGCACACCCCTCAAATGAAATAGCGGCAATTATCTCTGCTGCCGCCGAAACTAATATGAAGTATTTGATTCTTGGCGGATGTAGTGGTGCACAAAACGACCGCTTAAGACAGGAAGCAGCTTTGATAGCCCAAAGCTTGGGCATACAAGTTTTGGAGGATAAGCTTGTCTACGACTGCACTGGGGCGAATTATTCAGAAGAAGCCGCTATTCTGGCAGAATATATTCTGCAATTGGTCCGACAGGATCTATCCCCGCAAAATATAGGTGTTTTTGTCTTCGATAATTCACTGGAAAAACTCATGTATCAGGCCTCAGAGTATGAAATCTTAGAGGAAATTAATTGGTATGGTATCTCCAGCAGCAACTTGGAAGAATCGATAAAAAAGAACCCTTATTTAGCAGCATTTGCCGCAAATATAAGCCTCTTAAAATTTACAGAACGAGTGGGACCTTTAGGGGACAAATCAAATAATTCGCATGTCACTGCAAATATCAGGCCCGCAGCAAGCCGGGATGTCGGTATTATCCACTATATCACCTACGATCTTGTATGGGCTCTGGCGCTGGCCATAGATGAGGTTGGCTATGATGTTCAGGGTGTGAAAAAAGTATTGCCTGCTGTAACTGAAACATGGACCTATGACTATGGAGCTGGTGGCCACATTGTTCTAAACGAACAGGGAAACCGCCTTTTCTCCGATTATAATTTGCATTATTACAACCACGAAGAAAAATGGATTTTTGCCGGTCATTATATTGGTGAAAAAGAAACCATTGAATGGGTAAGCAAAGAAAAAATAAAGTTGGCTCCCCCTCAATTAGCTGTTCCTTTTGACTACCCCACGATACAAAGCGCAATTGATGCTGCCGAAGATGGCAGTGAAATTATCGTTGCGCCAGGGACCTATTTTGAAAATATCGATTTTAAAGGAAAAACCATACTACTGCAGAGCAAAAATCCTGCGAGGAAAGAAATTGTTGAGGCGACCATTATTGATGGCGGGCAAAATGGACCTGTGGTTTCTTTTCAGAGCGGGGAATCAAATAAAAGCATACTGGATGGGTTTACAATCACAGGAGGCACTGGCTTAATTAAGGATTACAACATCATAACATATGAAGATGAAGAGCTTGCTTTTTCACGCAACTATGGCGGAGGTATCCTGGTAAGCAATAGCAGTTCACCGACAATCATCAACAACAGAATAGTTAATAATACAGCAAATGACCTTAATGCTGATACCCTGGGTGTAGGTGCCGGGATTGCCGTACTCGATGGCTCCGCGCCAATTATTGAAAACAACCTAATTACCGAAAACAGAGCTGGAACCTTTGGCGGCGGCATTGCCGTTTGGTATCAATCTTCACCAACAATCAAGGATAACACTATTGCAGATAATCAAGCGGGCCAATTTGGCGGTGGCATGCTGATAACAATGATGTGTGAGCCGACTGTTTTTAACAACAACATCGAAGCTAATTATGCCGAAAACGGCGGGGGTGTTTACATGGCACATATGTCACCTGCAAAAATTACAGATAATCATTTTGAGGCTAATAAGGCAGAAAAAGGCGCTGCTATTTTTATCAGGAAAACTGAAAACGGCACTATAGATAGTAATACGCTCAGCAAAAATGAGGCCAGACAGGACGGAGCCGGTATTTATGCTGATATGAGCTACGATGTAGATATTGCCAGTAACACGTTTATAAGTAATTCAGCTGTTGGAAAAGGCGGCGCAGTATTTGTTGATCTAGATTCCACCATAAATATTCAAGAGAATAATAGTTACGAAGATAACCGGCCAGATGACCTTTATGACATGCTTTTTGCAGACCCAACCTTAAAACATCTTGGTATGACATTGCAGGACATTATCGATCTTTATGGCGAGCGATACGAAGAAGTTCAGCTGGGTGTTGGCGGAACTGGCTATGCGCTCAGCTACAGATCTTTGAATCTAATCTTCGCTTTTAGCGAATATAGCTATACCGATCCAGAAACTAATCGTGATGATGTTGTAATCAATCTCGTTATCTATGGAGACACAGAAATTTTGGGTGTTAAAGTAGGGATGACCTTCGATCAGATATTGGAGTTATTGAATAATAGAGGTAGGATAGGTTTTGATGAAAGTGGTTATTTAAGCTCACATGGTGGTTCAGACCATTACTTAATTTGCAATTTTAAAGGTGTTGAGATATGGTTTTTTGCTAACGAGCGCCATGACCCAACCAATAGAGCACATGTATTGTGGAAGTCATACTGGAACCGTTAGTTTATCAGAAGTATGTGAGATCTGCTGTCTCCGCTGCTTTGAGCCAGGACAAAACCATGCGAGGTAATGCTTCAATTCCTGATTTCAGATACCAGGGTGTCAGCTTTCAGATTTAAAGTGGGACGGACTCC
>CAZVLE010000155.1:0-7708 GCA_964627855.1 uncultured Syntrophomonadaceae bacterium | reverse complement strand
CCAGCCGGTTGAAGGCCTTCTTGGCTTGGAGTCATAAAGTCAGCATAAATACGATCGAATAAGGAACGGCTGAACTGCATCTGAGTAAAACAAGAAAATATTTCCTGCATGGCGAACATTAACTTGTATCCGGCAAAAGCAAATACGCTTGCAAGAGGAATAACCTGGGTCGCGTCGCCACGCTGAATCAATAGGACTAAAACAAAAATAATTACCCCCCCGAAGGCGATGGCTTCGAGGGCAAAGCGCGGCAGCTGGCTGACAACAGCATTCCAGGAATTATGCCGGGCGAACTGATAGGAATGATGAGTATATAGATCCAGAAAATAATCTTCGCGGTTCAGGACCTTTATATCCTTGATCCCGCCAAACACTTCAAGCACCGCTTTAAATCGGTACAAGTTGGCTGCCAGGCTTTTTTCTCCGCGGTGCTTAAGGTTTCGGTTAACCCGCCAGTAGATCAAAGCATAGGTGCCACCGATAACCAGTATAGTAAAGATTGAAACAAAGGCATTAATCCACAGTAGCATCGTAAGTATAAATATGGCTGCCAAGCCCCTGCTGATAATGTTCATCAGCGGTATCATGAAACTACCTGTTAACTGGGAGACGTCTGAAAGCACATTCTTGCTTAATTCAGAGCTGTTTTTATTTAAGAAATAGGGATAGGGCATAGAAAGGTATTTCTCCAGCAAACGTCTTGAAAGGCGGTGGTTGTTCATCCAGACAAAACGAAAGTTGAGCCAGGTGGTAAAAGCCGAAATCAAATTAGATAAAACAATGATAAAAAACATGGTTATCCCGGCGAAGATGATAAAGCTGTTTGCGCTGCTAAAATTAAAGGTCTCATAGATCCAATATAACCAGCGGTTTTCAAAAATAAGGCTGGGTTGCATAATCAGGGTGATAAAGGGAAAGACTGAAGCAATACCGAGAGTTTGTGTAAAAGCAGTAACGATCATAGCCAGAAGCAAAGCCGCCAGCTGAAACTTCTCTCTGATGGTCAGGATTTTTAACAGTTTGTTGATCAAACTAAACATTCGTGTAACCTCTCTTGTTGAAATACTCTAGATTTGATCATAGCATATCGCACATTAATAACAACTTTCTCTTTTACCATTTTTCATTTACCGGCTCTGTAGGATCGATCAGATCACTTAATCATAGCAAATAAAAAAGGTTTTAGTGTTAAAGTGTAGAACTTATGATGCTGTATTTCTTTCATGCGACGGAATAGTTGCTTTAAAGGGGGAAAGAATAGATGGATAAAGAACTGCTTTCGATTTTGGTCTGCCCCGTATGCAAAGTATCGATGGAGCAGCGTGGCGATGAAGGTTTTTTATGTTTAGAATGCAGGCGCCTCTATCCGGTAAAAGATGATATACCGATAATGTTTATTAATGAAGCAAAAATGCTGCCCGAGGAATAATAATGAAAAAACCACAAGAAATTGAAGTTGTGACTGCCGAACATAAAGTTGATCTGCACTGGAACGATGACCATGTTTTTCCATCTGAAATCAACCCTGATCTGGAGTATCTCTGCGAAAAGATGATCGGCGAGACATTAGATGCCGCCTATAAGCCCGAGGGATTCTTTTTAGATGTCGGCTGCGGCCGTGCTGTGGATGCCATCCAGCTTTTAGAGCGGGGCATGAGCGGTGTTGGGGTTGAGGTCTCCGATGTGATGATTGAAGAAGCCAATAAGGCGCTGTCTGAAAAAAAACTTACGATGGGGCTGGTCCGCGCTTTCGGTGAAAACCTGCCGTTTGCCGATGATTCATTTGATGTAGTTTTCTGTAAAGGAGCAATCGATCATTTCTATAACCCCCAACTGGCAATCTGTGAAATGTCACGGGTAACCAAGCCTGACGGCTGGGTGGTACTCAGTGTGGCAAATTTTGAAAGCGCAGGATTTCGCCTGGGACGTTTAATCACCGGCATGCGGATCAGAAAACCGGAAGGCGTAATGCCCTGGGATACGCCTGTAGATCATACGATCCGGGTCGATTATAAAGTGCTTAAAGCCCTGGTTAGGCCTTCCCTGCAGCAGGAAAAAATCTGGGGTACATCTCTTCTATTCGGTGTGCCCAGGTATGGAGGTATATTGAAGCGGTTGCCAAAACCGGTGACCAGAATAATCCTCAGGAGCCTGAACTTAATCGCCCGCCATATTCCGTCTACTGCCGACGTTTTAATGCTGCGCGGGCATCCGCGGCGCCCACTGCCGGACCTTCCTCTTTGAGGGCATAGAAAACCAAGCTTTTCCCAAAAATTGGATCTAACAATCTCTCCATGAACTTAAAGGGCCGGATTGAATTATTTTCAACCCAGCAGAGAAAGCGGTTGTAAACACGTGGTAGTAAGGCGCGCTCCCGATCGAGCCCGAAAAGACATTTTAAGAACCAGTAGGGCGAGTGCAGACTGTGACGGCGGTTGCTGTTGAAAATTTTTAGTCCGAAGGCTTCCAGTAAATCGCGCACCTGATAAGCCCGGAAAATCCGGATATGCCCCCCTGGGTGACTGTAGTTTTTATCCAGCCTCCAATAAAATACTTCGGTTATCCAGGTGGGGACCGAGATGCCCATGGTGCCGCCTGGTTTAAGCACACGCACCAGTTCAGACATCGCTTCAAAATAATCATCCACATGTTCAAGGACTTCCGAACAGATAACCCGGTCAAAGGTAGCGTCGGAAAATGGAAGGGCCTGGACATTGCCCATAATAACACAGAAGGTCCCCCTGGTTTCACCGATGGTATCCATATATTTCATAAAACCGTAGTTTTCTGTCAGAGCTTCCAAATCGAGATCGATCGAAACAACCCGGTGGTTACCTTTGATCAGGTTCCAGCTATGCCTGCCTATGCCGCAACCAGCATCAAGTATTAACTCCCCTTCTTTAATGCCCAGCTGCGTGAAGTCGACTGTATTCATTGATAACCTCCAGGAAGTATTCAGTGTGTTCTTTGGCTGCTTTCTGCCAGGTAAATAAATGTTGGACTCTTTCCCGCCCCTTATTACCCATTCTCTCTCTTAACTCAGGATTAGATAAAATGGTGCGGATAGCCTCAGCCAAAGCCTCCGGATCCATCGGCGGAACCACTAACCCTGATTCACCATCGGCCACCACCTCAGGCAAAGCACCCCCGCTGGTAGCTATCACCGGTGTTGCACAGGCCGAAGCTTCTGCGGCGGGTAGGCCGAACCCTTCATAAACCGAGGGGACGACTACAACGCTTGCTTTATTATACTGTTTCACCAAATCTTCAGTAGATAAGCGGCCGGTAAAAGTTACTCTCTCTTGAAGTCCCATTTCCTCGCGCAAAACAGCGGCGTAGTTACGCTTCTTTACTTCATCTACTACAATTAGCTTTACTTCCTCCGGCAGCTGTTGCATAGCTTGAAAAAGGTATAGCACTCCTTTTTTGCGATCCTCAGTGTTGGTAACCAGTAAGAGACTGTTTTCTGTTCTTTTTAAGTTTAATGGACGGAAGATGCTCGTATCTACACCGTTATAGATTACTTTCATACTTTCTTCAGGAATGCGAAAAGAGTGGATATTGGCCTCCTTAGCTGCCTTAGAAACCGTAATCAGCCCATCGAGGCGCCTTATGACCCGATCCTGCATAGCAATAAAACCATAAAAACGGTGTTTCTTGATTCTCTCCCTCAGACTCCTTGCCTGTTTCAACGATGCTTCCCGATCAACATGCATTGGATGATGGACCGTAGCGGTTACCGGCACCCAACGGCGTAGAAAAAGAAGCCCGTAACCGAGAGATTGGTTATCATGCACCAGGTCAAAATCACCGCGTTTCAAGAGCTTGCGTAAATATAAATAGGTACGCAGGGTAAAGGTAAAGGGTTCCGGAAAACCTTTTGAGATTATTTGTACCCATTCCCAAAAATTCAAGGGGTTAAGTAACCTTGATAGAGGCTGAGGCAACCTGCGGTCATAAACATCATACATGGAGGGCAGCTTTTTTATCTGTACCTGGTCCATTGGATCTATATAGGGAGGACCGGAAATTACGGTAATGTCATGGCCGAGCTTTTTTAACTCCTGGACAAGGTACCAGGAATAGATACCCTGACCTCCGCAGCGCATATTGCCGCGATAAGTTAAAAAAGCAATTTTTAGTTTCTCCAATTCTGCGCCTCATCCCCTTCTTTGGTTACTGTAAACTATATCTCGTAATAGTTAGAAGCAAGATCTCCTCATAGTGTTAATACGATTGTTGGTTAAAGAAGTCATCGAACTGCGGCATATTTTCAAAACCGGGAAATTGGGGGCTCAACCCCTCACCTTCCTCGATTCTTTTTTTTCTTTCCTGCTCCTGGATGTATTCCGGGCTATCTTTCAATACAATCGGCGGCCACGGGTCGACAATCAAACCGAAGGCCTTTTCGATAATCTCAAGGCGCTGCTCCTGATCGATAATTTCATAATAAATCCCGTCTTTCATCTGGGTTGATCCCTGTAAAGTGTAAAAATGTAAATTATCATCGGTTAGATCAATTTTTAGGAAGTAGCTCGCAAGCGCCGAAATCTTTTTATAAGACAGGTCGGTATCTACGTATTGTTTGTAGATTCTGTAGATTGCCGGTATGTCGGAAATTTTGCCATTTTTACGCAGGTAACGATAAGTTGCTGTCAGCAGTTTGCTCTGCCTCTCTATACGCCCGTGATCCTGGCTTGATTTGGCATCGCGATACTGCAGAATACGCATATAGTTAGTACCATCTAAAAGCTGGTAGCCTGGCTCGATTGGTGGCAGCAGGACCCCATAGATCCAAACTTCATCTTCGATCCTTTCTTCTACATCATAGTGGATGCCACCCAAGACATAAACCAGGGCAATAACCGAATACATATCAACCGATATATAATAATGGATCGGGATACCCCCTAATACATCGCTAATCGTCAATAGAGTATAGCGAATTCCATCAGCGTTTTGATCATCTCCACCGCCGGCATAGTAACCGTACATGTAAGAGTGGTTTATCTTATCGTGAAAACCGCCGGCACCGTGAATCGGAACATAAGAATCGCGGGGAATCCTTATTACAGAAACTTGGTCTTTTTCAAAATCAATCGAGATAACAGCCTGAACATCAGGACGAAACATATAGTGGCCCCTGTCTTCACGGCCCCATCCACGATCGAAACCGAGAAGCCCAATATTAACTATATGTTCGGGAAATTGTGCACCTATTTCTTCACGAACGATTTCTTCTTCGTCAACAGTATTCTCTGCGACAATTTTTTCCGGAGAATTTATGCCTTCATCAAGAATAACCTGCTGAGTCTCTTGAATCTGGTAGTAAAAAACCAGTGATACCAAGCCGCCTGTAAGCAGGAGAAAAGCCAGCACTGCACCGGCAGTAAGAAGAATTTTTTTAATTGTGCTGAATTGAATTTTCTTGAAGCTGTCGGAAGGGATGCTCGCTTTTTCTCCGGCATCGGAACAATAATGCTCTACCGCTATCGTCTTGCATTTTTCCAGATCTTCTTTTCCATTATGGCCGGCAGAGTCCGTCCCATGAAGATTATTATCGGCGTCAAGGTTGTTCTCATTATTCTTCCTGTCTTCAGACATGGGCAGTGCCTCCAGTAAGCGTAAATCTAATAGCCAGATTATAACATACCCCAACTTGTTCAACACTAAAAAAGTCTGAAAAAAAAGAGGAGTTTAAAATTATAGAGCGAAGTATAAATCACTAATTTGCAAGAATAGAATGACCGAAAGTCCTTTTTTATCATGTTTTAGTGAAAGGCAATTTGAACTTAGGATTTCAGTAAAGGAGGGTTGCCGGCAAGATTGACGATCAGTAATTAAGCAAGAAGTAAGGATTGTGCTGCAAATGGTTAGTAAGCAAAGAGGAGGCAAGGTTAATGATAAAAGCAAGGTTAACCGTCTATGTTCTTATTTTCATGTTTCTTATTTTCATGTTATCGCTGGCGGGTTGTGCTTCTGAAGCACCCGTAACTGAACCTGAGGTTCCCGCCGAAGAAGCTGAGGCTCCGGAAGAGGAAGAAGCAGAAGCTGAACCCGAACCGATAGTGCTCTCATTCGAAGCTCAAGAATATGTCAACTCTGAGTACGGCTTTTCTGTGCAATACCCGGCAGATTGGGTTGAAAACGAGGTTTCTGAAGGGTCGACAATAGTCTACTATGTCGTTTCTGAGGAAAGAGTTCCGCTGATGTTTATCAATGTTGACGAAGCCGCAACTTTTGAAGATGCTCTCAATGGAGCGATCGATGCCGCCGAAGGGTCAAAAGTTAAGATCGATTCACAGGAAGATGTCAGGCTTGCGGGCGGAATCGATGCCACCCGGGCCATCTTCAAATTTAACCACCCGGCAGTACCCGTAGTAGCTCTTGATGCTATGGCTCTGGGAGCACAAAAAGATGGCAAATGGATTGTTGTTACCGTAGCAACGTTAGGCGCAATATTTAAGTTTGACGAAGCTCTATTTACAGAAATCGTCAGCAACCTGAGTTTCGAATAGTAGCACCAAATAATGACAGCAATAGTACATCGCTCAGTTTAGAAAAGTTATTTGGAAGCCCTGTTTAATAACAGGGCTTCTCCCTTTGTCCCCTAAACTATCTGCAGAGCATTTAGATCACCAGCAAGTCCAAATGGGGAGAATAGCTTTCATTTTCGTGTTGAACAGCTGATTTGAAAAAGTTTAGCGCATCATTTCTGGAAAATGATTTTGGCTCTTCTGAGAGGATATAGATTTTCCGGTGTTTGAGATGTTTCCAGTAACTATTGAAAGAAAATCCAGCCCTTATCAACCCGTACGGCCAGAATTCAGTAACCATGGGTATGTCGGATTTAATCAGTTTTTTGGCCCCTCTGAAGATGTCCGGCTCATGACCCTGGGTGTCTATCCAGGCAAGAGCGTTGTTTTTATTCAAAGCGGCTGTCAAGAGCGATTGTGAAGAAACAGACTGATTATAGCCGATCATAAAGAGTTCATCTGAATGTAAGATCGACTTAAGATTATCAAATGACTGAAAGTTTAGTTGCTGGTCTTTAAGCATAGTGATATTGTCCAGGGCAACGGTTGAAACGGTTGTTTTCTCCCACAAATATTCATTGTGCTTTGATAAACGGTTAGATTTAACAATTCGATTGTCGCCCGTATTATGGGGAGAAAGTTCAACTTGAAGAATAGTCTTTTTCTTTGAAAGGGCCAGATTAAACAGTGCAGACTTTTGGCTGAGATTATTGATGCTAATATTTTCCTGTAAGACTTTAAAAAGTTCCGGCACGGGTTCAAAAGCTGTGGCTTCGGAGAATCCAACACCTAAAAGGGCAGCGATAATATGGGTGCCAATGTTTGCACCTACGTCGATGAAGTGCTGTGGAACCCAGTCCCTGTTATGTGCCGAAATATAATGCTTAGCCTGAATTATTTGATCCAGACCAAAGTGGGTTTTGCTTCTGATAATACGTCCGATGCAATCGTCTTTATCAAGAGTAATCATTCGGGCGATTGGAGTTTCCGCTATAGTATACAATTATTGCCCTTTCCCAGTTAACCTTTCAAATCAACAGATGTTTTTTTTCCTCCACTGATCAATACCTGCACCATTATATTATGTAATGAGAAAAAGAAAAAGCGTAAAGAATTGTTCCTTACGCTCTTCTACAAGTGGTGTCGGGAGGGGGACTTGGTTTGAAATGTAT
>CAZVLE010000154.1:0-14247 GCA_964627855.1 uncultured Syntrophomonadaceae bacterium | reverse complement strand
CTCAGATCAAAAACACCCTTACCGCTGCTGTAACTAAAGTGCAGTTCATTAATCCTGATCATCGTTCTTCGCTGCGCCTTTTCAGGCGGAGATGATGGTTCGATGATCCGTCTTTCTTCTGCCGGTCTGCTGAAATCGTTCTTGACCCAGTATCCTTCAACTACTTTACCATCCGGTAGGCTATAACGGCCATAACCTTCTCTCTTACCTGTAGCAATTTCACCCTGGTAAGTGCCCCCACCCGGATAATAAATTGTGCCCCGACCATGAGGCTTGCCTTCCAACCATTCCCCCTCATACCTGGAGCCATCTGGCAAAATAAGCTTTCCCTGGCCGTGAGGCACACCATATTTCAACTGTCCTTTATACTTTCCCCCGGCCCAGGAAATGACATGTTTATGGTTATCCTGATTTTGATCAGTCATGTTGCTATCCCTTATCTCCCCTGGCTTATTTTCACATTTCTAATATTCAAGATTAATTTGGCCTGCCCTTCTTTTGCATTATGCAGAGAGAAATAAATTTTTAGATAGTATAAAAATAAGTATTGTAGTTGTATTTTATGGATACCCGGTTGGACTTCACAATCATGACGTGGCGGGAAAATCAGACCGGGATCGAACATCTCGTCCATTTTTAGAGAAATATGGCTCCGGAACTACCGGAGCCATATTTTACACGCTGCATCTAAATTGAAATAGCTTTACTTAGATTCGTAAACAACCATCCCTCTGAAGATTGTTTTCAACACTTCCACGCCATCAATATCCTGTGGATCTATGCTAAAAAGATCCTGGTCAAGAATTACCAGGTCGGCATACTTACCAACCTCAATGGTTCCCGTGTAATCATCCAGGAATAGAGCATAAGCATTGTTGGCTGTAAAGCTTTTGATCATATTCTCCAGTGATGTCCGTTCATCTTTGTTGAGCAACCAGGTCGGGTCGTCAATGCCCTCTATGTCATCAACTTCGTAAAATTCGGCATTATTGAGGTTGCGGGTCACACCGGTTTCAATTGCCCACAGGGCAACCGGAGGATCGGTAACCGAGTAATCCGACGAAGATGCTACCACGGCACCACTCTCGAAAAACGAGTTCAGTGGGTATTCATATTCCGCACGATCGCCAAGGAAAGGATAGTCTACCTCTTCCCACCAGTCAGGTTCTTTCATATGCCAGTATACCTGCGTATTGGCAATGACCCCCAGTTCAGCAAAGCGGGGAATATCGTCATAGTCAACAACCTGAAGATGGGTAATTGCATTGCGGTGGTCTCCGGGCACTTCGGCCAGGGCATCTTCAAAGGCATCAAGCGCCTCTTTTGTAGCCCGGTCACCAATAGAATGGACATGAACGGAAAAGCCTTCACTGTTTAGCTTGGTGAAGGCCTCGCGCAGAGCATCCATGTCTTCCCAGTAGTAAATACCGGTATAGTCACTGCCCATTCCGGCTTCTTCTTCGTACGGTTCCAGAAGTTTGGCAGTTACGGCTTCGACGGTTCCGTCCATGAATATTTTTGCATTGGTTATTTTAAAGAGCTCACCACTGTAATCATCCCTGGCTTTTTTCAGGTTTGCTATCTGGGTGTCAAGATCTTCATCAAGGTTGATATCGATCCTTGTCGCTGCCCTAACCCATAGCTTGAGCTCATCACTTTCCTCGAGCTGCCTAAGAGCTTTATAAAAATCATAGCCAGGCGCTGCTCCCGCAGAAGGGTAAGGGGTAAAGAAACCCGTGTAACCGAGGCTGTGCATGAAATCCTGGAAAGCTGTAACCCCTTCGAGAACCTGATCGTAACTGTATTCCTGCGTGGGGAGGGTATCAAAGCCCATTCCTTTTAAGGTTCCCCACAGTTCACCTGTTTCGGGATCCCTTTCGATCACTCCTCCGTCGGGATTGGCAGATTCTGCATCTATTCCGGCAACTTCAAGGGCTTTACTGTTAACCCAGGTGCTATGTCCATCGTAAGAGCGCAAAATGACCGGCTTGTCAGGCATAATAGCATCGAGAGCTTCCTTGTTGGGCCCAAGGGTAGATTCCAAGTCTTCAAATACACCTACCGACCAACCCCCACCGTAATAAGCGTCAAGGTCAGGGTTTGCCTCAACAAAAGCAGCTACCTTTTCCAATATCGTTTCCTTGTCATCTCTCCAGCTTAAGGAGATGCTATACATTTCTCTCAAGACATTTCCAGGCGGATGCATATGGCTGTCAATGAACCCCGGTAAAATCATTTTTCCTTCCAGGTCGATAACCTCTGTGTCAGAGCCAATATATTGCTCAACCTCTCCGGAGTTGCCCAGGGCCATAATCTGACCGTCTTTGACAGCAATAGCTTCATAAAAGGTGTCTGCGTCATCTGCTGAATAAACAACCCCGTTTGTCATAACCAGATCAGCACTCACGCCTTCTACAACCGGGGTTTCAGGGCTGGTGCTGGGACTGGGGCTGGTGCATGAAGTCAGACTGAGAACAAATAGAACCGTTAAAGCAAAAATGGCCAATGTTTTTTCCATCCAACGATCCTCCATCTTTTTTTACTTGTTAGAACCCCCTTGAAATGCCACTATCAGCGCATGGCAACACCTCCGATACATAAAGGGGAGAAACACCATCCCCCTGCCCCCGAGGCCAAAAAAATAAAGCTCAGCTAGCCCCGGAATCTTTTCTTGAAATAAGAGCCCGCATAAATCGCTCCAAGTGGATTATGGGCAAGCACTCTGTCTTTTGCAGCCAGCACCGTTACCGGAGATTCTGCGTAGTGAAGGAATAGCGAGTCATGACCGACACAAAGCCCGAGAACGACTTTAAGCTGAGTTTGAGCTTTGTTGAGTAACCTTGCCTGGGCTATGGGATTACACATAGCTTCAAAATGGCCGGGCTTAATTTTCTGATCGTCAGATAAGCCAAGGTTTTCCTTGGGAAAAGAGCCTACTTTGCAAACAGCAGACACCATCTCAAACCCCGCTTGAGTCATGATCTGAACAAATTGTTCAGCTTCCCTGCGCAAACCAATGCAGTAAGCCAGGCCAATTCTTCTAAAGCCTGCTTTACGGGCAAAGGCAATTATTTCTTCGATCCTGGTCCACTCGCAATATCCTTCGGCTTCCACCAGGGCAGAGCAGCACGCCAGGTTATTAATCTTCTCTTTTTCATATTCAAGCAGGGAGGCTTCCAGTAAGGTGCCCTCATTAAGCATAGGACAATTAGAAGGTGCGTTTTGTTTCAAACCACTATCACAAACCAGCTTGTCACAGAGTGCACATGTTGGGTAGCTGCCAGTAGAATTATGAATTTCGCTCACCATCCGTTCCCTGAACATAAGACAAGGAACCTGTTCTCGTGTCTTACGTTCTCAGCAATTAAAACAGAGAACCGTCCCCGTGGTCTATTCTTTGATGATGACTTCCTGGTATGCTCTCAGCTCGCCATCCACATTTATTAAAATTTTATAGCGGCCAGGGCTGCCGAACCAGATCATGTCGGTGAGAGTGCTTTCCTCGGGATAAAATTCATAGTTTTTACTTTCAGCGAGAATATTTTCATTACTGGTGTCAATCAGCTGGACCACTAATTCCTTATCTTCAAAAGGCTGATCATTGTTAAAATAAAAATAAAACTGCTCGTTGGGTTTAAAAATTATCCCCGGGGTCGTTATTTCCATATCGTCATTTATTGCAAAACCGGTTTCAAGCAGAACACCATCTACCGCATAGTTTTCCGGATCCGCCTCAACAATTTTATTGCTAACACTACAGGAAGGGCCGGCCAAGGCCAAAATTAAAATTGCGGCAAACAATATCGCTGTTTGCTTTAACATTTGCTTTTCCCCTTTTGATCAGCTATTGTATTAAGGGCTAATTCTTCAAAAGGGCTGAATATTCCTTCCTGGCTTAAGAGATTAATCGGAAGGAAGCATAGAATAAACATCATTTCTGAAGGATTAGCCTGTTCGGTTGTAGAATGTAAAACTGCTTGATAACAGCAAGGGGAGGAACTATTGATCATGAACTTATCCGTCCGTAAAATCGTCATATCAGGGATCCTGGGAGCAATTTCTATTTTATTAGGTGTGACCCGCCTGGGCTTTATTCCGGTGCCAACACCTGCAGGACATGCCACGATCATGCACATTCCGGTTATTTTGGGTGCCGTCCTGGAGGGCCCTGTCGTAGGCTTGATTACCGGGGCCATTTTCGGGCTCTTCAGCTTTCTGCAACCCGGAGCCCCATTTTTTGCCGATCCCCTCGTTTCGGTTCTACCCCGTCTTTTTATCGGCATTGTTGCTTATCTGATCTACATATCAACCAAAAAAATCAACACCATCCTCGCCTGCGCTCTGGCCGGTGCATTCGGTTCAATAACCAATACAGTGCTGGTGCTGGGGATGGCTACGTGGCGAGGTTACCTACCCCCGGAAGTTTCGGTTTCCATTGGTGCCTTACACGGGATTCCGGAGTTAATCGTTGCCGCCATTCTGACGGTTATACTTGTTAAGGGTATTCAACGGATCCGGCCAACAAGCAAAGCCTGACAGAGATGATTTTTAAACAATAAGATGCTAAGGGGCTGTAGCAATTTGCATCCGTTAATCGAGGCCGTTAATCTTAGCTTTGCCTATAACGCCGGCCATGATGACGCCGTAAAAGCCCTTAAAGGGCTTAATTTAAAGGTATTTGAAGGAGAAATGCTGGCCATAACCGGCCAGAACGGTTCAGGAAAATCGACCCTGGTTCGTCATTTTAACGGCCTTTTGACGCCTACTAGCGGTAGTGTAACGGTTAAAGGTATGTCCGTTACCGAAAGAGCTAATATTCCGGCCATCAGAAAAATTGTCGGCATGGTTTTCCAGAACCCCGACAACCAACTGGTCAGTAGTATAGTCGAAGAAGATATTGCCTTCGGCCCGGAAAACTTGGGCCTGCCACCGCTTGAAATCAAAGCCAGGGTCGACTGGGCACTTAAACTGCTTAATATTCAAGACCTGCGCGAACACCCCCCCAACCTGCTTTCGGAAGGACAAAAACAGCTGGTGGCTATTGCCGGCGTTCTTGCCATGAAGCCAAGTTGTATTGTCCTCGATGAACCAACAGCCCATTTAGATCCCCGGGGTCGGCGGGATGTTCTTGAAAATATCCTCCGTCTTAACCAAGATGAAGGAATCACCATCGTGTTACTGACCCATTATATGAGTGAAGTAGTTCATTGCAACCGGATGGTGGTCATGGACCAGGGCGAAATAAGGCTCGAAGGCACTCCCCGGGAAGTGTTTCGTCGCAGTGAAGAACTTGGCGTTTTGGGGCTCGATTGCCCGACAATAGTTCAGTTATCCGAAGGCTTGCGCCGCAACGGTATCAAGCTAAAAAGCGATATCATTGAAACCGAGGAGCTCGTGCAAAGCCTATGTCAATTGAAGTAACAGGTCTCTGTCATAGCTACAAAAAGGACACTCCCTTCGAAAATAAGGTTCTCTTTAATCTGAGCCTGACCATTGATGACGGTGAATTTGTCGGCCTAATCGGCCCCACCCAGGCCGGCAAAACCACGCTGGCCCAGCATTTTAACGCCCTCTTTATTCCACAGAAAGGCCGGGTTATAGTTAACGGTTGCGACACGAAAGACAAGAAGGCTGACCTGGTAACTCTGCGGCATCAGGTCGGCTACGTTTTTCAAAATCCCGACTACCAGCTCTTTGCTCCCACCGTAGGTGAAGATATTGCCTTCGGGCCAAAAAACCAGAGATTATCACCAGGCGAAGTGGAAAACAGGGTTAAGAACGCCTTGAAACAGGTAGGACTCGATTACGATACTTTTTATCATCGTGATGTTTATGCCCTGAGCGGCGGACAAAAAAGACGGGTCGCCATAGCCGGTGTTTTAGCCTGCCGGCCCCGCATTCTCATCTTAGACGATATAACCGCCGGGCTTGACCCCAGGGGCCGCGAGGATATCCTTGCCGTAATCCGCAGCCTGCACCGGAAAGAACAAATTACAATTATTTTTATTTCCAACAGCATGAATGAAGTTGCCGAGTTGGCTGAACGAATCATCATTCTTGACAAAGGAAGAATTTATGCCGACGGCACAACACGTGATATCTTTACCCGATCTGAAGAGTTGCACGAAATCGGCCTGGAACTACCCGAAATAATGATTGTCGCCAATAGATTGAGGGAAGAAGGTTTTAAACTGCCCCCTGCCATCCTGAACCTCGATGAAGCCATCAGTTCCATCACGCGGGTAATGCACGAAAGGCAGGTGACCGATTAATGGAACTGACAAAAAATATTACCCTGGGGGTTTACCTGCCCGGTGAAACGGCTATCCACCGTCTCGATCCTAGAACGAAAATTGTAGCCGCTTCGCTGTTAATCATATTATTACTCTTCCTGAAATCGTACCAGGCCTACGGCGCAATCATGATTTTTACCGGCGCCATTATCTATGCGTCAAATATACCTTTTAACTATGCTTTACGCGGTCTGAAACCAATGCTGCCGGTACTGATATTAATGTGGGTTTTTCAACTTTTCCTTTATTCTGCTCCCGGTGAAGAAATAATCTTTTCCTGGTGGATCTTTACAGCCTCCAATGCCGGCCTGCACATGGGCAACCTGATTACGTTAAGGGTTCTCTTTCTGTTTATGGTCACAACTATCCTCACCCTGACCACTTCAATTGTTAACCTTACAGACGGCCTCGAAAGCCTGCTCAAACCGCTCAGGTCGATCGGACTACCGGCCCAGGAGCTGGTCATGACCATGGTTATAGCCCTGCGCTTTGTCCTGATCCTGGCAGAAGAACTGGACAAGATAGTCAAAGCGCAGATGGCCCGCGGAGTAGCGTTCGACCGGGGCAACTTCATTGAGAAAACCAAAAATGTATTCCCGGTCTTTCTACCGCTCTTTATTAATGCTTTTAAGCGGGCCGAGGAGCTGATTGTAGCCATGGAAGCCAGAAGTTACAGCGGTGGAAAGGGCAGAACAAAAATGAAAACCCTGCGCCTGGGCAGAGTTGACCTGGTGGCAGGGCTGGTAATGCTCATCTTCAGCAGCCTCTTGATTTACATTATCGTCACAGTTAAACCGCAAATATAAAGGGCCTGGTCACTACACCTGCATAAAAAACTTCAGAACCGACCCTGAAAGAAGATCAAAGTATCATGTTATTCAGGGCAGGGGGCAACCAAATGATGTTCCTACGGCTAAAGCGGCACGCACCTGTTCACTCTGCGGATCAACAAGCTTGGTGCCGACCGCCTGCTCCAGGGGTACAGATTCAATTTTGTTACCTCTTAAACAGACCATCCTGTCGCGTTGCCCGGCCATAAATAGCTCAACGGCTTTAACCCCGAAACGGGTAGCAAGAACCCGGTCGTAGGCCGTGGGGCTGCCGCCACGCTGCAGGTGTCCTAAAACTGTGGCCCTGCTTTCCAGTCCGGTTTGACTTTCAATTTCATGGGAAACAAGCTGACCAACCCCGCCCAGTCTTTTTGAACTACCGATTTCCTGGTAGATCGGTTCACTGCCAACTGGGTGTGCTCCTTCGGCCACTACAATAATGCTGAATTTCTTACCCCGGCGCCGCCGTTCCTCGATCTTATCTATGATGCAGGAGTATTCAAAGGGCAGCTCTGGAATAAGAATGATGTCACCGCCACCGGCCATTCCAGCCTGCAGGGCAATCCAGCCGGCATGCCGACCCATAACTTCAACAACCATGATCCGGTGATGAGATTCGGCCGTAGTATGAATCTTGTCAATCGCCTCGGTAGCGGTGGTAACGGCAGAGTCAAAACCAAAGGTTACATCCGTTGCCGGCAAGTCATTGTCGATTGTCTTCGGAATGCCAATCACCGGCACACCGAGCTCGCTGAAGCGGTGAGCTAAGATCAGGCTACCGTCACCGCCGATAACCACCAGGCATTCGATGCCCCATTTCCTGAGATTTTCAATAGCATCGGCAGAGCGATCCACACCGGTTTCCGTGTAGTCAGAGCCGCCGGGCTGATAATTGAAAGGGTTATCACGGTTTGAAGTGCCGAGGATTGTTCCGCCGCGGTTAAGAATACCTGATACGTCATAATCTTTAAGCAAGGCAGCATCATCTTCAACCAGGCCGCGAAACCCATTATTAAAACCAACAACCTCAAGATCATGGTTATACAGGGCTCCCTTTACAACCGCCCTGATCACTGCATTAAGTCCGGGACAGTCACCGCCGCCGGTCAGTAATCCCAGCCTGCGCACCTTCCCTTCACCCTTTCCCTGTTTAGCCTCAGCGGGCTGCCATGGTTTCTCCCCGCTATTACTTGTTTGATGACCGCTTTTAATGATTGCTTCACGGGCCAGTTGATCGCAACGACAGTTCAGCTCATCGCTGCCATGACCTTTTACCTTAATCCATTCCACCTCTAGTTCCTGCGTAAAATCCAACAGCTCATGCCATAAATCCTGGTTTTCAACAGCCTCACCCCTGCTGGTTCGCCAGCCATTTCTCTGCCAGCGGTCCATCCAGCCCTGTTTGAAACAGTTAACCAGGTAGGCACTGTCGCTATGCAGCTTGACACTGCTGCCGGGCGGAACCCTGCGCAGGGCTTCAACGGCAGCCTTCAGCTCCATGCGCTGGTTGGTAGTTTTTTCTTCGCTGCCGGTTATTTCTTCCACCCTGTCACCGGTGGCAACAACCGCCGCCCAGCCTCCCGGCCCGGGGTTACCCGAGCAGGCTCCGTCGGTATAGATTAAAAACTGATCATGCGGCAAAGACTAACCCCCTGCTTTATGCTTTAATCAGGAAGTCAAGCGGGCAAGTTCTTCCAGAATCTGCTCAAGTTCCTTAATTTTATCACCGTAACCGGCCCAGTCACCCTCCTGTTGGCGCTGCAGAGCTTCTTCGTAGACAGCCTGGGCATCTTTGATCAGCTCCAATAAAACAGCATCTTCTATAACCGGCCTTTCAGCGAGCGGAATATCTTCCGTCAGGATATCTTCGGGAAGATCGTCAATAACAACCTCAACCTCGGGCGGCAGGGCGCCCATTTCGCCAAAAATCTTCACCAGTGCCTCTTCCAGAGTATTTTCCATCACCACGGTTTCCCCGAAAACTATAATCACCCTGGCCAGCTCGGGCAGGCCTCCCCTATCTGCTTCCAGAAAAATAGGTTCTACATAGAGCAGGGCCTCGTTAATGGGCAAGACCAGCAGGTTGCCCCTGATCACCCGCGAACCGGCCTGACCCCAGAGTGTGAACTGTTCTGAGATTTCAGTGCTCTGATCGATACGGTTTTCAATTTGCTTCGGCCCAAGGATAACCCTCTCCGGGGGAAAGCGCAGGATCTCAACATCCCCATAATTGGGCTGGTCACAGCGGGCGACCATCCAGGCAATCATGTTGTTACGTTTGTCGGGAGTGAAAGGTAAAATCAATACATATTCAGGTTCAGAATAACCGGGCAGCTGCAAAATGGTGTAATAAGGTTCCATCAGCTGCTCTTGCCCAAAAGACTGCTCGAAAGGTACCGCCCAAAGATCTTCACGAGTGTAGAAGATATTTGGATCGGTTATATGGTAAAGGGTCAGCATCTGCGACTGCACGTTAAAGAGATCTTCCGGGTAACGCAGGTGAGCCATCAACCCTTCAGGCATTTCTTCGATCGGTTCGAACAGTTCAGGGAAAATGGCGGCATAGGTCTGAACAAGGGGGTCATCGGGATCAATGATGTAATAATGCACATCACCATGATAAGCATCGATGACTACCTTGACTGAATTTCGAATATAATTGATATTGCCGAAAGGCGCCGAATATGGGTAATTGCCGGTAGTAGTATAGGCATCCTGAATCCAGAATAAACGCCCGTCATTAACCACAACATATGGGTCACCGTCGTAACGCAGGAATGGGGCTATTTTACGGACCCGCTCATGGATGTTACGGTCAAAAATGATCCGGCTCTCGCTGCTCAACTCATTGGATATAAGGATACGGTATTCGGCAAATTTCAGGGATAGCAGGGCCCGGCGGAAAACCGATTGCAAAGGAATACCGGCATTGCCATCATAGAAAGTGAACTCATTCTCATCTCCGGCGGTGGCAAAGTGAAATTCCGGTGTGGTGGTGTTGATAATGATGTAATCATCGGTCAACTCTCCAAAATAAATCGAGGGGTTCTCTATTTCCACTTCGCCAACAGGAGGAATATCACCGAGGAAATATTGCGGTAAACCTTCGCCTGTTACCTCGTTAACCGGACTCATCGTTACCCCATAGCCGTGTGTATACTGCAGGTGCATGTTAACCCAGGTCTGGGCCTGTTCGGCCAGGCGCGTCTTATCAAGTTCCCGGGCCGACAACATAACCTGGCGGTAATCATCGCCTATATAATAGCGGTCGATATCAACATCTGTAAAACGGTAATAAAGGCGAATGGCCTGCAGTTCGTTAAAGGTGGTCAACAGGGGCCGGTGGTCCCAGAGTCGCACATTATTAATCGTGCCGGAGTTTTCACGCAGGTCGTCCCAGGTTAGCTTGCCGCTGGGGTCAAAAGGCCGCGTGTCGAAGTCGGAAATTTTGTAGGCATCACGGGTAAAAGCAATATTGTGGGCCAGGTAAGGTCGTTCGTAAGTAAACTCACTCGGCTCTACTACAAAGCTCTGAATTGCCGCCGGGTAAGCCCAGCCACCAAGTAAAGAAACTCCGATCAAAGCCAGAATGCCGTAGACAAAGAGGCGAAAACGACGCAAAAATATGTTGGCCAGAAAAACCACGGCAATAACTGCAGCCATGACCATCAGGACCATCAGGACACTATAATTGGCATTAATATCAGTGTACCCGGCTCCGTAAACGACACCACGCTCAGAGAGAACCAGTTCCAACTGCTGTAGGCGGTAATCCCAGGCTTTCAGACCGAAGATCAGGGCCAGTAGGACGGCCAGGTGGCTTACTCCCTTGTTCAGTGAAAGCATCAGACCCTGCTTACTTTGGGCAGGCGGATTCATAAACAGGTAGATCGCACCAACGATAATCAGGGTGACAACCAGGGCCATCATGAAAAACCCATAAATAAAGCGGTAAAAGGGCAAGCGAAACACATAGAATGAAATGTCAGTATTAAAAATGGGGTCGCTAATATTGAAACTGACATGATTAAAGTACTTTAGCAGCTCCATCCAGTAATTCGAAGCATAACCCGATAAAACGTAGGCCAGGAGGGCTGAGGCAGCCAGAAAATAGATGATCAGGCGGCGCGGGGTAA
This sequence comes from uncultured Syntrophomonadaceae bacterium, assembly GCA_964627855.1. Taxonomy (GTDB): domain Bacteria; phylum Bacillota; class Dethiobacteria; order DTU022; family DTU022; genus CAZVLE01. The sequence continues at coordinate 2,988 of CAZVLE010000154.1, read as the reverse complement.
GAAAGCGCATAAAACCTGATGCCATCAACCTTTCGCGCAGGGCCAGGTTTGGAAAGCTCAAAATATAACGCCTGGTGACCATGAGATTCACAAAAAGAAAGGCAAAGAGAAACAGCCAGGCGCCGATGCGCAGGCCCCAGCGGGTCAGGTATTGTGCCCAGAAAACCTGGTCTGCACCGAGGTCTCTAAACCAAAGCAGATCAAGGTAGAAGTTGGTTCCGGCCAGGAGCAAGGAACCTATAATCACCAGGCCGATCACAAACGGAAAAAAGCGGTTACGCAAGTTAATCCCCTCCGTCAAAAATAAATACCGGTTCAGCACCGGTCTGTAGCTATCTGATCTAATTTTAGCCTAAGCAGTAGAGCTTTGTCAAAAGAGGCTAGATCTGATCTTTAACAATAACCAGACCGGAACTTGTACCAATCCTGTTCGCCCCAGCCTCAATCATCTCGCGGGCAACCCCGGGGGTGCGCACTCCACCCGAGGCCTTGACCCCAAGCGCGGGCCCCACTGTTTCGCGCATCAACTGCACATCGGCTATTGTTGCTCCCCCGGGACCAAAGCCGGTGGAGGTTTTTACAAAAGCGGCTCCGGCCTCCCTGGCCAGGCGGCAGGCTAAAGCTTTTTCTTTATCACAAAGCAGACCGGTTTCAATAATCACCTTAACGGGTTTACCTCCGGCCGCCTTAACCACGGCATTAATATCCTCAAACACATATTGTTTATCGCCGCTTTTCAGGGCTCCGATATGAATTACCATGTCGATCTCTGCTGCGCCGTTTTCGATCGCTTCGGCAGTTTCAAAAGCCTTGACTGCGGTAGTGGTCGCCCCGAGGGGAAAGCCCACCACGGCAGCTACCTTTATACCACTTCCCTCTAAAATAGCGACAGCAAGTTTTACATATGAAGGGTTGATACAAACAGCGTAAAATCTGTTCGCCATCGCCTCGTGACAGAGCCTGGTAATATCATCTCCGGTCGCCTCCGGCTTAAGCAGGGTATGATCAATATAACCGGCCATTTCTTCAGACAAGCTTTACACCCTCCTTTCTATTAATCGACGTAACCCAGGATCAGCTTCGGCGAAGAAACTGCCTTTTCAGTTAAACGGTAGGCCGCCTTCACTTTTTCTTCAACAGCTGCAAGCAGTTCCGGCCTGTTGTTGGCAGAAGCATGGATAATAGCAAGTGTATCACCGCTCTTAACCTCGTCACCGATCTTCTTCTCGATAAAAATGCCTACCGCCGGGTCAATAATACTCTCTTTATTTTCCCTGCCTGCGCCGAGAGCCATGGCGGCCAGGCCAATCAATTCGGCCTTGAGGACACTGACATAACCGCCCTGCTCTGCCTTAACCCTGATTTCAGCCGCCGCCCTGGGCAGCAGACTTAGATCACCCAGTGCCTCTACCATCCCATGTTGGTTGGCAACCAGCTCTTTCAGTTTTTGCAGAGCAGACCCGTCGCTTATTTTTTCAGCCAACATAACTTTCCCTTCTTCGGGATCAGCTGACTTGCCGGCAAGGTAAAGCATCCAACCGCCAAGCACGAGGCAGGCTTCTTCAAGGTCGGCAGGACCTTCTCCGCGCAGAGTTTTAACCGCCTCCACAACTTCCAGGGCATTACCGACAGCACGACCCAGGGGTTGTTCCATGTTGGTTATCACAGCCACGGCACTACGGCCGGCACCCTTACCAATGGCAACCATAGCCCGGGCTAATGCAAAGGCCTTTTCGCGATCTTTTAAAAAGGCACCGTCACCGGTCTTCACATCGAGCACAAGGGCGTCAGCTCCGGCAGCCAGTTTCTTACTCATAATACTGCCGGCAATGAGCGGCATACTATCTACAGTGGCTGTAACATCACGCAGGGCATAGAGCATTTTATCGGCCGGCACCAGGTTGCCGGTCTGACCGGCTACGGCAAGTCCGCTCTTCTTTACGGTTTCAATCAATTCTTCAATGCTCAGATCGGTCCGGAAACCGGGAATAGCTTCGAGCTTGTCTAAGGTCCCCCCGGTGTGGCCAAGACCGCGACCGGAAAGTTTTGCCACCGGCGCCCCGGCAGCAGCAACCAGGGGGGCGAGAACAATGGTTGTAGTATCGCCTACTCCGCCGGTACTGTGTTTATCGACCTTTATGCCCGGTATGGTCTTTAACGATATGGTCTCCCCGGAGTTAACCATGGCCATGGTCAGATTCAGGGTTTCTTCATCATTCATACCCTGAAAATAAATCGCCATGGCCAGGGCAGACATCTGGTAGTCGGGTATATCGCCGGCAACATAACCGCTAATAAGGTATTCTATTTCGTCCCGGCTCAAAACCCCACCGTTACGTTTTTTTAAAATCAAATCATAGACTCGCAAATAAACACCGCCATCTTAAAAGATACTCAGCGCTTGCCCTTATCATAAACCTCGCCGATAGCCTTTGGTGCCTGTGATGACTTCGATGACAGGACCAGGGCAATAAGGGTAACCACATAAGGAAATGTTTTTAAATAAATACCCGGTATCTGGGACAAAGCAGGTATCACCTGAGACACATTGGCGATAGTGCTGGCAAAACCGAAGAAAAAGGTGGCCCCGAGAATGCCCCATGGTTTCCACTGTCCGAAGATAAGCGCAGCAAGGGCTAAAAAGCCCAGACCGGCAGCTGTACCATTAAATTCGCCAGATAGGGTAACAATAAATATCGCTCCGCCAAGCCCGGCGCAGGCCCCCGAGATGATCACCGCCAGGTAGCGCATCAGGTAAACATTGACCCCGGCTGAATCGGCTGCATGCGGTTGCTCGCCACAGGCGCGCAGACGCAAGCCGAAGCGGGTCTTGTAAAGGGCAAAAGTTGAAATGGCCAGGATCAAGAGCACGACCCAGGTCGTTGCATAGGTCTGGGTAAAAAAGAGACGACCAATTACCGGTATATCGCTGAGCAGGGGAATTGTATAGCGGCTTAAACCGCGAATGATCTGCACGTTACCGCTTCC
>CAZVLE010000153.1:0-69293 GCA_964627855.1 uncultured Syntrophomonadaceae bacterium | reverse complement strand
ATGAATATTTTCTGATAGTCGTTAGCAATCATATCTGTGTAAGGCATTACCGCCTCGGTGCGGAATCCACCGATCAGAAAATCGGGATCCTCTGAGATTACAACATTTTCAACTGCCGACACAGCTCCGAGGGGATCCATGATCTCATCTGTTTCAACCTGGATCAGGCGAATAGAATGTGCTTCTCCGCCGACCATAACTCCACCGTCGGCATTGATTTCATCGACAGCCATCTCGGCGCCCCACCACATCATTTCGCCCTGGATATTAGTCATGGGCCCGGTAACGGCGATGCTTATTTCTCCGGCAAAGTCAACTTCATCAACCTCGTCAACTTCATCGACAACTTCATCATCCGGCGGTTCTACTACTTCATCTTCTACCGCCTCACCACAGCCGAGCACACCAAATACCATGAAAAGGGCCAGAAAAAGCACGGTAAATAAAAAAAGTTGTTTTTTCAAACCTTATTACCTCCTCTTTCTTCTCAATATCTTACCCTACCCATCCGAACCTAGCTTTATTATTTCCGGTACATACCCCCTTTTTGTTGATATATTGCGTTCATTATAGGGAGAATTATATCATAACAAAAAAACCGTGACAACATTCTAATTCTTTGTTAAGATTATTTTTTTGTGAAATAACAGCAAAAATGACCCGGAAATATTTATCCGGTAAAGGGTTTTGGAATAAGGGGGAGAAAATTAAGGCAGGGGTAAAAATGAAACCTGATCTAGAACCGAACCAGGGAGGTAAGCAGTGACGATGAGCAATAAGCCAACTCCGGACATCCTTCTGACAGTTCCGGAAGAAATAGCGTCAGATGAAGTATTAATGCTTACCGGCAACGAATATCTCTCCCTTCCCCATATCAACCCCGGTGGCGGGATCGAGTCAATCAATATCCTCAATCTGCAGCACCGGGGCTTACTCCAGTTCGATGGTGCTGGTGAAAAAGCGCTCATCGAACCTCTGATTGAAATTGATCAGAGACCGGTTGACCTGGCTACTGCTGCCGGATGGCACTACGTTCACGACTGGCTTCCCTCCTTTTCTGCCGGCGACGACGCTAGCTGGACCCTCGAAGGAGAAATTGTCACCCCTCCCGGCCAAAGGGGTTTCTACTACCGCCTTGCGCTGACCAATAAAGCTGAACAGGCAATCAAAGCCCGTCTTGGCTGGAAAGGTGTCTGGCAGGATTTCAGCTATATTGTTTTTAAAAAACGTTCAATAGACGGTAAAAATTATGTTTTCTATGACAAATGGAGTAAGAGCCTGGTACTGGAGGCTTCAGTGGGTCTACCCCTGGCCGCACTGGCCATGGCAACAACACCGGGACAAACATGGACAATTAATAAAACCGGCAACCAATACGAAACTGCTCATGAATTTGTCTTAAATACGGGAGAATCTAATGAAATTATTCTTTATGTTGCTGTCAACCTGGAAACTGACGGTGCAGCAACCACCTCGGTCGATTTAAGAAGGCAGGGGTGCGAAACTTTGAAACAATTAGCGGTAACGTGGCTGGATGATCACCTCCCGACTGGAAATGACTTTGAGTTAACCGGATTGCTGAATCGCAACCTGCTCTTTTCCTACTACTACGCTCTGGGCAGATCTATTGACAGCAATCAACTGGTTGCAATTACTTCCCGCAGTCCCCGCTATTACGTCAGCGCTGCATTCTGGAGCAGGGATAGTCTTTTATGGAGTTTTCCGGCCGTCATGCTGCTTAACCGGGACACTGCCCGCGAGCTGCTGTTAACTGCTTTCGACAGGCACATAACCTTTGCCGGTGATCATGCTCATTACATCAACGGCACTGTACTTTATCCCGGGTTTGAATTGGATCAACTGGCGGCTTACCTGATCGCCCTCAGGCATTACCTTAGTTCGGGGGGCGATCAAGATATCCTTAAAGAAAGCATTATTCGAAAAGGAATGGAAATAATCGTCGAAAAAGCTTTTGAACAATTTGTGCCTGAACACGGGCTGTTCAAGACTTTTTTAGACCCTTCAGACGATCCCGTTACTTACCCTTACCTGACCTATAACAACGCTTTGCTGCAATGTGGTTTCAGTTTTCTCGGCTCACTGCAAGCGGAAGAACGCTGGTTTCATCGGAGCGATTTTCAGATTCTGGCAGCAGAGCTGCGGCAGACAATCTATGAGTATTGCATAATTAAGGGCCCTCTGGGTTTGATGTTTGCCTGGGCTGTCGACGGTAATGGCAGGTTTTCCCTTTTTGCCAATCCCCCGGGCAGCTTGCAGCTTTTAGCCCATTATGGTTTTTGCGATTGCAATGATACAGTTTTCAAAACCACGGTGCGCTGGATCCGCTCGGCAAACAATAAATATTTTCATCTAGGCAGCGCTTTTGAAGAAGCGGGCTCACTGCACGCCGGCAAACCCTGGCCTCTGGCCGCCTGCAACGATTTGCTGGCCTACAATACCTCAGCCCTCGACTTTTTCAGCCGGGCTGAGATGGATAACGGTTTCTTTTGCGAAACAGTCAACCCCGACACGGGCAAAGTCTCAACCGGAGCCGCCTTTGCCTCTGCTGCCGGCTTCATGGCTTACGCCCTGGACATAATCCGTTCCCAATAAGTTGAAAAAGGTGTCTGACACTTTTTTCAACTTATTGGTATAAATGATGAGGAGATGAGAGATTATGCAGAAGGTTAAACAGCTGCCCCTGTGGGGGAAGATTGCCTACGGGGCGGGGGCGGGCGGGTTCAGCCTGATCGACCGCGTCCTGATCACCTGGCTTTTTTATTACTATATTACCAGCCCCCTGGAGGGGGTCGAAGCTCTGATGCCGCCCTTTGTATTTGGCCTGATCATGTTTTTCGGGCGGGTACTCGATGCCCTGGCCGACCCTGTCATCGCCCGCTGGTCGGATAATTACAGCGGTCGCCTGGGCAGGCGGATTCCTTTCATGCTCTTCAGCGGCGTCGCCTACACTGCTGTTTTTATTTTACTTTTTTACCCTCCTGTAGCAGCCAAATCAGCCCTGAACAGTGTTTATGTGGCAATTTTCCTTGGTTTCTATTTTATTCTTTTTACCACCTATGTTTGCCCCTACCTGGCATTGCTGCCTGAATTGGCCAGGACGAACCGAGACAGGGTAGACCTGGCCACATTTAAGGCTGTTTTTAGTCTGCTCGGGGTTGGAGTGGCCCTGATCGGGGCCGGAATCCTGATTGGCATGCTTGGATTCCACGGGATGGTCTGGGTAATGGCAATAATAGGCCTGTTACTGCTTTACCTGCCCATGATCATCAAGGAGCGCGATTATGCCGAGGCCGAACCGGCAACCCTGGGCCTGGTTGAAGCGATCAAAACTACTTTTAAAAATCAGCCTTTTTTAATCTACCTGATTGGCAATGTTACCTTCTGGCTCGGTTTTAATATTATTACCCTTAATATTCCCCTCTATGTTACCGTCTTGCTGAGAGGAACAGAAGATGACACTTCCATCTATTTCGGTCTGGCCTTTGTGGTAGCCCTGCTTTTCTTTCCTGTCGTCAATATCCTGTCTAAAAAGCTGGGCTTGAAGGTTATGATGATGTTCGCCCTGGTAGCCTTCCTGGTTTTGCTGCCTTTATTTTTCTTTCTCGGTCAACCGCTGGCCGGCTTATCTCCAGAAGTATTTGCTTACATAATCATGGCCCTGGTCGGCTTACCGCTGGCAGTGATCTTTATCGTTCCCGATGCTATAGTCGCCGCAGTTTCAGACCTGGAAGTCAAACTTTCTGGCCAGCGCCGTGAAGCAATGTATTTTGGCGCCCAGGGTTTCATTCTCAAGCTGGCCCTGGGCCTCTCCACGGTTATTACCGGGGCACTTTTACAGCTTTTCGGCAGCACCCTGGCTCAACCGCTGGGGATCCAGCTAACTGGTCCGATATCGGCAATATTTATTCTCATCGGAGTGATCGTCTTTAGCCGCTACCCGGAAAAAGAAGTAACTCAATACCAGCAAGAGTTGACCGGGCAGCAATAATTGACCACTGTCCTAGATTCATTTCATAGCGAGGTGATAAACAGTGCCTGACAACCCTAACCTGGCCAGGGCACAAAAATACCTGGAACGTTTTAATCTCAATCTTAAACCACAGGAACACGAACAAACAACGAAAACGTCAGTTGAGGCCGCTGCTGCCCTCAATGTTGAGGTGGGCCAGATAGCCAAGACAATCTTATTCAAGTGTGGTGAACAATACGGCCTTTTCGTCGCGGCCGGTGATATTAAGATCTGCGACAAGAAGGTAAAGGCGCTGATGGGCACCAGTGGCAAAGCCAGGATAGCTAAACCGGACGAGGTTGAAGAGAAAACCGGTTACCAGGTTGGCGGGGTTTGCCCTTTCGACATTGATGACAGCATCCCTATCTTCCTTGACAGTTCGATGCAGCGTTTTGATAAAGTCTTTAGTGCCGCAGGCTCTTCTTTCTCTTTCCTGCCTATAACAATGGAAGAGTTGCAGCTGGTAACAGGTGGAGAAATTGCCGACATGGAGAAAAAGTAAAACCGCCTGAGAAAGGATGATCAGGAACTATACAAAGTGGGAAAATATTTACGGTAAAGAGCATGGTTGCTGTCGCGCCAGGGGTGATCGCGGCGCAATTGCTCGAGAGCTTCAAGGTCGAGGTCGGCAAAGGCGATCGCTTCGCGGTCAAAAGTATCAACTTCGGCCAGGATGCCGTCCCGCTGCGGGCTCAGCTCGATGGGAGCAAAAATACCTGACCGGCCGGTAAACTTGAGGCCGGCAATTTCTCCAACCAGGGCGCTTTTAACTCCGTAAAGCACACTTTCCTGCACGCGCGGCCAGATACCGCGCAGGCCCAGCCAGTAGTTGTATTCGGCAAGGTCGGCAATAGGCAGCAATACAATATCGACCTTCTTATGTTCCATGATTCGAAAGGTCTCATAATAGGTTGCATCCATGCAGACAGGCAGGGCCAGTCTGCCGAGCTCAGTGGAGCAAATACTGAAGGTCGTGCCCCGCCTGATGCCCCACTCAGTTTCAACCGGCATGAGGTGAACCTTGTCCTGGCTGGCAAGCAGGCGGCCGGATGGACCGTAGAGAAAAGAACGGTTGACCACATCTCCGTTATTGGCAAGGGCATAACTCCCGGCCATGATATGTAAAGCATAGGCTGAGGCAAGTGTGGAGAAAAGAGTCTGGACCAGCGGCTGGACAGCCGGGCTCATGTAACGGAAAACATCGCTGAGGCTGATTTCACTACCGCCGGCTTCTTCTTTTGCCGAGCCACCATTTGTGTTATTTCCACCATAGCCTTCCGCCATTTTTTCAATACCCGGTAACATACCGAGCAGGGGCAGGTTATGATACTCCGGGAAAACCACCAACCTGGCCTCCCCATCGACCGCTTCCTGCACACGGCGATGGATCTCGTCGACGTAAGAAAGGGGGTTTTTGTGCAGCTTCAGCTTCTGCTGGACAGCAGCTACCCTGACCCGACGGCGGTTAACTGTGTCAGAGGCTCTTGCTTTTGCAGGAAGCTCAGCCTGCAGGTGCCTCCTGATGCGTTTGGGACGGCACAGCCAAACCAGGTATTTTAAAAAGAGCTTTTCTTTCCAACCATCCAAAGACATTTCTTTACTCCTTAAACTAAAAAAACTCTAGAAGTTATTACCCAAATACAGTTACTGGCCATCCTCAAACATTTCTTTATAAGCAGCCGGGTTAAGCAATTCGAGGATGGGATAATCATTTTTCAGCCGGTGACGGGCTGTTTCGTCAAGTTCAGCAGAGATCAGCGGCGACTGGGGATAGCCACGGGCCAGGTAACCGCTCAGGCCCGGTGTTATTTCACAGGGGCCGATGACGGCCGAGCCAGCCCCGAAATCACAATCGATAATCTTCAAACCAAGCTGGGCCTCGACAGCCCAGAACTGATTCTGCTGAACCTGGGCCCAGACACCGGCTGCCTGGGACCAGCAGTTGTAACCTCTCTTCATTGCCCCGCTGCAGAAAATAATATCGACACCAAGCAGACCGAGAATGCGTCCGACTTCGGGATGTCTGAAATCATTACCGCTCATAAGGGCCGCTTTCAGATCGCCAAGGGAAAATATGATCAAATCTTCACCCCTGTGCAGGCCAAGAACTTTTTCTTCTCGTGTAAGATGGCTTTGTCTTTGCCGACAACAGAGATTACCCTCGGGGTCAAAACAGTAAGCCGTATGATAGTAACTGTTTCCATCTGCTTCGAATAGCGTGCCGGCAACAAGATAGATGGACAGCCTACGGGCAATAGAAGCATGAAAAGAAAGAAACTCTTCATCCCATGTTGTCAGGGCAGCCGTATTGGAAAGAGCGGCAGAGATAGTTTCCGCAAAGGTTGAGGCTACCTGCACTCTTCCATTTCCCAAACCAAGAACCAGGGAACTGTAGGCAGGCATAACTACGACCCGTGCAGAAGTTTTTGCAATTAATGAGCAAATCTCTTCACCGTATCTATCCAGACTGGTCAAGTTTAATCCTGCCATGGAAAGCGCAGCAACACGCATCAGTTATCCCTTCCCAACAAGAATCAGGTTTAATATGCTTTACTATCCGATCTGAGTCTGATCAGAAAAAACCTAAGCTTTCAAACGCCTTACCAGCGCGGCAGCCATTTCAGCTGTCCCGGCCGACCCACCGAGGTCTGGGGTAACATCCCGGCCCTCCTTAATTTGGGCGGCAAGAGCCTCCTCGATGCGCCTGGAGGCTTCTTTTTCTCCCAGGTGATCGAGCATCAAAACTGCCGCCATGATCATGGCCGCGGGGTTCGCCCTGTTTTTTCCGGCATATTTAGGGGCACTACCGTGTACCGGTTCGAAAAGCGCTGTTTCGTCACCGATATTGGCCCCGGGAACTAGACCCAGGCCGCCAACCAGGCCGGCACAGAGATCGGAAAGAATATCGCCATAAAGGTTAGGCATAACCATAACATCATAGAGCTGGGGTTTCTGCACCAGCTGCATCGCCATGTTGTCGACAATACGGTCCTCGAACTCTATATGCTTATACTCAGCGGCCACCCGGCGAGCAGTCTCCAGGAAAAGGCCGTCACTTAATTTCAAAATATTGGCCTTGTGAACAGCCGTAACCTTGCGGCGGTTGTTGGCCTCGGCATAATTAAAGGCAAAACGAACAATACGTTCCGAGGCTTTCCTGGTAATAATCTTAATGCTCTCCGCCGCATCGGCACCGACCATGTGCTCAACGCCCGAATAGAGGTCTTCAGTATTTTCACGGACAACGACAAGATCAATGTCTTTGTAAGGGGAAATGACCCCGGGAAATGTTTTCGCCGGGCGCACGTTGGCATAGAGATCAAGCTCCATACGCAGGGCAACATTAATACTGCGAAAGCCGGAGCCCACCGGTGTTGTCAACGGTCCCTTCAGGCCGACACCGTTTTTTTTCAGGGAATCAATCACCGCTGCAGGCAGCGGGGTGCCCTCCCCGGGAATAGCCTCTTCTCCGGCGACAACCTCCTCCCAGCTGATTTTTACTCCTGTCGCATCGATAACCTTCAAGGTTGCTTCGCTTATTTCAGGCCCAATCCCGTCACCCTTGATCAAGGTAACTCTATGCATGGTCAATTACCTCCTCTTCTCTGTTTGCAGCTCAGGATCTCACTTCTCCCGCCAGACGGGGCCAGGCCTCTTCAACCTGCCTGGCAGTGGCAGCGAGCTTTCCACTATTGTCGATAATAATATGGGCATGTTTCATTTTCTCTTCAATCGGCATCTGTGCTCTCAGTCTCGCTTCGGCGGCAGAGGCGCTGATACCGTCTCTCTTTTGCTGGCGTTCCACCTGAACCTGTGGGGGAGCATAGACAAGCAGGACAATCTCAACCATGCCGCACATCCCCGCTTCCACCAGGAGAGGCACGTCATAAACCAGGATTGTATCCGGATGATCCTCCCTTATTTTATCGGTCATAGCCAGCAGGCGCAAACCAACATGGGGATGCACTATACTGTTAAGTTTAAGACGCATTTGTTCGTCGTTAAAAACAAGCGCAGCCAGTTTTTCACGATCAATGCTACGATCTTGCAGCAGGATCGATTCACCCAGCCAGTCAACTATTTCTTGCCAGGCCGGTTGGTCGGGTTCAACCACTTCCCTGGCCAGACGGTCGGCATCGATAATATGGGCTCCCTTTTCGGCGAGCATGCGCGCCACGGTGCTCTTACCTGTCGCAATGCCACCGGTGAGACCAATGATTCTCATCCTTTCAGGTCTCTCCCTCCTGCTCTTCCCATTCCTCCTGGCAACAGGGGCACAGGTAGGTGCCCCGACCGGCTACAACTGTTTTTACTATTTCTGCCCCACAGCGGCAGCTTTCGCCCTTACGCCCGTAGACAGCAAGGCGCGACTGAAAATCACCGAGTGCGCCCCTGGCATTGCGGTAATCGCGAAAGGTCGTTCCACCATGAGCAATGCCCTCGGCCAATACTGTCTGCATGGCATCATAAAGCTCTGCCGCTTCAGAACGGCTTAGGGTCGAGGCACGGCGTAAAGGGTGCAGGCCGCAGCGAAAGAGACATTCATCGGTATAAATATTGCCCATTCCGGCGGCAAAAGCCTGGTCCAGGAGGAGGGCTTTGAGGCGGGAACGCTCCCGGCCGGCCAACAACTTGATAAATTGCTCCCTGTTGAGATCGTTTAAAATATCCGGACCGGTATTTTTTAAGACTATTGTTTCAAGCTCATTTTGATCCTTGACAAGCCAAACCCGGCCAAAACGACGCATATCGGAAAAGAAAAGTGCAGACCCATCATGAAAGGGAAAGGTCAGGCGTAAAAAACGATCTTCAACCGGGCCTTTGGTATTACTGTAGATTATGTTGCCGGTCATGCGCAGGTGAATAGCAAGGATGCCCCGGTCAAGTTCAAGAAAAAGGTATTTACCGCGACGGGTGACTTTTAAAACTTTCCGGCCGGTCAATCTCGCTATAAATAGTTCGGCGTCCGGATAGGCAATTGTTGTAGGCATGTGCAGGATCGGCAGGGCAAAGGTTTCACCGCTAACCAGCGGCTCCAGCTCGCGGCGAATTGTTTCTACTTCCGGCAGTTCAGGCATCGTAAAACTCCTTGCTCAACGTGCTCCTCTGGAATTGCAGAGATTATTTCACGCTGTGATAAGCATGTTTTATTCCAGCTATTATAGGCTAGAGCTCCTTTAAATCTTCCCAGCACTTGCCCCACTTAAGGTCAACCTGCAACGGTACTGCCAGCGAGTATGCCTCTTCCATCTCGCGCCTGATCAGGGGCGCGAAGAAATCGATTTCTCTTTCCGGGATTTCAAAGAGCAGCTCATCATGGATCTGCAGGATCATCGCCGCCTGGAAACCACCTTCACCAATAATCTGATCAATTCTTAACATGGCCAGCTTAATAATATCGGCAGCCGACCCCTGGATGGGGGTATTTAGAGCCATCCTTTCGGCAAAACTACGTATATTAAAGTTTGATGAATTGATTTCAGGCAAATAACGTCTACGGTTAAACATGGTCTTAACATAGCCTTTTTCACGGGCTTCCGCGACAATCTGCTCCATGTAGGCTTTGACACCCTTGTAATGCTCGAAGTATCTATCGATGTAAGCCTTAGCTTCGGCCCGGGGAATTTTTAAGTTCTGGGCCAGTCCGTAATCACTGGAGCCATAAATGATCCCAAAATTGACTGCCTTGGCCTTTTCACGCATCAGGGCAGTAACATCTTCCAGGTTTACTCCGTTTACTTCTGCAGCGGTACGACGGTGAATATCCTGACCGGTTCTGAAAGCCTCAACCAGGATCGGGTCCTCTGAGAGATGGGCAAGAATGCGCAGTTCAACCTGGGAATAGTCGGCAGCAAATAAGATCTTCTCTTCCGAGGAGGGGACAAAGGCGCGCCTGATCCGACGGCCCTCTTCAAGGCGAATCGGAATGTTTTGCAGGTTGGGATCACTGCTACTGAGACGGCCGGTAGCGGTGGCAGCCTGGTTAAAGGTGGTATATATTTTCCTCTCCCGATTATCAATCAGTTCTATGAGCCCCGACAGGTAAGTACCCTCCAGCTTGGCGAGCTGGCGGTAATGAAGCAGAAGGGCGGCTATATCATGGTGCAGGGCCAGTTCTTCCAAAACTTTGGCATCTGTAGATCGACCGGTCTTGGTTTTGCGGATTGCCGGCAGTTTAAGCTTGTCAAAAAGAATTTTGGAGAGCTGCTGGGGAGAGTTGATGTTGAATTTTTCTCCGGCCTGCTCATAGATCTTTTCTTCCAGGTCAACCAGGCGACGACAAATATCTGCCGATAGGTCCTGCAGGTAAGATTTGTTGACACTCAGGCCCTGCTGTTCCATACGGGCAAGAACCGCCGATAATGGTACCTCCATCTCATTGAGAAGTTTTTCCAGTTCCTGTTCCCTGAGCTGTTCAACAAGCAGTTCGCGCAGGGCAAAGAGATGGCCTGCCGCTTCAGCCATCTGCAGGCCGACGGTAGTAATAGCAAATTCTTTCCTGCCGCCTTCTTCAAGCTGGTCCAGGGTAAGTCCCAGGTTATGCTGCAGAAGGGTGGACAAATCATAATTACCTCTGGCAGGATCGGCCAGATAGGCAGCCAGGTAAGTATCAAAAGAGACAACGGGCGGGTTTAAGCCATATAACATGAAAATATGGTGCCATAGTTTGCCGTTATGAACCAGCAGGGTAACACCATTTTCCAGGGCAGTAGATAATTTAAGCCAGATTTCCGCTTCCTTTTCAGGGAAAGAGGTTAGATCGAGATAATACTTATCATTAGGGCCGGTAGCCAGGGCTAAAACAAGGGCAGGCTGTTTCCAGGCCGGCCAACCGCCTGCAAGCCGCAAGAGGGCGGAAAGAGTTTCTCCGGCACCGAGGTTATTCAGAAGGTTCGACAGCTCCTCAGCACTTTCAAGCCGGACTCCCTGCAGGGTTTTCTCCTTTTGACTGACCCTTTCATCCTGACCCGGCTTCAAACGAGAAATAAGGCTTTTGAATTCCAGTTCCTGCAGCATAGGTAAGAGACGATCATAATCAGGCTCATTTAAGCGACATTGTTCCAGGTCGGTTTTAAGGTCCAGATCACGCCGCAGGGTAACCAGTTCTTTCCCTGTATAGAGCTGGTCACGATATTCACGCAGATTGGAGGCAATCCTGGCCTTTAAATGGTCGATGTTGGCATAGATATTTTCCAGGTTGTCGTATTTTTCGAGCATGCTGCGCGCTGTTTTTTCACCGACTCCGGGAACACCGGGTATGTTATCGGAAGGGTCGCCTTTTAATGCCTTGAAATCGATAACCTGTTCCGGTAAAAGACCGTATTCTTCTTTAAGTTTTTCGGCATCATAGCGCTCCATACTCGAGATTCCTTTTTTAGTGAGTAAAACTGTAACCCCTTCGCCGATCAACTGTAAAAGATCGGCATCACCCGAAACAATGGTAACCTCCTGTCCTGCAGACGCGTAACGGTCAGCCAATGTAGCGATGACGTCATCCGCCTCGAAATCGTCGACTACAAATACGGGAATGCGCATTGCCGCAAGGATTTCGCGAGTGCGCTGGATTTGCTCACTAAGCTCAGGGGGAGTCTTTTCGCGCTGAGCCTTGTAGTTCTCATCTATGCGGACACGAAAGGAGGGTTTGGGGGGATCAAAAGCAACGGCAATATAGGCCGGTTTTTTTTCGTCAAGCAGGCGCAAAAGCATGTTTAAAAAACCATAAACGGCATTGGTATGTTCGCCGCGGCGATTCTGCAGAGGCGGCAGGGCATAAAAGGCCCGGTACAAAAGACTGTTGCCATCAATAATAACCATATTTGCGGGCTGCGAAGAATTCAAATGACAGTCTCCTTTTAATCCTAAAGCTGGCTGTCTAGATCAGCCATTTCAATGGCAGAAGCAGCGGCCTGCCAGCCCTTGTTACCGGCTTTGCTGCCCGCTCTCTCGATAGCCTGCTCCAGGGTATCGCTGGTTATTACCCCAAAAATTACCGGCACTCCGGTTTCCAGGCCTACGCTGGCCACACCTTTGGCTACCTCGGACGCAACATAATCGAAATGAGGGGTAGAGCCCCGGATTACAGCCCCGAGACAGATCACTGCATCGTAGTTTTCACTCCGCGCTGCTTTCATGGCGGCCAGTGGAATTTCAAAAGAACCGGGTACCCAGATAATATCAATAGTTTCTTCTTTAGCCTCATGCCTTTTCAGACAGTCAAGAGCGCCACTGAGCAAGTGTCCGGAAATAAATTCATTAAAGCGGCTGACGACTATGGCAAAGCGGTAATCGCGGGCAATTAATTTACCTTCGTAGGTCTTCATAATTTTTAACTCCTTTTCAATTAGATCTGGTCAGGCCATATTCAGGTAATGGCCAAGCTTGTTTTTCTTCGTCGACAGGTAGTTACAGTTATACTGGCAGGGCTCAACTTCCAGGGAAACCCTTTCGACAATATTCAAGTCGTATCCTTCCAGACCCTTAACCTTACGGGGATTATTGGTCAGCAGGCGAATCTGTTTTAAACCAAGGTCAACCATTATTTGCGCTCCCACACCGTAATCGCGCAGGTCGGCGGCGAATCCGAGCGCCTCATTTGCTTCTACCGTATCTTTGCCGCTATCCTGCAATGCGTAAGCACGAATCTTGTTCAGCAGGCCAATACCGCGACCTTCCTGACGCATGTAAATGAGGGCGCCTGTTCCGTTTTCGGCTATTTGTTTCATGGCCTGATGCAGCTGGTTACCGCAATCGCAGCGAAGCGAAGCGAAGACATCACCGGTCAGACACTCGGAATGTACCCTGACCAGAGTGGGTTGATCGGGGGAGATAGAGCCGATAACCAAAGCCAGATGGGTCAGATTGTCAATACTGTTTTCGTAAGCGATCAAATCAAAAGTACCGAAAACAGTGGGAAGCTGAGCAGTAGCAGAACGCCAGACTAATTTTTCTTTTTTCATACGATAATTAATCAGATCGGCGATGCTAATCAGTTTAAGGTTATGCTCCCTGGAGAAGTCAACCAACTGTGGCAGTCTGGCCATACTGCCGTCTTCGTTGATCACTTCACAAATTACACCGGCCGGTTCCAAGCCGGCGAGGACGGCCAGATCTACCGCGGCCTCAGTATGCCCGGCCCGGCGCAAGACGCCGCCATCCATAGCCTCAAGGGGAAATACATGACCGGGACGGCGTAAATCATGAGGTTCGGTTTCCGGATCGATTAATGCTTTTATTGTTTGGGCTCGTTCAAAAGCAGATATACCGGTAGTGCAAGAGCCAGCATCGACTGATACGGTAAAAGCTGTGCAATGAGCATCAGTATTCTGGGTTACCATTTGGGGCAGATCCAGTTCACGGACACGCTCTGCTGTCAGTGGGACACATACCAGGCCCCGGGCATGCTTAATCATAAAATTAACTGCTTCGGGGGTTACTTGAGAAGCAGCCATGATCAGATCACCCTCGTTTTCACGGTCTTCATCGTCGACGACAACGACCATCTGTCCCTGACGAAAGTCTTCAAGCGCTTCTTCGATGCTATTAAAAATCAAAACGGTTCACTCCT
The DNA here is from genome assembly GCA_964627855.1 of uncultured Syntrophomonadaceae bacterium. Taxonomy (GTDB): domain Bacteria; phylum Bacillota; class Dethiobacteria; order DTU022; family DTU022; genus CAZVLE01. The sequence continues at coordinate 55,698 of CAZVLE010000153.1, read as the reverse complement.
TAATTATAGGTAGCCTTTTTGCCTTAAAAGGTCCATGCTGATAGCTTCCTCGCCTGTATTCTCATCCAGGTGTGGCATCAGCATCTTTTCAACATATTTGCCAATCAGGTCAACTTCAAGATTGATCCGGGCGCCGATCTCTTCCCCGGCCAGAGTTGTCTGTGAGGCCGTATGGGGAATCAGGCCGACAGAAAAACCTCGATCAACTACATCAATGACAGTCAGGCTGATCCCGTCAAGAGCAACAGACCCCTTGGCCACTATATAGCGAAGCAGCTTCGCCGGAGCCGAAAATGAGAGCAACAGCGCTCCTCCCTGCGACTCCTTGCCGGTAAGGGTAACCACCGCATCGATGTGTCCACTGACCAGGTGGCCTCCCAGGCGCCCGCCGATAGGAAGAGCTCGTTCCAGGTTGACCCTGCGGCCGGCTTGAAAGTTGCCCAGGTTGGTTTTTTGCAGTGTTTCAGGCATTGCCCAGGCTGTAAAGGCGGAACTGTCGAGGGAAGTGACGGTCAGGCAGGGTCCGCTGACTGCAATGCTGTCACCTCTTTTGAGCTCATCGAGTACTCTTGCAGCGCTGATCACAAGGCTTACTCCTTCGGATGAGCTGCTGATACGGCGTAATGTGCCCAATTCTTCGATTAAACCTGTGAACAAAACTCTTTCCACTCCCTGCCCATTTTTTTAGGTAACTGCCTACTGTGTTTCAGGGTAACCGATCAGGAGAAGATCTTTGTCAAACTGTTTCATTTCCAGCCTGTCCACCGACCAGGCCTTGCCAAGATCACTAACGCCGGAGCCGGAAAAAGCAGTTGGGCTCTCTCTGCCTCCAATGATCAGGGGAGCGATAAAGATAAATAATTTGTCAATCAAGTTTTGATCGAGCAGGCTGTAGTTCAGGGTGCCCCCGCCTTCAACTAGAACAGCCGATAGCTCCCGTGCGGCTAACTCCTTCATTAATGCCTTAAGATCAACACGTCCTTCTTTCGAAGGGAGAACCAAAACTTCAATGCCCCTGTTCTCCAGTGCCCGTCGCTTATCAGGCGGCGATTGCTCGGTTACGGCAAGAATTGTTTTCGCTGAAGAACTGCTTTCCACGACCCTGGCATCTAGCGGCAGCCGGGCTGTGCTGTCGACCACCACGCGGGTGGGATCTTTGCCTCCACCACCTTCGAACCTGGTCGTCAACCGGGGGTTATCTTTTATAACTGTTTCGATCCCTACCATGATCACATCGCTCTGGTCTCGCAGACGATGAACGAACTGGCGGGCTTTTTCCCCGGTTATCCAGTGCGATTCGCCTTTTTTAGTGGCGATTTTACCATCAAGGCTCATGGCTACCTTGACTCCGACAAATGGGAGTCCGGTAGTAATATACTTGATAAAAACTTCATTCAGCTGCTCTGCTTTTTCAGCGAGAATCCCTTCCTTAACCTTGATGCCGGCTTCAGTAAGCCTGGCGAAACCACCACCCCTGACCAGTGGATTGGGATCTTCGATAGCGGCAACTACGCGGCTGATTCCTGCCTTAATAATAGCTTCACTACAGGGCCCGGTTCGCCCGTGATGACTGCATGGCTCAATATTAACGTAAAGAGTGGCTCCCTTCGCTTTCTCACCGGCTTTTTGCAAGGCAATTATTTCTGCATGGGGTGTCCCTGCTGCCTGGTGATAACCGCTACCTACCACTTCCGAACCCTGAACGACTACCGCTCCAACCATCGGATTGGGGTTGGTGCGACCTCTGCCCTGGCGGGCAAGATCGAGAGCCATCCACATAAATCGATCATCGGCATCCAAATTGTTTCACCTCACCAAATAATGACTGATTCCCCGGAAATTTCATTAATTTATTTTTCAGGCTATGAAAAAACCCTGAACAGATCAATGCTTCAGGGTCTTTGAAAAGCAGGCTTTTGACTGCCGTTTCTTCTCTCTTCCAGACTATACTGTCGGCTCCGGATTTGCACCGGATCAACCACAGGGCTCGCGGGCTTAGCCTGCCGGTTACACCGGAAGCATCACCGCCGGTTCGGAATTGAAGGGTAGACCCCTCTCACCAGACCCCGAAGATAACGGTTATTTAGATTATAACATATTCTACATCTTTTTAAAATCACCTATCAGTGACATGCCATTTTCAGCGCTAAATATAGCTGAACCGGCCACAAGAACTGTTGCTCCCGCCCTGATAACCGCAGGCGCTGTTTCCCGGTTTATACCACCGTCAACTTCAAGTTCCACATTCAGGCCACGCTTACTGATCTCCCGGGCACAGCTACTAATCTTGGGGAGGACGGCGGGAATAAATAGCTGTCCTCCGGCACCAGGATTAACGCTCATGATTAAAACCAGGTCGAGAATGTCCCAGACATATTCGAGATTGGCCAGAGGGGTTGCTGGATTGAGGGCCACACCAGCCTTTACACCTGCCGCTTTGATCATTCGTAAGATCCTGTCAAGGTGGGCGCTGACTTCGGCCTGGATCGTAATCTGGTTCACCCCGGCCCGGACAAAAGCTTCAATATGCTTTTCGGGGTCACTAACCATCAGGTGAGCATCCATAAATAAATTCGTGTGCGGCCTGAGCGAACGGGCAACAACCGGGCCAATCGTAATCGAATCGACAAACTGTCCGTCCATTACATCAAGGTGCACCCAGTCAGCGCCATTGACTTCAATCCGCCTTACTTCTTCACGCAAACAGCTAAAATCTGCTGACAATATTGATGGCGCTACCTTAAGCGGCATAATCAAAAAACCTCCTCACGGCTAAGTTCGGCAAAAAAATATTTATAGTGATCATAGCGAAGCGGGCTAAGGCTTTTACCAATTTCCCGCCGCACGGCACAATCCGGTTCACGGAGATGCCTGCAGTCACGAAATGGGCACTGGCTACGTAGCGCTGCAAATTCTGGAAAGAAATCAGCCAGATGGTCCGCTTCAATCTGAGAAAAATCAAGCCTTGAAAAACCAGGGGTATCAACAACTGAGCCGCCAAAATGAAGAGGCAGTAAAGTTGCCTGGCGGGTAGTGTGCTTCCCTCTTTTAATTTTATCGCTGAGTAGGCCTGTTTTCAACAATAGACCCGGCTGAATAGCGTTAAGCAGGGAAGACTTGCCCACACCAGATGGTCCGGCAAAGACAGAGCAACTTCCTTTTAGCAACAACTTCAAATCATCAAGGCCGGAGCACCTGGAAGCGCTGGTATAGACAATGGGATAAGGGAAACCGACACATTCGGAAGCAATCCGCTCAAGTTCTTCTTGATCGACCAGGTCTGTTTTATTCAAACAGACAAAAGCAGAGAGACCCTCTATTTCGGCCATGACCAGGATACGACTGATAAGCTGCCAGTCGCATTCAGGCTCTTTCAGGGACATCACGGCAACCAGTTGATCAACATTTGCTACAGGTGGGCGCTCGAGGCGATTTGCACGTGGCAATACTGCTTCAATTAATCCCTCTCCATGCTCAGGCTCCGCAATATTGTCGGCAGGCTTAAAGATAACCCTGTCACCGACGATCAGGGATTGGCTATTTCGCTTCAGAATGCCCCTGGCCCGGCAAAAGTGTTCTTTTCCCTGTTTATCACAAACCGTAAAAAAACCTCCGGCTGCCTGAGTGACCTTTCCTTCCAGTTAGCAGAACCTCCTTATTGTCCGACTACCAAATCGACTGATTCTCCGGGTAAAACCTCTTCACCAGGCCTCGGAATCTGCTCAACAACATAGCCGGAAGATCCGGGGACAAATTGATAGCGAACCCTTGGCCTTAAATCATTATCTTCGAGGTAGGCAATAGCTCCTTCCTCCGAGAAACCTTCAAGGTTGGCAAGTTCAAAAGGACCCCGTCCTTCACTGATATAGACTACCACCTCTTCACCGCGCGATATGCGGAAAGATTCTCCGGGCACCTGACGAAAAACCTGGCCCTCAGGAACATCCTCGTTATATTCATAAACAGGACTCATGATTAAACCTAGATCAGTTAGGATGACCTGTGCTTCCATTTCTGTCCGGCTAAAAAGATCGGGGGTAACCAGGAACTCGGGTCCCTTACTAACGTAGATGTCAACAACCCTGTTTTTGCGAACTACTCTTTCTTCCGGTGGTTCTGTCTTGACCACATTGCCTACCGCAACGTCATCATCATTGATATAGATTATATCGGTGTTGGGAACAAGGCCTGCCTCTCTGATCATTTGTGCGGCTTCGCTCTGGCTTAGATCGCGAACATCCGGAACGGCTACCTCAGCCAGAAAGAGGTAACTACCGAGCAAGTAACCGAGGGCGGAAAGAATAAGCAAAGGTATAATTATCGCCAAGATGATTTTCAGAGCCCTGCGCCCCCTGGCCGGTGCAACATGATCCTGCTTCTCCGAAAGATATGCCGAGCCCGGTCTGAGAATTACATCTTCATCATTTTCTTCGAAACTGTTTTCTTTCGGGTTGCGAATCGCCTTTTTCTTTGCAGTCCCTGTCTCGGTAATCTGCGAAAGATCTTCCAGCAGCTCGGCAGCGCTGCTATAACGCTTAGCGGTATCTTTTTCAACCGCCCTGAGAATCACTTCCTCCAGCGACTCCGGAATGCCCTCAACTTTATGACGGGGAGGAACTATTTGTTCCTGGATATGTTTCATTACCACGGCGACAGGACTTTCACCACTAAAGGGAACCTGGCCTGTGACCATTTCATAAAGGACTATGCCGAGAGAGTAAAGATCTGATTGTTTTCCGGCCATACCGCCCCGGGCCTGCTCGGGAGAAATGTATTGCACTGAGCCGATAATTTCATCGCCAACAGTAACCGTTACACCGTCTCCACCGATAGCAATGCCAAAATCGGTAACTTTGATATTACCGTTTTTTGAAAAGAGAATATTTTGTGGTTTAATATCTCGATGAACAACTCCGGCAGCATGCGCCTGCTCGAGAGCCTGACCAATCTGGCGGGTTATGCGTATGGCCTCATTAAAAGGCAAAGGTCCCTTTTCACGGATATATTCCTTCAAATTATTGCCGTCAACATATTCCATCACCATATAATAGGTATCGTCTTCTACACCAACATCATAAATGCTAACTATGTGAGGATGAGAGAGTGCCGCGGCTGACTGAGCTTCGCGTTCAAAACGGCGTATGAAGGCAGCATCGCCACTCATTTGGTCTTTGAGAACCTTTACCGCTACTGTCCGCTTTAAGAGCTGGTCACGCCCGCGGTAAACCCTGGCCATACCACCCTCGGCGATTTTTTCAAGAAGTTCATAGCGTCCAGCAAATACTTTACCGATCATTCTCTTTCCTGACCCCCAATACCGGTTGCTATAACCACGGTGATATTATCATAACCGCCTCTCGAGTTGGCCAGATTGACCAGCAGTTCAGAAAGAGCATGCGGGTCAGGCTCACTAAGAGCATGAGAGAGAATTTCATCATCTGAGATCATATTAGTCAATCCGTCAGTGCATAGCAATAACATGGAGTTGTTTAAAAGCTCAATGTCTGTAATGTCGATCTCGGGATCTGGAGTTGTGCCAAGGGCACGGGTAAGAACATGTTTCTGAGGGTGACCGTGAGCATCTTCCGGCCTTACTTCTCCCGATTCGATCAGCTCTTCCAGCAGGGAATGATCTTTTGTCAATAAATAGATGGTCTGATTTTCTATCAGATATGCCCTGCTGTCACCTATATGTCCGATAGTTAGTTTGTCATGATAGAGTAAACATGTAGTAAGTGTAGTGCCCATCCCCCGTTTGTCAGAATTATGGTTAGCCTGCTCGTATATAACATGGTTAGCCTGGAGCAAAAGCTCATTGATCATAGCCCGGGCATCTGCAGGAGAAAGCTCTTTATTATGGTCGAGATTAAGCCAAAATTTTTGTGCGGTTGAAACAGCCAGGCTGCTGGCAACATTTCCGGCAAGATGACCACCCATACCATCAGCAACAGCGAGCAAAGCCATGTTGCGATCTTTTTTTATCAATAAATTATCTTCATTGCGGGTACGTTCCCGGCCAATGTTGGTCAAGCCTGCTATGTGCAATTAAATGACCCTCCGTTGTAAAAAAGTCCTTTTTTTCATAACTGCTCAGCCTGAAATATTACAATAATGATTTCCCCTTCCAAGGTATCCGCACTGCCCATAAATTCGTAGGAGCAACTTTACACTTAAACTATAGCTGATCAGTTACATTTTTTCTATTTTAGTATAACAAAGCCTTACCAGCAGGGCAAGATTTACCGTTTTTTCAGCCACGAGGCGATATAAAAGCCATCAAGCGCATGCCGATGGGGATAGAAAGAGACTGCGAAGGGGTCTAGCTGTTTATCCTGCAGTCTTTCGGGCAAGCGAGAGCATAATGCCTCGGCAGCAAAATTAGAGTTTTCTCGGGTGAATAGTTGAACAACTTCATTAGTTTCTTCCATCATATTAGTACATACCGAGTAAAGAAGCCTGCCCCCGACAGGTAAAAGGGTTGCCGCCGACCTGAGCAGAGCAACCTGTAATGACTGCAAAGCAGGAAGATCCGCCTCTTTTCGGCGCCACTTGAGCTCAGGAAGGCGCCTGATCACTCCCAACCCGGAGCAGGGCGCATCGACAAGAACTGCCCGGGGTTGTCGAATCTGCTTTCGATTAAGGGTCCGACCATCTGCGACTATCGGTCGGATAATAGTAAGGCCGAGCCTGCGAGCCGCTTGTTCGACCAGTCGCAGACGGTTGGGGTGTAAATCAACGGCATAGATCAACCCTCTATCGTTGATCAATTCGGCCAGGTGGGTAGTTTTGCCCCCCGGGGCGCTACAAAGATCGACAATTGTCTCACCGGAGTGGGGTAACAGGAGGGGTGCAACCAGGGCTGAGCTTTCACCTTGAATTGTAAAAAGCCCATCCCTAAAAGCTTCGGTGGCAACCGGGTATGCAGCGGGTTCAACGGTAAGCATGTTCGGAACATTTTCAGAAGGCATTGATGCAATATTATCATTGCTAAGTATTTCCATTAACCGATCCGGGGTGATACGCAGCAGGTTCGGGCGGATGGAGAGCCGCGGTTTAAGGTTATTGGCCCGGCAAAGCAGTTTCGCTTCTGCAAAGCCGAAACTATTTATGTAGCGCTTCACAAGCCAGGTGGGATGACTTTCCCGCAGGGACAGCTGCTCAACCCGGTTTTTATGGCCTTCAGGCCAGGGTAAGTTAGAAGCCTGAAGGGCCAGGCGCCTGAGCAGGGCATTAGCCAGGGAGGCCACCCCACGGTGGCCGAAACGGTACGCCAGGCGTACTGCTTCATCAACAACAGCGTAATCAGGGATCCGATCAAGGTAGATGATCTGGTAAGCGCTAAGACGGAGCAGGTTACGCAACCAGGGTGTGAAAGATTTCAGGGATCGCCGGGAGTAAAGGCCGATAGCCCAATCGAGACTATTAAGGCGTTGGATGGTACCGGTAGCCAGCTGTATCGCCAGGGCCCTGTCATCGCTGCCAAGTTTACTGAGATAGGGAGGCAAGGCCAAGTTAAGGTAAGCCTGATCCTCTTCAACCCTGACCAGCCCCCGTAAGGCCGCTTCCCTTGCTGACATACGGTGCTTGTCTTTTCCTTTCATCATGTCCGGTTACTGTTCAAAAGGCTGCCAGGTTCGATGCGATAACCGCAACAAAATGATCCGGCATCCATGAGCTTTTTGCCGGCCGGCTGAAGGTCAAGAAGAGTCAGGGATCCTTCTCCTGCAGCCACGGTCAGAGAATTTTCTCCGACGGCAAGAATAGTACCCGGCACCTGCCCGCCAGGGTGTTCGGCAGACACAGAAGGAGCAGCAGCTTTCCAGACTTTGATCCGCTTATCTTCATAGGTCGTATAAGCCCCCGGCCAGGGATTGAGGCCACGAATTTGATTATAGATTTGTTGGGCGCTCATTTTCCAGTTGATCCGTTCATCTTCAGGAGCAAGTGGCGGTGCATAGGTTGCTGCAGCATGATCCTGGGGTATGGCATCAACACTGCCCCCGGCGAGGGCATTAATGGCCTTGAGCAAAAGTGAAGCGCCACGGAGGGCCAGCCGGTCATGCAGCATGCCGGCTGTATCATAGCTTGAAATGGGTTCTTTTTCCTGGATAATGATGTCTCCGGCATCAAGTTCGTCAGTCATAAAGATAATTGAAGCTCCGCTGTGTGTCGCTCCCTCAATGATAGCCCTGTGTATCGGGGCTGCACCACGGTAGGCTGGCAGATAGGAAGCATGAAGATTGATACAACCAAGGAAGGGTAACCTCAGCAGCTCTGAACTGAGAATGCGCCCAAAGGCAACAGTAATGATTAGATCGGGCTGAAGCGCTCTGATTGCCTTGATAAATTTCACTTCGTTTAAGTCGTCCGGCTGAATCAGTTTGATGCTCTGCCTTTGAGCCCATTGTTTGGTTGGAGCAAAGCGTATTTTGCGCCCTCTTCCAAAAGGTTTGTCAGGGGGAGCTACAAGGGCTTCGATACTGTGTGCTGAGAGATGAAGAAGATCCAGCGAAGGAAGGGCAAATTCCGGAGTGCCCATAAAAACCAGTTTCAGAGATTTCAAATCTATTCCTCACCTTTAAGTTCGTCAGGATCGAGCAGGCGCAAAGCTTTATCAGTGAAAAGAATACCATCGAGGTGGTCCATCTCGTGCTGCAATATACGGGCTAACAGGCCTTCAGCTTCGATTTGAATCTCGCTGCCGTGACGATTCAATGCACTCACTATTATCCTTTCAGCCCTGGCCACTTCACCATAACAACCGGGAACACTGAGACAACCTTCAATACCGGGAGCTTCGCCTTCGGCCAGTTCACAGCGTGGGTTGATCAATTCATACAAAACTTCTTCTCCATCGGCAGCGATGAGAATACGCTTTGAGACTCCAACCTGGTTAGCAGCGAGACCAACGCCCTCGGCATCCCGCATAGTCTGAATCATATCATCGAGCAGACGCAGGACTCCACTATTGATATTCTTAACCTCCTGCGCAGGTGTACGTAAGAGAGAATGATTATCACTGAGAATTTTTCTAAGTGCCATAGTCAGTACCACCTCAAAGCTGATTATAACACTACCAGCGGATTAAAATCTACAGCGAGACGGACGTTCCATGGAGGCTTGTGCTCATGGTATGCGCGGACCATTTTTTTAACAGCGGGGGCAATTGCGCTTAACCTTTCTCCTTTTACCAGGGTTTGTACCCTGAATTGCTGATTGATCCGGTAAAGTGATGCCGGGGCCGGCCCCAAAATTTCTACACCGGAATCTATCGCTTTCAGCAGGTCAGAAAACCAGCTGGCAGCCTGATGAACCACCTTTTCATCTTCACCGCTGAAAAGAAAACGCACCAAATCGGAAAAAGGCGGATAGGCCAACTGGCGCCGGTTGGCAAGTTCTTGCTCGATAAAAGACTGGTAATCATGACCGGCTGCAGCGGTGATACTGTAATGGTCGGGATGATAGGTCTGCACAATCACCCTGCCTCCACCCGGACCGCGTGCTGTACGTCCGGCAACCTGGGTCAGCAGCTGAAAAGTACGTTCAGGAGCCCTGAAATCAGGCAGGTTCAGGGTTGTATCCGCAGCGATCACACCAACCAGGGTCAGATCCGGAAAGTCGAAACCCTTGGCAACCATCTGGGTCCCGATCAAAATGCTGGCTTTACGATCTTTAAACTGACGGTAAAAATGATCATGGGCCCGGCGGCTGGCAGTGGTGTCGCTGTCCATGCGTATTACCGCTGCCTGAGGAAACATTTTTTTAACTTCTTCTTCGACTCGCTGCGTACCAGCACTAAAATAGCGTATTTTAATTCCCCCGCAGCCGGGACAGACAGTTGGTACGGTTTCCTGATAACCGCAATAGTGACAGCACATTATTTTACGATCCAGGTGCAGAGTCATTGAAACATCACAGGAACGACAACGGACCACGTATCCACATTCCCGGCAAAGGACAAAACCGGCAAAACCGCGCCTGTTTATGAAAAGCAGGGCCTGTTCATCTCGCTCTAAAACAGTTTTTAGCTCATCAATCAACAAGCGGCTAAAAATATGACGATGGTTTTCCTTCAGTTCTTTACGCATATCGATAACGGTAACCGGCGGCAATTGAATCGGAGTAACCCGTTCAGTCATAGTTAAGAGCCGCTGTTTACCTTCAAGAGCCCTGTAATAACTTTCTAATGAAGGTGTTGCACTGCCCAGCACAAGTACAGCGCGGTTGTAACGAGCGCGCCACCTGGCCACGTCGCGAGTATGGTAACGTGGTGTCTCTTCCTGCTTGTAAGTGGTTTCATGCTCTTCATCAATGATGATTAAGCCGATGTTTTGCAGGGGGGCAAAGACTGCCGAGCGAGCTCCCAGCACTATTTTCGCTGTGCCGTCGAGGATCATCTGCCACTGCCTGTTTTTTTCAGAGCTGGAAAGCCTGCTGTGTAGTACGGCAACCAGCCCCGGAAAGGGCCTCTCAAAATGTTCAATCATCTGGGGAGTAAGGGCTATCTCGGGTACCATAACCAATGCCGAACGACCACTCTCAAGGCAGCAGGCTACGCTGCGAATATAAACCTCGGTTTTACCGCTGGCCGTAATACCGTGCAGCAAGAATTCCTGCATCTTTTGTTTTTCAAGTGCCGTGCTGATCTCTGCCAGGCAACCAGCCTGATCATCATGTAGTTGGTGCGGACTGGGCAAGGGCAGGGTCTGAGACTTTGAACTTGTGGAGCGGATTGTTTTACGTATAACCAGACCCTTTTCTTCAAGGCTGCGCAGTGTGGTACCCTTAATTCCCTGACGGGCCAGTTCACTTTTCAGCAGAGGACCCTTTTCAATGATACGCTCTAAAACTTCCCGCTGGACCGGCGCCCGCTTCAGATCTACCTCTGTGGCAGCCGGCAATGCTTCGAACACTTCAACCATTCCGGGGTGCTTTCCCTCGCGAAAGGCTGCCGGAATCATGGCATGCACAACATCTATGAGCCGACAATAATAACGCAGCGACATCCACCGGGCCAGGGTTAATTGCTCACCGGTCAGGAGGGGTTCGGGATCTTCGATCGATTTGATGTCGCGTAGAGAGTCAATGGTAGTTTTATGCAAAAGACGTAAAACGTAACCCTGGGAAACCCGGTTGGCAAAAGGAATCATCACGCGCATACCGGGCAGCAGTTTCCCGCGCATAGCAGGAGGTATGCTGTAATGAAAGGGGCGATCAACAGCATTGCTGATCAGATCGATAATCACTTCGGCATAGGCATGCATCTATTTACCTCATCTGCTTCTTTTGATATGATATTCCAAGCAAGTTCCTATTATTATCTATGTCATTGTGTCAAGGAGACTTATTTGTTTAAACTATTTATTCCGATGGAGCAGGTTATCAGGGACAACCGCAACTGGCTGATCATGGCAGTAGGAATCTTCATGTTTTTTGCTCTTGTTTTTTTCTTCAGCAGTATGCCCTCCGACCCCGAAGTTGAAGAAATGCTGGACAGTCATCTGGTTCAACTCCAGGAAATGGTCACCTTTATTTTCGAGAACAACCCTGTCATCAGCGCCCTGCTGGTTTTTATGAATAATTATATCTCGATGGCTCAAATGCTTATTTTCGGGGTCGTCGCCGGTATATCTCCCCTGATCACCCTGGGGCTGAACGGTGCTCTAGTTGGTATGTTACTGGCCCTTAGCGCCGGTAATGATCCACTGCTCTTGCTGCAGATTGTTGTTTTTGGTATTTTACCGCATGGTATTTTTGAACTCTTCGCTTTTTTCCTCTGTGCAGCTATCGGCCTGAAATTCGGTTATCACTGTATCGCCTCTCCCCTTTCGGGGAAAACCCGCCTGGAAAGTTTTCGCTTTATCTGGAAAGAAGCAATTTCAGTGCTGCCCCTGGTAGTATTGCTCCTGTTGCTGGCAGCTTTTATCGAGATTATGATAACCCCGCTCCTGCTTGAGTTGGTTTTTTGAAATATTTTTAGCTGCTCAGCTGTAGTTTAAGTGTACGGCTGTTCCAGACTGGGCAGTTGCAAATATTTTTAATCTTTGAACCAGGCTATGCCGGCAGTAAAGCAGCAACCCGATCGAGAATACGGTGGGCCAGCTGCTCTTTGTCCATCAGGGGTAGGTCTTGAACCTGGCCCTGACGATCGATAATCATTACCTTGTTGGTCTGGACGGCAAACCCCGCTCCCGGCTCATTGAGGTTATTGACGATAATCAGATCGAGATTCTTATGCAGCAATTTATCACGGGCATTTTCAACTGCAGCTTCTGTTTCAGCGGCAAAACCGACCAGGACGCGATCACCCTTGCGTTCACCGAGTTCATACAATATATCGGGATTTAGCGCCAGTTCGAGGCTTAATGAGGCGCTCTTTTTCTTCACTTTATGATCCCTGGTCAGAAGAGGGCGAAAATCTGAAACGGCGGCCGCTTTAATAATCAACTTATTTTCTTCGTAATTTTCAAAAACAGCGGCGTGCATTTCACCGGCAGTAACGACCGGAACCAGTTTTACCCCTGGCGGTGGATTCAGATGCGTCGGCCCGCTAATCAGTGTTACTGCGGCACCACGTTGTTCTAAAGCCCCGGCCAGGGCATAACCCATTTTCCCGGTTGCCGGATTGCTGAGATAACGCACAGGATCAAGGGGTTCACGCGTCGGTCCGGCGGTAACAAGCGCTTTCATGGCATGGTAATCTTTTTTTGTCAGCGCCTTGCGGCAAAAGGCATAGATATCGTCCGGCTCGGGCATCCGTCCGCTTCCATATACGCCACAGGCCAATTCCCCGCTGGCCGGATCCATGATCAGACAGCCATGCGAGCGCAGCCTGGAAATATTTTCTTTAAGAGTAGGGTGCTTAAACATATTGACATTCATGGATGGGACAACAACAACGGGACAGTCTGCGGCAAGGTAAGTGGTAGTGAGAAGGTTATCGGCAAGACCGGAAGCCATTTTGGCAATAGTATTCGCTGATGCCGGTGCTATCACAAAAAGATCCGCCCCATCAAGAAGGTTGATATGGCGGATTTTTTCTCCGGTTCGTGGAGAGTACATTTCGACAAAGGCCGGTCTTTCTGTAAGAGTTTGCATCGTCAGGGAAGAAATAAACTCTGTTGCCGACGCAGTCATGATCACCTGCACTTCCACCCCGCTACGAACAAAAAGCCGGGCCAGTTCAGCTGACTTGTAGGCGGCAATACCGCCGGTTATACCGAGGACTACCTTATGCAATAAAAACACTCCTATTTAATACCGTCACGAATACGCTCATATTCGATATTGCCTGCTTCAATTTCATGCAGAGCCGTGGTGACATCTTTCTGGTACGTTTCTTTAATCGTTTTTTTGCTGCCGTTGCGAAGCTGGCGGCCCCTTTTTGCTGCTGAAATAACCAGGGTATATTTGCTGTCAACCTTATCGAGCAGAAGATCAATTGAAGGGTAAATCATTGCTATTCACCTCCCCAGCCCGGTGGACGAATGCCGCGACTGATGCGGCATTTTTCGGCATCGATTATTGAAGTAATCAATGCTGCCGCCTCTTCCACCGTATCGTTTACGACCAGGTAATCGTAGAGCTGATAAAATCCCATTTCTTGGCGGGCGGTTTCAAGACGGCGCTGGATTTTCCCAGCATCTTCAGTCCCCCGCCCGGTAATTCTTTCTTCAAGGGCTTTCAGTGATGGTGGTGCCAGGAATACTGAAACGGCATTAATCGCCTTTTTCCTCACCTGGGCTGCGCCCTGCACATCTATCTCCAAAATAAGCTCTTCACCGCGCCTGAGGGCTCCCTCAACTATCTGCAGCCGAGTACCGTAATAGTCGCCGTGAACAATAGCCCATTCAAGAAAGGAGCCCTTTTCAATCATCTCCTTGAAAAGAGGAACAGTAGTGAAATCATATTCTCTTCCGTCCACCTCTCCCGGACGAGGTAACCGGGTAGTAGTTGAAACGGAAAGTTTCAAATTCTTTCTTATGGTCAGGAGATGACGACAAACCGTTCCTTTGCCGACACCTGAAGGACCGGATATGATTAAGAGGATGCCACCAGCCATCAGATTGATACACTCCCTGTCGATCTACTCCAGATCGGCATGATCACCTGTGTTTTCACAGGCTTGCAGGCGATGCTTCACCGTTTCCGGCTGAACAGCAGATAGGATAATGTGACCGCTGTCGGCAACAATTACCGCCCTTGTCCTCCTGCCGTAAGTGGCATCAATGAGATTGCCGCCGTCGCGGGCCTCACTGATCACTCTTTTTATCGGTGCTGACTCGGGACTGACAATAGCAATTATACGGCCTGCCGATACAATGTTTCCAAATCCGATATTGATCAGTTTGATCGCCATGATAATCTCCCTTCCGGGCCTTTACTCTAAATTTTGAATTTGCTCGCGTATTTTCTCCAGTTCTGCTTTCAGTTCTACCACGATATTAGTTATCTTATAATCTCCGGCCTTGGAACCAATAGTATTAATTTCCCGAAACATTTCCTGCGCAATAAAATCAAGTTTCCGGCCGGCAGGATCAGAGCTCTCCATTGCTGTTTTAAAAGCCTCGATATGACTCTGCAACCTGACCAGTTCCTCGTCAACACCCATCCGCTCAACCAAGAATGCACACTCCATCAGCAGCCTTGTTTCCTCGAACTGACCGTGCAATAGCTCCTTGAATTTTTGCTCTGTCCGCAGGCGACACTCATCTTTTGCCTTTTCGGCAAGTTCTGATGCATCTTCCACCATACCTGCCAGTTTTCTGCTCCTTTCGCTTAAATCTCGATAGAGATTCTCTCCTTCGCTGCGGCGTTGCTTTAACAATTGAGCCAGTGCTTCTTCCATGGCTTCGTCAATGGCAGGCCAGACCTGCTCTTCAGTCAGACTGATCCCTTCAGGCCTGAATAGCTCAGGCATCTGAAGCAAGTGCCGCAAGGTTACCTTTTCGGCTATGGCAAGATGATCGGCCAGGGCTTGCAGGGCATGGTAATAATCTTTGGCTAAATCGTAGTTTACCTTAACCTGGCGTAAACCGGCAGGCATTTCCTCCAGGACCAGGTTGGCCTCTACCCGACCACGCTTGATCGCATCTTGAAGAAACTTGCGCATGCGGTCTTCTAAGGCATACAGCTCTCGAGGCAATCTCAGGACAATATCGGCATAACGATGATTAACAGATCGCAGTTCAACTAAAAAAGTAAAACCATTTTTTTTACCACTACCTCGTCCATACCCGGTCATGCTGCTGATCATACCTGCATACCTCATTTTTAAGAAGCGCTTAATTGCTGCGTTAATATTAACATCAAACCAGGTTGATCTCAAGATGCAATAATTGTTTTGAACTCCTGACTATTTGCCATCACCGGGGATAAGAATTATACTGAATGCCGGGAGAGAAATAATAATGTCTTTTGATTCCTTAATCATGGCAGCAGTCACTGCCGAGCTTAATAAAAAACTAACAGGTGCTTCGGTGCAACGTGTCTATGAACCGGAAAGGAACCTGCTGGTAATACACCTTTACAGCGGTGGAGAACAGCCTGGGTTGCTCTTTTCCCTGGATCCGCAATGGGCAAGGGTACATAAGACCGACAAACGCTATCGGAGTAACATTGAACCTTCGCCTTTTTGTATGCTTTTGCGCAAATACCTGGTAGGCGCGAGGGTAACTGGGCTTTCCAACCCACCGCTGGAAAGAATTCTCCATATTGACTTTGATCCACCCGAAGGCATGCCGGCGGTTAAACTGATCGCGGAAATTATGGGACGCCGCAGCAACCTTATTCTGCTCGATAATCGCGATTATATTCTCGGTGCATTCAGGATGGCATCGTGGGAGAAAAATCCACTACGAGCCATCTTCCCCGGTGAAAAATATATTCCCGTACCTCCGCAAAAAAAACTAAACCCGCTGACGATGGATTACCTTTCATTTTCAGAAGGCCTGCAAAGACTGAGCAAAGCTGGCCAGGGCGAGGAACAGGCGCTTATCAATCTGGTCAAGGGCCTCAGCCCCCTTATCGCCCAGGAACTGTTTTACAGGAGCCTGGATGACGATAAAGACAGCAACAATGATCGTGAAGAAAAACTTTTCTGGCTGATAAAAAACCTTTTTTCCGGGAATTATGACGCCAGATCAAAGCCGGTAATGCTTCCCGATCGTAAGGTTTTTGCTGCCATACCCCTGCAGCACCTGAAGAAAGATCTACAGTTGCCTTACGATTCGGTTAATTTAATGCTCGAACATTTTTACGATCAACTAATCGCTTCAAAGAGGATAGAAGAGGCCAGGCGGCAACTGCAGCATGCCGTTAGTAAACGCCTTGCCATGCTGCAAAAAAAACGGGCGGAACAACAAAAAGAAATGGATGCTGCAGAACAAGCTGAACAGCATCGCCTCTACGGAGAATTATTGCTGGCTTACAGCCACCAGGTCAGCAAAGGGACGGAACATGTTGTTTTGCCACATCTCTATAACCAGGAAGAGATGGTTACCGTCCCTCTTGACCCCGCTAAGTCAGTAAGCGCCAACGCTCAGCAGCATTTTAGTCGTTACCAGAAAGCGAAAAAGGGGCAAGCGAAAATTCGCAGGCAGCTGCACTTAACTGCCGCTGAAATTGAATATTGCCAGGGATTGATCTACACCATCGAAAGCAGCAGCGAGGAAGTCCTCGAAGAAGTAGGCGAAGAAATGATCGCAGCAGGGTATATCCGGCGAAAAGGCAAGGAAAAGCGGAAAAACTATGGGCAACCCAAACCTCTTACCTTTAAAACTTCGACGGGTCATACAGTGTTGCTTGGCAGAAACAACCGCCAAAATGATTATGTCACCTTCAAGGCGGCTGTGCGTCGTGATACATGGTTACATGTCAGGCAACTGCCTGGAAGTCACGTAATTCTGAAGGAAGTCCCCTACCCCCCGCCCCCGGAAGATCTCGAGGAAGCAGCTTTTTTGGCTGCCTATTTCAGTAAGGGCAGGACAAGCAAGGCTGTAGAAGTCGACTATACCGAGGTGAGGCATGTGCGCAGACGCCCCGGGGGCAAGCCCGGTTTTGTTTTTTATGAAAACTATAAGACCATAACGGTCAATCCCCAGAACAAAGAGATGCTAAAGCAGTTCGGGCTTGAAGATCACTAGCAGCCCTTTAACACTGGACTGAATCCAGTACCCGGTCAGCAAAGTAGCAGTTCAATAATTGCACCCTCATCATAGAGCAACCTGGTGTCCTGTCCAGTTACCTGGTCACAGTTCTTACTAGTGGTGATCAACTTATTTGACAGCCACCCTTTTTCAGCGATACTATGGTTTAGCCTGTTCTTTTAGCCAGAGCAGCAGCCCGGCAAATTCAGGTGGTAAAGGTGTCGAAAAGCTCATTTTTATACCGCTAACAGGATGAGTAAAGGAAATCCTGCGGGCATGAAGCGCCTGGGGAAAAACCAGTTCTGCCGGCAAACCACCGCTGAGATTACCTGCATAGAGGAGATCACCAACAACCGGGTAGCCCAGGTAAGAGAGGTGGACCCTGATTTGGTGAGTTCGCCCTGTTTCCAGCTGAAGCTGCAGCAGGCTGTAGCGATGGTATGTTTTGATAGTTCTGTAACGGGTTACCGCTTCCCTGCCGCTTTCCACTACGGCCATCTTCTTACGATGCACCGGATGTCGCCCAACAGGGGCTTCTATGCGTCCATGAGCAGGCCTGACCAGCCCATTAACCAGGGCTATGTATTCACGGTTGATAACCCTGGCTTTCAACTGTGCAGAGAGGCGACGATGGGCCAGATCATTCTTGGCCACGATAAGCAGGCCGGAGGTATCCTTATCAAGGCGATGAACAATACCGGGACGCCTGATACCGCCAATGCCGGATAGATCATCGCAATGGTTAAGCAGGGCATTGACCAGGGTTCCCCGGCTATGGCCGGGGGCAGGGTGAACAACCATACCGCGCGGCTTATCGACCACCAGCAGATCCCTGTCCTCATAAACAACAGCGAGCCGGATATCCTCCGGCTCTATCATTGTCTCTTCCGGTTCAGGCATCGTCAAACCAACCAGGTCGGTTTCTTGCAGACGGTAATTTTTATCTAAACAGGGCTGCTCATTAATAAAAACCACGCCTGATCGTAGCAGCTTTTGAGCCTGGCTGCGTGACAAACCTGCCACCCTTTCTGCCAAAAAAAGATCGAGACGACACCCTGCTTCTGCAGCAGTAACTACCAGCCTGACAGCCGGCCTTTCCAGATCTTCCTGCTTCATTATTTTTCAGCCTTTTTAGCCTTTTTCGCCTTTTTTCTGCTTTGCCTCGAGCGAGTTCCGGCAACTTTTTGTTCAGCGGCCTGGTTTTCACTTTTTCGGGTAAAGAGAAAAACAATAATTAAAGTCAGGGCCAGAATAGAAATCACCAGGCTGAATACCTGGGCATCGGATAGACCCAGCCAAAAATCCTCACCGTAACGGAAAAACTCAACAGTAAAGCGCATCAGGCCATAGAGGACAAAAAGGGCGATGAGGATAAAACCGACAAAAGGTCGTCTCGGGCGCATAAATTTCAGTATTATGAAAATGATCATTGCACCCAGCGCGGCATAAAGCTGAACAGGATGGCGCAAAACCGGGTCGGCCATGTTTATAGGCAGGGCCCATGGAACGGTAGATTCGACGCCGTAGCAGCATCCGTTCAGAAAACAGCCGATACGCCCAAAAGCATAACCAAGGGCAAGGTAGGGAGCAAGAAGATCGGCCATTCTGAGAAAATTTAGCTTGCGCCAGAGGCACCATAAATATAAGGCTATGGCACCGCCAATCAGAGCTCCATAAAAAGAGAGACCTTCAAACTGGGTGAAAAAAGCCGAAAATGGTTGGTTACTGTAATATTGCCAGTTAAGGGCAATGTAAAGAATCCTGGCACAAAGCAACCCTGACAGGGCGGCTACGATTATCGCTTCAAGAACATGATCAGGATTAATTTTTTCCCGTGGGGCTTCCCTGTAAATAGCCAGGGTCGCCACAACTATAGCCAGAGCAATCATCAGTCCGTATGCATGAATGGTTAGTCTTCCGATACTAAATATTTCCGGATACAAGAAATCAGCTCCTCTTACCAAGTAATTCAGGATCCCGCCAGAAGGCGATTAAAAAGATGGTAATCCCGATCACAATTGCGGAATCGGCAAGGTTAAAAACAGGTGGCCAGATGGTAAAGTTAATAAAGTCGACAACATAACCTCCGGTAACCCGGTCAATCAGGTTTCCGAAAGCGCCACCCAGCTGCAGGGCCAGGCCAAATTTCAACCAGCGGTGATTGCTGGATAAAACACGGTAGTAATATAGGATTAAAGCGGTAACAATCAGAGTAACAGCAATAAAAAAAGCAGTCTGGTAGGGGAACATGCCGAAAGCAGCCCCGGGGTTACGCACATAGGTTATATATAAAAAATTATCAATCAGGGTGATCGACTGACCGAGTTCCATAAGAGATGAAACCAGGTACTTGGTACCCTGATCAGCAAGAACCACGATGATAACGATTAGCAGTAAATGCAAGTCATAAACCTCCAGCAATAGTTTAAAACCGGCCTGTTCGCAGGGAAACCGGTTGCCCGAAGATTTCCTGGATATAAAGCCGGGCCCCCGGGGCTGGCTTATTAGATCCTGGAAATCACATCAGTACAGCGCGGGCACAGTTCCTTTTCAGTATTAGTATAGATCCAGCAACGCGGGCATTTGTGGCCGGCAGACTTTTCAACCAGGATAGTAACCGGAAAGGACTGGCCCTTTAATGCATCGGCCGGAGCCTGGCCCCTGCCTTTTACAAAATTAATTTCCGAGACTATAAAAAGAACCGGGAGAAAATCACGGTATTTAGTTAAGCGCTCGTGTTGCGGATCATCTATCCACAACGTCACTGAAGCTTCCAGAGAACCACCGATAACCTTCTCTTTTCGGGCCTGTTCCAGGGCCCAGGTTACCTCTTCCCGCACCGCTAGCAGGTTCTTCCAATTCTGTTCAAGCTCCCGGTCAACCCAGGCCGGATCAGGCTGCGGCCACTCGGCCAGTTGAACACTTGCCGTTTTACGGGCAGGTAATTGGTGCCATATTTCCTCGGCCGTAAAGGTAAGAATAGGTGCCATTAAAAGAACCAGCTGTTCGAGAATAATCATCATGGCTGTTTGGGCTGAGCGGCGCAACTGGTCATTGGGAGCCGAACAATATAGGCGATCTTTGATCATGTCCAGGTATAGGTTGCTCATATCAACCACACAAAAATTGTGCAGGGCATGGAAGAACTGGTGATATTCGTATTTTTCATAAGCCAGGGTCACCTTTTCGACAAGCCTGCTTAAACGGCTGAGAGCCCAGCGATCTATTTCTTCCATGGCACCATAATCTACTGCCTGGCTCTGTGGTTCATAATCAAAGCAACTGCCGAGAAGAAAACGAATGGTGTTGCGAATTTTTCGGTATACCTCAACCAGCTGCTTGAGAATATCCTGCGAAAGATGAATATCACTGGTAAAATCGGCCGAGGAAACCCACAGTCTCAAGATATCTGCGCCATACTGTTTGATAATCTTTTCAGGGGCAATGACATTGCCTAAGGATTTTGACATTTTTTTCCCATCGCCATCGACAACCCATCCATGGCTGAGAACCGCGTTATAGGGAGGTTCACCCTTTGTCGCCACTGCCGTAAGCAAAGAAGAATGAAACCAGCCGCGGTACTGATCACTGCCCTCCAGGTAAAGATCGGCCGGCCAACGCATGTCAGGACGGGTTTCAAGAACGGCTGCATGGCTGGAGCCGGAATCAAACCAGACATCCATAGTGTCTGTTTCTTGCCTGAATTGGTCGTGGCCGCAGTGAGAACACTTAAACCCGGGAGGTAGTATTTCTGAAGCCTCACGGGCAAACCAGGCATCTGAACCTTCCCGGCTGAAAAGGGCGCTGACAGCCTCAATGGTTTCTTCATTTATAATAGCCTCGTTACAACCAGAGCAATAAAAGATAGGAATGGGCATGCCCCAAACCCTCTGTCTTGAAATGCACCAGTCCTGACGCTCTGAAATCATATTATAAATTCGCTCTTCACCCCAGGATGGAGTCCAGTGCACTTTTTTGATAGCTTCCAGAGCTTCTTTACGGAACCCGTCGATCGAGGCAAACCATTGTTCGGTAGCACGGTAAAGAACGGGTTGTTTACATCGCCAGCAGTTTGGATACTGGTGTTCAAAGGGTAAAGCGCTAATCAGGGCCCCTCCGGCTTTTAAATCGGCGGTGACTTTTCTGCCACCATCGTCAAAGCGCATTCCGGCATACTGCCCTGCTTCTTCGGTGAAAAAGCCGCTATCATCAAGAGGACTTAAAACAGGCAAGTTATTGGCCTGACCGATGGCAAAGTCTTCATGACCGTGGCCGGGGGCTATGTGCACGCAGCCTGTTCCCTGTTCTAAGGTGACATGGTCGCCGGTAAGCAGGATCGATTCGCGCTCATAAAGGGGGTGCCGGCAGCGAATGCCGACAAGCTCACTGCCCTTGTAACTTTTGATGATTCTCCAGGGTTGTTCTGCTCCGGACACCTGCCTCACTTCATCCAGCAAACCTTCGGCCAAAAGGTATTTTTCGGAGCCTGTATCGACCAGGACATAATCAAAATCTGCATGAACGGCTATAGCCAGGTTGGCCGGTATCGTCCAGGCAGTGGTTGTCCAGATTAGACAATAGGTCTTATCTGCCCCGTCAAGCAAGCCGCGATCATCAACTACCGGAAATTTTACATAGATCGATTCCGAAACCTTGTTACCATATTCAATTTCAGCTTCGGCAAGTGCCGTTTCACAACTAGCACACCAGTAGACCGGGCGCATGCCCTTGTAAATAAACCCTCGCTCGGCCATAGTGCCAAATACTTTGATCTGGCGACCTTCAAATTCAGGTGCAAGGGTCAGGTAGGGGTTTTCCCAGTCACCACGCACTCCCAGCCTTATAAATTGCCCTCTCTGGATATCAACATACTTCAGGGCATAGTCACGACACATCCTGCGAAATTCTAAGGCGGATATTTCTTTGCGGTTTATTTTCTCTGTTTTGATAATCTGGTGTTCAATCGGTAACCCATGCGTGTCCCAGCCAGGAACATAGGGGCAATCAAAACCACGCATGGTTTTATATTTATTGATGATGTCCTTAAGCACCTTATTGAGTGCGGTCCCCATGTGGATGTCGCCATTGGCATAGGGAGGTCCGTCATGCAAGATGTAAAGAGGCGCACCTCTACTCTTATCGCGAGCCAGACCGTAAATATCGATAGCCTCCCACTGCTTTAATATTTCCGGCTCTCGTACGGGCAGATTGGCCCTCATCGGAAACTCAGTCTGGGGCAGGCTTAGCGTGTCCCGGTAATCCATTGTCAATCGCCTCCAATAAAATATAACTAATCCCCGGAAACGGGGACGGTTCTCAATTCTGGTCAACCATAAAACTCTACAACTGCAGTTTCGGTTCTCTAATAAGGTGTTTTCACCTGAAGCAAGAACCGTCCCCGTTTCTGGGGCTGTTTTATAAAAAAACGCCCCTTCAGGGGCGAGTTTTATCGCGGTACCACCCTTATAGCCTGGTAATAAGCAGCCAGACCATTTTTTCTCTCCGGTCTGTAACGGTGACAGCCGTCCGTGACTACTTTCTTTGGAAAAAGATTTGGCACGGAAGCTCACGGGTGATTAGCAGCGGCTGTGCTTAACCGGACTTTCACCTTCTACCGGCTCTCTGGATAAGTCTAAAACCGCCTTTATGTCCCGATCATTGCATTTGCGCTAAATTTTAGCATGTCCGCTAGATTAAATCAATATGCAGTTGATCTTAATTTAGAATTCAGGATCCCGATCGAAATCAAGGTCCGGATCTGGACTGAATGACGGTTCGGGCTTTATTTCCGGTTTTGGTTCAGATCGAGGGCTATCCAAGGGTGGCTCAGATTCAAGCCCGGCAGAGAATTTATTTTCCTTCTCAGTCTCAATTGAATCGCCGACCCTGGGCACAGTTTTTTCCGAAGCCTGATACTTTTTTGCCTCTTCGAGCCAATCTTCATTTTCTAATGCGCTTAGCTGGGCTTCAATGAAAGAGCGAAAACGCATTTTAAAAACCTGGGCCTGCTTAAAGAGCTCTTCCTTTTCAGTCATAATTTTTCCGGCCCGATAGCGGGCTTCCTCAACAATATGACTGGCCTGATTCTCTGCTTCCCTTCTGATTAAATCAGCTTCACGCCTGGCAGTAAGCTTAACTTCTTCCGCAGTTTCCTGGGCAACTACAATAGCATTATGCATCGTTTCTTCAAGTTTTTGGTAATTTTTATTTTTCTCCTGGAGCTGAACAAGATTATCTTTCAACTCTGCGTTTTCCCGCATCAGTTCCTCGAGATCCTTGGCAACCTGATCCAGGAATTCATCAACATCTTCAATATCATAACCGCGGAAAGAACGTTCGAATTCTTTATTCTGAATATCTAGCGACGTAATTGTCATCAGTAAATACCTCCCTAAATAATATTCCGATTCAATCAATGAGGGCAAACTTCGACAAGCAGACACCTTTTCCTGCCTCTTTAAACATGTTTTTTCAGTCTCACATGAATCCTCCCTTTACGAGTTTCGCCCTGCACAGCACAAATAACTAAGCGTCCTTTTCCCTTCAATGATACCTGGTCGCCCGCTTGAAGTTTTAAAGAAGGTGAACTGATGGCCCGCCAGTTAACCCTGACAATACCTCCCTTAATCAGGAGAGCTACTCTTGATCTGGGAATGCCAAAGCCGAGCGAGATTATTGCATCAGCCCTGAGACTGGCTACAGTGCCCTTTATTTCCCTGCCATCATCCCTGGCAAGGGGCAGTTGTTCGGAATCAAAAATTGAACAGACCACTGGCAGGCTGCCGACCTGCACAAGCTGAGCGCACACAAAATCAGCTTTAGAAGCAGCAAGCATTATGGCTGCACCGCCATCTTCGAGAAGAATAATGTCGCCAATCTGATCGCGGCGAAACCCCAGGCTTAATATAGCACCAAGCAGATCGCGGTGACCGGGAGAATAGTCCCGGCTGTTCCAATCAACCTTTACTACAGTCAGGTCGGGTAGTTTCCCTTTTTGCTGAGCGGGAAAAACAGAGAGGACATTTCTTTCAGCATTGGGATAGCCACCAAATACAGTATATGAAAGTCCTTTTCTCTTACGCAGGATTGCCTCAGCCAATTCCAGTTGGCGGGGATCCAGAAAAGAGGTACTGAATGATTCTGCCTCCCCCAGTTGATCAAGCCTGCGTTCAAAATGGAGCTGCCATTTTTTCTCTCCATCAGTTAGTGGTCCTGTACCAGTCATCTTTCTGCCTCCAGTATGCCGGAGTAAGGATCTGTGAGCACCTGCCTGTAAAATCTCCCCTTAAAATCAGGGCAAACTTAATTGGCATGCAATAAATTGCTATGCTAAAATTGACATAATTGCTCAGCTATAGTTTCAGTGTACGGTTGTTCCTGCTAAAAACGCATGTTAAGAATTAAATTTTCAGCTAACCTGACCAGGATCAGCAGTACGATGGGCGATAGATCAAGTTGACCGGCACCGACGTTGATCGATG
Organism: uncultured Syntrophomonadaceae bacterium; assembly: GCA_964627855.1. Lineage (GTDB taxonomy): Bacteria > Bacillota > Dethiobacteria > DTU022 > DTU022 > CAZVLE01. The sequence goes on along the minus strand of CAZVLE010000153.1, from coordinate 31,070 downwards.
GAATCACCCTGCGCAGGGGAGCCAGTGCTGGTTCGGTCAGTCCGTAGACTACCCGGTAAACAGATTCAATAGTTGGGTTACCGCCACCTCCGCCAACCATAAACCAGGAAAGAATGATTCTGGCAAATAGAACAAAATAATAAAGTCTCATGAAAATTAACAAGCCGTCTAACAGGATATTGATATTACTCACCTGCCCCACATTTTAGTTAAAGAGCGCGCTGCCGATACGAACCATGGTAGCTCCTTCTTCTACGGCAACGACAAAATCATTGGTCATGCCCATTGACAACTCAGGTAACTCCAGGCCGGGTTTCACCAGGCTGTCACGTAATAATCGCAGGTTTCGAAAATAGACCCTGACTTCCTCCGGATCTTCCACAAAAGGAGCCATGGTCATTAAGCCGGATATTTTAAGGCGATTGAATTGTTGCAAACGGGAAATAAAAGCAGGCACTGCTTCCGGATCCAGGCCAAACTTGCTCTCTTCACCGGATACATTAACCTGAATTAATACCTCTACTTCCAAGGCAAGTTTTTCTGCACATTTCTGCAAAGCTTCAGACAGAGAGATACGGTCAAGTGAATGAATCATGCAATAGGCCGGCAAAACATCCCTGGCTTTGTTTGATTGCAGGTGTCCGATAAAATGCCATCTAACTCCGGTTATGGTTGCCACCTTTTCAGCAGCATCCTGGACCCTATTTTCACCAAAATCTGTAAGACCCAGTTTAATCGCTTCGCGAACTTTCTCAGGACCAACAGTCTTGGTCACGGCAATAATCTTCACCTCTTCAGATGAACGCCCTGACCTCGCTGCCGCTTCGTCAATAAGCTGTAATACATTTTGATAGTTTTCTGCCAGCATCCTTTGGTATAACCTCTCATTTTTTGCTTAGTTTAAACGCTGCCCTTCCTGAACCAATTCCGGACGACTGATCACCCGGCTATAGGGAGTCATGCCCTCTACTAAAACGTTTTCATCCTGCCGCTTGATAATCGTAACCGGCTGAAAAACAACTCTTCCACCATGATTCAGATAAACACCCGGGCCGTTTTCCCTCTCTATGATTGCTTCGGCGGGAACAATTACCCCTTCGAGGCGATTGTAATGCAAGATAGCTTCTGTCCACCTGATCCGATCAAAACCGGTTATTTGCTTTTCGATCATGTAGGTCAGGAAAACCTCATGTTTGGTGTCATCAATTTCAAAGTGATAGAGTACTGCTCCGACAAGCTCGCCGGGATTGAAAGAAAATTCAATGTCGATAGTAGGCAGTTCGGTCAGCGAGCGGCCCGGATGTAAGGGTAAAACCAGACTGTAATACCACTGCCAATTATCAACTATTTTGACAACAGGCTGTCCGCTTCGCACCAATTCTCCCTCGAGAAGAGCAGTGCCCTCCCGGATGTCAACAAAGTTTCCGATGTTTTCAGGGCTCATTGCGCTATTGTAATTTTCCCAACCGTCAATATAAAAAGAGAGGAAGCCGGGCTGATCACTGTAAACAGTTACCTCTTCAGCAAATTCCAATTCCGTTAGAAAGTCTACAAAGACTTCCCTTCCTTGCTCTTCATTTTCGCTGTCTCTTTCGTCATTACCTTCATTTCCGGACAGAAATAATTGCTGCCAGTAACTTAGAAATCGATCAAGAAGTACTTCATCTGGATCTTCTTCTATAGCTTCTATTTCATCCGAGCCAACCAGAGTTTCCAGGTCAGAGCGCGATATTACCCCGATGGTAATCAATTCTTTGCCTGGAGGAATCCTTTCACCGGAAATGGCCATATAGGTTACCAGCCCACTGGAGGGAGCTTCAAAAGTCTCTTCGTTCCTGGTTACAACACCTTCCACAGCAACCTCCTCCTGCATTATTCCCGGCTCAGCAGTAATAACCTGCAACTGCCAGGCCAGAAACTGCTCGCCAAGCCAATGATAGCCCAGCTGGGCTATTATAGCCAGGGCGATTAGCAAAAAGAGGTAAAAAATAAATGCCTGCCTGATAGCAGTGAAGCTAAAACGTTTCCCTTCCCCTTTAATAACTTCGAAACGCTGCCTGCGCTTTTTTCGTCCTTTATCCGGCAAGGTTTCAGCTCCCAAAAAATTATTTCAGACTAATAAAACCGATCATCCTACCAGTTATCCCATTTTCCCTGCGGTATGAATAGAATAATTCCCGGTCGCAGGAAGTACACCAGTTACCTGTAGCCAGGTTTGTTTCTTTGATCCCGGCTTGCAAAAGTTGGGCTTTATTGATCGCAGCCAGATCAAGTTGCCACTTATCTTTATCGCTTTTCTCCAGGTATTGAGAGCTGTTCCAGCCTGCAGCGACGAAAAGGTCTGCCACGTCAGTGGAAACCTGGTAACATTTTTTACAGATGGCAGGACTAAGCGCTGTCAATATATATTGCGGCTCTACGCCGAAGAGGCTTTCCAGGTAATTAATCAGTCCGCCGGCCATACCCCCCAGTGTTCCCCGCCACCCGGCATGGGCCAGGGCAACCAGCGGCTTGTTTTGCACGACAAGATAAATAAGCAAGCAGTCGGCAGCATAAGCCGTCAGGATTAAACCGGGTTCAGTAGAAATCAGACCGTCACACCTGATCCGGGAACCGGCAAACAAAGCCCCTTCCCCTCGCTGCGTATCATTTACTACCATTAACCCGGTACCATGAACCTGGACAGGTGCAATCAAATCCCGATAATCGTAATTGAAGAGAGAAAAAAAACGAGACCTGTTTTCCAGAACGTTAGCTTCACTGTCACCGGTATGAAAAGCCGTGTTCAAGGTAGACATAGCACCTGCACTGCACCCGCCAAGGCGGGTTGAGAAAGCATGATCAGCCAAACCGCCTGTTGCGAGCAGAGAAGCATGCAGGTAAGCCAGTTTACCATCACGGTATAGTTCGATCTGAATCACCTCACCAATGCCGCAGAACCTTTCTCAGAGAGAAAGCTATTCCACGATACAGGCTTACCTTCCCGTAAGGCCTGCGGCAGGTCAATCAGGCGCTGGTTTTTAGACCCGCGATAAGCAAGGGTTAAGTCTTTCTCAGCCAGCATGAATGGTCCATCAACAAGGATGTTTCCGGCTTGCAGCAAAGAACGCACGTCCTGATCGTGGTTAGCTTTTCTAGAAAGCTCTTCAAAGGTGTAGCCACTGTAAATGACAAGGTTATAACCAAGCTCACTGATCTTTTTAGCCAAAAATGCTGCAGGGGTAACCTGTTCAAAGGGTTCTCCGCCGGAAAGAGTTACGCCATCAATGTCTGTAGCGTAATTCAGGCGAGTCAGGATTTCTGAAACTGAAAACTCGCTGCCACCCGCGGGATCATGGGTCTCAGGATTGTGACATCCCTGACAGCGATGAGAACAGCCCTGCAGGAAAACGGTAAAACGAATACCCGGACCGTCTACTATACTTTCAGCCTGGAATCCAGCCACTTTAATAATCACTGCCACTCACCGGGCACGAAGTGAACCCGCCTGTCTCTAAGTTCGCTCAGCTTTGCCTCATTAAAGCGCTGATCAGTCGACAGGTAACCTGTTATGCGGCGAATACGCCGGATGTCGGGGCTATTGCAATGAGGGCAGCTTTGGTTAAAAACACCACTACGAGTACAGCTACGGCATTCATCCAGAGGGTAGTTAATTCCCCCGTAACCAAAATCAGCGGCCGCCATTTTACGAATAATCCGATCTACCGCCTCGAGATTGTCAACAGGGGGTGCTTCCAATTCAGTGTAGCTGATATGCCCGGCGTTACAAAGTTTATGAAAATGGCCTTCTATGGTTATTTTATCAAACATCGACATGGTGTAATAAACAGGCACATGAAAAGAATTGCTGTAATACCCTTTATCGGTAACGCCAGGGATAACCCCGAAGCGTTCCCGGTCCATGGCCACAAAACGACCGGCCAGACCTTCGGCCGGGGTGGCCACCAGGACAAAGTTGAGATCGTATTCTGCAGCATAACTGTCCACACGCTTGCGCATGTGTTCAACAATTTTCAGACCAAGGTCAATAGCTTCCCGGCCTTCACCATGATGCCTGCCGAGCATTAAATGAAGAGTTTCTGCCAGGCCGATAAAACCGATCGCGAGAGTTCCATGTTTAATCACATCACGAATGGAATCTCCGGGAGTAAGACTATCTGAACCAAGATAGAGTTTTTGTCCCATCAGAAAAGGAAGATCACAGACTTTTAATCTCGAGAGCACCTCGAACCGGTGCAATAGTTGACGTGCTGCAATGCGCATTAAGCGATCTAGTTGAACAAAAAAGAGTTCCTGCTGCCCCCGGCACTCTAAAGCCAGCCGGGGCAAGTTCAGGGTAACCGGGGCTATGTTTCCCCTGCCGGCAGAAACTTCCGGTCCATGACGATTGGCAATGACCCGGGTGCGGCAGCCCATGTAAGATACTTCATCGCCATAAGGCTTATTAAAAGAACTGTCCATGAAGCTAAAAGTCGGGTTCATCCTGCGCGCAGCGACCCTGATAGCCAACTTATAGAGATCATGATTAGGATCAACGGGGTTTAGGTTAACACCTTCCATGATTCTGAAGACCAGGTTGGGGAAAATGGGACTTTCGCCATGGCCAAGGCCGCGCATAAAAGATTCAAGAACAGCCCTGCTAACCATTCTACCCTCTTCGGTAGTGTCACTGCCTATATTAAGCGAACTGAAGGGAACCTGTGCACCTGCGCGACTGGACATAGTATTTAGATTATAGATTAAGCCTTCCATGGCCTGATATATTTCTTCATAATCAGGTAAACGCTTAAAACTGCGCATTGCCTCACCCATACTGCGGTCAAAATGAGGGAAACTCTGGCCCCCGAACATGTCATTCTGGTTACTCTGCAGTATTATAGCCGCCTGCGCAGCTGCCGATGCAATTCGTTTCGGAGGTCTGATATACCCATAACCGGTATTAAAACCTTCCTGTAGAAGACGTGAAAGATCAATTTGCAGGCAATTAAGGGTTTTGCTGTAGTAATCGAGATCGTGAATATGTAAACTACCCTCATCATGAGCGCGGGCATATTCTTCGGGTAAAAGGTTACTGAGATAATACTGTTTGCTGGCCGCCGAGGCTATCTGGAGCATCTTTGCCGAAGGCGAATTGTTAATATTGGCATTTTCACGGCTGGTTTCAACCAGTATATCTTTAACTATGTCCATCAGTTCGGACTTGCCTTCCCGGATGCGGGTGCGCCGGTCCCGATAGAGAATATAGGCTTTGGCTGTGCGGGCATGGCCGTTTTCGATCAGGGCGATTTCAACAGCATCCTGCACTTCTTCAACAGTGGGGATTACACCATTTTGAGTTTGTTCGATCAAGCTTTTTAAAACTTTTCCGGTCAGGTTTTCGGCTATACCGCGATCACTGCCCCCCACTGCCCTGACAGCTTTGAAGATGGCATCGGTAATTTTTCCTGCATCAAAAGGAACTACCCGGCCATCGCGCTTGCGAATCTCCTTGAAAGCGCCCTCCATCAAACCGTTATGGTCCTGTTTTGTCATCGCGGTTCGATCGTTCATCTAACAACCTCCCTGTCAGGCTTGTTCTTATCTCTTAACATCTCCTCTAACTCACTTTTAAAAGTATCGACATCGGGAAACTGACGAAAAACTGAAGCAAAGCGAACATAGGCAACTTCATCTATGGTGCGCAACTTGTTTAAAATGATATCACCAATTTGATCGGCGGCAACTTCCCTGGTATAACTACTGCGCAACTCCTGTTCAAGGTTCTCAACAACTTCCTCCCAACGTGAAAGAGGAATGTTTCGTTTTTGACCGGCCAGTAAAAGTCCTTTCAGAACTTTACCAGGATCAAATAATTCCCTGCGTCCATCACGTTTTACAACTACCAACGGCTCCTCTTCAATCTTTTCCATGGTTGTAAAGCGGTTGCTGCAGGCTGTACACTGCCGCCTGCGCCTGATTGCCGATGACTCCTTTGTAGCCCTGGAATCGAGGACCCTGGTATCCATCTCACCGCAATAGGGACATTTCATTTATCCTTCTCCAATCAATATATTGCAGTTATCCTATTATAAACCACAATATATTGTGTGTAAAGGGTTAATTTAACGAAAAAACCCTTCCTGCCAAAAGCAGGAAGGGTCGGATAAAAAAGCACAGCAGAATTGAATGCCTTACTCATTAACAATTCTTTCCTTATTTTGCCAGCGAGACCAGGCCGGAGAATCGAGATTTTCACCCCTGGCATAGGCACTGTTGCCTACGGCGTGAAGAATGGGTTTGGCATTTTCCTGGACCCCGTGAAAACCGGTAGCAATTACGGTAACCCGAACATATTCTTTGCAATTTTCGTCAATTACGGCACCAAAAATGATGTTGGCATCAGGATCAGCATAATCTGAGACAATTTCTGCCGCCTCATGCACCTCATAAAGGCCGAGGTCATTACCACCGGTAACATTAATTAACACACCTTTTGCTCCCTCGATGGAGGTTTCGAGTAAAGGGCTGCTAGTGGCAGCCCTGGCAGCCTCAATGGTTCGATTCTCACCGCTGCCCTGACCAACACCCATCAGGGCCGGCCCGGTTTCCGACATGATCGTTCTGACATCGGCAAAGTCAAGGTTGATCAAGCCCGGTACGGCAATTAAATCTGATATACCCTGAACACCCTGCCTGAGCACATCATCGGCAACCCGAAATGCCTCGAGAATGGGTGTTTTCTTTTCGACAACTTCAAGCAGGCGATCATTTGGAATGGTTATGAGGGTATCAACCTTGTTGCGCAGGCTGGCGATCCCTTCTTCAGCCTGCTGCTTACGCTTTCTCCCTTCAAAGCTGAATGGTTTTGTAACAACTCCTACCGTTAGCGACCCCAGCTTCTGAGCAATTTCTGCAACAACCGGCGCCGCACCGGTGCCAGTGCCACCACCCATGCCGGCAGTAATGAAAACCATGTCGGCACCTTTCAACATTGCCTCAATATCTGTTCTGCTTTCTTCTGCAGCTTTGAATCCTATTTCCGGGTTGGCTCCGGCTCCAAGTCCCTTGGTTAAATGTTCGCCTATTTGCAGTTTAATACCAGCATTGGCCAGGTACAGTGCCTGGGCATCGGTATTGACTGCACAAAAATCTACTCCCTGTAAGCCAGCAGCGATCATGCGGTTAACGGCATTACTGCCGCCCCCGCCGATACCCACTACTTTTATCGAAGCAAACTGTTCCATTTCAACATCAAATTCAATCATTTAAAGCACCTCCTGAGAGTGATATGCTTATTTATTCAGTAATATCGGCTATCCAATCTTTCAAGCGCTGCCATAAACCGGGACCGCTTTTCTTGCCACCCCTGGCCAGTTCATGGATATTCATCCTGGGATGATAACGCTGTACGTAATAAAGCATTCCTACAACTGTAGAATATGTAGGATTCTGAATACCGACCAGGTCGAATTCAGCCAATCTAATCTGGTCGCTTTCAAAAAAATCCCCGGCCACATCGCTGATGCCTCGCATGGCGGAAACACCACCGCTTAAAACAACACCGGCAGGCGGTAAAACCGGCCAGCCCATTTTTGTCATTTCTTCCTTGGCAATCTGGAATATTTCCTGCACTCTCGGCTCGATGAAAGCATTTATATCTTTTTCTGAAACCAGGCTTGCTTCGTGACTACCAACAGTTTTAATTTCTATTTTTGGCTCACTATCAGCCAGTGACTGCAGGGCTGAGCCATATTCTTTTTTCAAATCTTCGGCAACTTGATAATTGATTCTTAATCCTGCTGCCAGGTCAGAGGTAATGTAGTCACCACCGACCGGGAAAACAGCAACTTTTTGCAATTTGCCATGTTGGAAAAGGGCGATTTCAGTAGTTCCGGCACCGATATCAATCAAAAAAACACCAAGATCTCTCTCATCAGCAGACAGGGATATTTCGGAGTTGGCCAGTGCCTGTAAAACAAGGCTGTTTACATTTATACCAGCCCTGTTGACACAACGTAAGAGGTTATGCAAAGAGGTGATCAAACTGGTCACGACCAGGGCATCTACTTCCAACCGCACCCCTGACATCCCTACAGGATCTTTAATGCCGTCAAAACCGTCAACTATGTACTCGCGGGGAATGATATCGACTATTTCGCGATCCATTGGCAGGGCAATAACCCTGGCAGCCTGAAGAACTCTGGCCAGATCGTCCTCTGTAATAACCCGATCATCGGACAATACAGCCACAACGCCCCGATTGTTGATCAGATCTACATGCAGACCTTTTAAACCCAGGTAAGCTGAATCAATCTTGAAGCCGGCCATTCTTTCAGCTTCCTCTACAGCACCGGCAATTGATTCCACTGTCTTTTCCAGATCAACAATGACTCCTTTTCGAACACCTTCGGAAGGGCTCAATCCTAAACCGACGATGTTCACGGTTCCATCCGGACGGGGTTCACCGAACCCAACCCTTACGGCTGCTGTGCCTACATCAAGAGCGACCAGGTAGTTCTTTCGCATTTTTTAATTTACCCCCTTACCCTTCCTCTCATGGCAAAAACATTACTAGCTTATTCAACATCTATAAACTATTTCCTTTTTTATGGGTCCACCTCCTTCTCAAGTTCCACGGCAGCTCTGGAAACAACAAGCCTTTTCCCGGTTCGGACATCCAGGTGTGTTATCGGCTTATCTTGAAAGTGTGGAATACTGTACTGAAGAAGCTTCACTTTTGATTCCATATTACGGGCATCACCAAACCATATCTCCAGGCCATCTGTCGTATGAACGATTAAGTTATAGTTGTCAGTTAAATCTATTGTTGCTGCCTCAAGGCCTGTTTCACCGGGCCAGATGGCAAAAAAGCTCTGTAAAAGATCTTTTCGATGAGGGCAGTTCAGAGGAGAATCCGGCAGGACCATCTCGCCTCCCAGGCCGCGGACAAGAGGATATTCTGAGTTGTATTCATTTGTGTAACTGAAAACATGGGCATCCCCATCTAATGACCAGTATCCCCCATCGCTTTCAACGAAAGCGGCCAGCATTCTTTCTGCTACATGAATGTTAACTTGATCAGGCAAAGCTCTGCTGACAGTAACTTCTTTCAGAAAGGGAAACTCAAGTTGAACACTTGTCGCTACTTTCTCTTCACTGATAAGAAATATACTGGCACCTTTTTCAATGCCTGCTGCTGCTACTATCTCGGCAGTGCGATCTATTGCTGCCGGCCCATCAACAGTTATATGATTAATCCTAAAAAAAGATTCGCCGTATTTAAGCAACATAAACAGTAGCACAACTACCACCAGTTTAATTAGAAAGCGACTTATTTTTTTCAGGGTGGAAGGACTGTTTTTATTTTTGATCAGTTTCAGGTGATCTCTGTCCTTTTTCACCGTTCAACTCTCCTCGCCGACTATTTTAATTTCCGGTTTAAGGTCCAGGCCGTGCTTCTGTTTGACCAAATTTCGCACGCTGTTGATCAGGGTAAGAATATCAGCAGCAGTGGCATCGCCAGTATTAACGATAAAATTCGCATGTTTGGTTGACACCTCTGCGCCACCAACTTTCATACCCTTACCACCGGCGCTTTCAATCAGCTTTCCGGCAGGTAAGTCAGGCATGTTGCGAAAAACAGAACCTGCGCTTGGTAAGTTCGGGTGACGCCTGTTTCGCTCCTCTAAAAAGCCTGTCATTTTTTCGATGGACTCTTTAGGGTCGCCTTTTTTTAAGGCAAGGGCGACTTCAAAAATAACTCCCCTCCCGGCTAGATTACTTTGCCGATAGGTAAATGAAAGTTTGTCTTTTTCAAGACTTATTATTTGACCACTGGTAGAAACCAACTTTACGCTGTGAACCTTCTCTCCGATATATCCCCCGAAAGCACCGGCATTCATAATCACTGCCCCGCCAAGGGTGCCCGGGATACCCACTGCAAACTCCAGACCGGTCAGGCCCAGGCGAGCAGATTTAGTAGCCAGGTAACTCATGGCAGTGCCGGCCCCTGCGATGAGGCCTGTTTTAATTGGTTTAATATAACTGAAGTTCTTATCAATATTTACGACCATTCCCCTGATTCCTCCATCAAGGACCAGCAGGTTTGTGCCATTCCCAAGAACATAAAGGGGGAAACCCTCTCGATGACAGCAGGTGACTACGGCAACCAACTCTTCAAGATTAGCCGGACAGATATAATAATCAGCCGGCCCACCCACCAGCCAGGAGGTGTGTCTGGCCATTGGTTCGTCCTTTTTCAGGTCTGATTTTATTATTTGTTGCAATTCCTTCTCAATATTCATCCAGCCACCTCCTCTAAACAGCAGTATAGCCTTTCTGCGGCATCGGGCACCGCCATTTTTTTGCTATTTTTACTCATGGACATTAAGAGGTCGGGCTTTTTTATCAGCCTGATTATATTTTCCTGCAAACTGACCTTATTAAAATCCTTTTCTTCAAGCATTATGGCTGCACCAGTATCGGTCAAAAGTCGGGCATTATAATACTGATGATTATCAACAACATTCGGTGAAGGAACCAGCAGGGCCGGTAGACCCAGGGCTGTCAGTTCGGCCAGAGTTGTTGCTCCGCTACGGGTAACAGCCAGATCTGCAGCAGCAAGAGCCTCGGGCATTTTGTCCAGGTACGGGAAAAGTTTGATTCCTTCTTTTACTTCCCCGAGTTGTTCTGAAACAGCCTGGTAATAGATCGATCCGGTAATGTAAATCAAACCAACCTGATCCGGCAAGAGATTCTCCTTCAGGTAGGCCGTAACTACTTCATTAATTTTCTGGGCACCCCTGCTACCACCATAGATCAAGATGTTTATTTCTTCCGGGTTGAGCTTGAAATAGCGACAGCTTTCCTCCCTGCTCACAGAAGATACTTCGCTGGCCCGCGGATTCCCGGTAAGGACCATTTTGGCGGATGAGGGCAGTCTTTGTAATGTATCAGCAAAGGAAAGACAGACCTTCGTGGCAAAGGGAGCCATATAGCGATTGAGCATACCCGGTAAAGCATTCTGTTCATGAAGAACAACCGGATAGCGTTTCAAACGTGCCGCTAAGACTAGGGGAGCAGAAACATAACCACCGGTACCAAGCACAACATCCGGTTGAAAATCTTTTAAAATCCTCCCTGCCTGCTTCAACCCACCACCAAGTTCTCTGATAAATAATCCCAGCTGTTTGTAATTGCGTTGGAAACCCCTGGCTGGAATTGTGATCAGGGGAAACCCGGCTGCAGGCACTATTTCATTTTCCAGCCCTTTTTCACTACCGACAAAAAGCACCTCGCTATCCCTGTCCCTGGCAATGGCGTACCTGGCCAGGGCCAACCCTGGGTAAATATGACCACCGGTTCCACCGCCTCCAATGATAATCTTCATCACTTTTGATGCTCCCTCATGTCAATCTTTTGCTTCCCTGCCATGCTTTGAAATATTAAGAAGAATACCTATTCCGAGCAGGGTAAAGAAGACCGAACTGCCTCCTGCACTGATCAGGGGAAGATTAATGCCGGTTACCGGCAGAGACCCTGTAACAACAGCAATATTGATCAATACCTGCAATATAATCACAAAGGTTATGCCGGCAGCCAGTAGGCTGCCGAACAGATCGGGAGCCTTCATGGCAATCTGGAACCCGCGCCAGGCGAAAACTAGATAGAGTATAAGCAATGTCACCGTACCTATAAAGCCAAATTCTTCCCCGATCACAGCAAAAATAAAATCATTTTGTGGCTCCGGTAAATAAAACAGTTTTTGCTTACTGCGCCCCAAACCAACTCCAAAAAGGTGACCCGGGCCAAGTGCATACATCGATTGAATAACCTGGTAACCGGATCCTGTTGGATCTGTCCAGGGGTCAAGGAAAGTAAATAACCTCTGAACACGATAATCCTGCTTGATCGTAAAATAGGCAAAGACCGGCACGAGAGAGATCGACAGACCGGCAATTTGATACAAGGGCACACCGGCAAAAATTATCACTAAAATACTCCCGGCCAACACCACCACAGCAGTTCCGAGATCTGGCTGAAGCTGGATCAGGAAAAAAGTTGCCAGGGCCAGGAACAGTGGCACCAGACTGCCATTGACAAAACGGGTAAAATTAAGCTTACGGCTGCTCATGAAAGCAGCCGTGAATATAACCAGAGCCAGCTTACTAAATTCCGCTGGTTGTAGTACAACCGGGCCAAAGGTTAACCATCGCCTCGCCTCAGCACCAAGATCAGAACCGAAACCACTAAAGATCAGGCCCAGAAGTAAAAAATTAAGGACAATTATTAGTATAGACAAACGTTTCAAATATTGATAAGGGATACTGGACATGATCAGCATAGCAATCAGCCCAATAGCTACCCACAGTGCCTGGCGTTTGAGATAGTAATAAGGATCTGCGTGTGTCTCTGCAGCAAAAACAAAACTGGCGCTGAAAACCATCAGCAGGCCAAAGGCCAGCAACAGCAGGGTAATCACAAGTAAAGTGCGATCTGGTTGTTGAGAGGTTTGATCAGGCATGATTATCCTCCCTACCTGTTTTCCTATCTTGTAGATTGGCTACCAGGGTCTTGAAAAGATTACCCCTTTCTTCGTAGTCTTTAAACATATCCCAGCTGGCACAGGCTGGAGACAGAATCACGATTTCGCCCCTATGGGCCTTCTTTGCGGCAAGAAGCACTGCTTCTTCTAACGATTCAACTTGTATATAGTACTTAAAACCCTTAGATTCAACTGCGCGGGCAATTTCAACACTACTTTCACCAAGCAATATTAGAAAACTAATTTCCCGGTCGATGGAGGCAGCCAGTTCTGAAAAATCGCCACCCTTGTATTTGCCACCGGCTATGAGAATTTTTTGTCTGCCGGGAAACGATTGCAGGGCTTTAATCGTTGCCCCTGGATTGGTACCCTTAGAGTCGTTGATATACTCAACCCCATCAATCGTAGCAACTTTTTCAAGACGATGCTCTAAAGCCTGGAAACTCTGTAAGACAATTCTAATGGACTGCAGGTCAGCTCCAGCTGCCCAGGCCGCGGCAGAAGCAGCAAGGGCGTTTTCAAGGTTGTGTTCACCCGGAAGGGCAATTTCTGATTGCGGGCAGACTGGAACCGGTTCACTATTGGACCTGTAAAACATCACCTGTTCGTTTTCAAGGCCAAATCCAGATTTAACCGGGCTGCGGTTAAACCAGACCACATGACCGGCTACTTTTTGTTCAAGCGCTGCTACTTGATCATCTCCGGCATTGAGGACAACAAAATCTCCCTTGCGCTGATTTTTAAAAATCCGCACTTTGGCCTGGAAGTAATCTTCAACGCTGCCATGATAGTCAATATGGTCTTCGGCAAAGTTAAGAAAAACAGCCACTGCAGGCCTGAAGCTGTCAATGTCCAGAAGCTGAAAGCTGCTCAACTCTGCAACAATCATACCCTGGGCATCGACTTTACCAACAACTTCACAAAGTGGATTACCAATATTTCCGGCCGACACTACCGGGTTAATTTTTGCCTGCTTAAGCATAGCTGTAATCAAAGCTGTGGTCGTGGTTTTTCCATTTGTCCCGGTTACACCGATGATCGGCGCCCTGATGAATGCATAGGCCAGCTCAATTTCAGAGATAATTGGGATCTTTAACTCCAAAGCTTTACTAAAAATCTCAAGGGTGGGTGGAACACCCGGGCTCTTGACAATCATTGCCAATGAGGTTGTAGCAAGCTCAGGGGAGTGATGACCGGTTACTATTTTTACCCTGGAGCTACGCTTCAACACAGCAATTTCATCCCGCAGATCATCAAATTGTTTTCGATCAACAGCTACCACACTGGCTGCTCCTTTTTCTAAAAGCAGGTTTATGGCCGCCATACCGCTGCGTGCCAGCCCTATCACCAGAATTTCTTTTCCCCTGATTTTTTCTAGCAAAGCTATTCCTCCTGCTCAACAACTAAATGCAAGCACCCCAATTATGGCAAATAAAAGCCCCGCACTCCAAAAACTTATCACAACCATCCACTCAGACCAGCCTTTTAGTTCAAAATGATGGTGTAGTGGACTCATTAAAAAGATTCGTCTCCCCGTCATTTGAAAGCTGATAACCTGGCCAATAACTGAGAGGGCCTCGATAAAAAAGACTGCTCCTATGATTAATAAAAATAGTTCTGATTTGGTCAATACCGCCATCACCGCCAGGGCACCGCCAAGGGCAAGCGATCCTACATCGCCCATGAAGAGGCGGGCAGGATGACGATTATAAAACAGGAAGCCAAGACAGGCTCCAGCCATGGCTGCAGAAAATACAGTTAGGTCATATAAACTACTGTAATAGGCAATGATTGCATAAGCAGAAAAAGCGATTGCTGCCGTTCCGGCTGCCAGACCATCAAGACCATCAGTTAAATTCACGCTGTTGCTAAAACCAGTTATAAGAAGGAAAATTAAAAAAGGGTAAAAATATGAGATGTCAACAAGCTGATTGAAAAAGGGAATCATAATTTGTGATGAATAGAGGTTGAAATAGCGTAGTAGCAGAACAAGCAGCAGGGTTATCAGAATGAGGCCGATCAACTTCGACCTTGCTTTCAAACCAAGCGATTGGCTCCTGGCAATTTTAAAATAGTCATCCAGAAATCCTAGCAAACCACAGCCAAGGGTTACGAGGAGAGCTGCTTTAAGCTGCGGAGAAAAACCGACGATAATCAAAGATACTACTGAGGCGGAAAAAAGCAGTATCAGCCCGCCCATAGTTGGAGTTCCCGCCTTGCTACTGTGGCGGGCAGGACCTTCGATTCTGATTTGCTGGCCATACTGGAGCAGTTTCATACGTTTGATCATTAAAGGGCAGACGGCAGCAGTCACTAATAAAGTTACCACCAGAGCCGCCAATGAATTTAAGCCCATGATCACCCCGCTCCTTCCTCATGGCAAAGGGCTTCGACAATTTTTTCCATGCGCATGCCCCGGGAGCCCTTCACCAGCACATACCAGCCTTTCTTCAATGGCAGAGTTTTTATGACCTGCAGAGCTTCCTGATGATCAGCACAACGATAAACTTTTAAACCGGTAGTTTCGGCACCATCGGCATAACTACGGGCCAATTTACCTACCGTGATCAAACTGCCAATACCGCTTTCGGCGGCAAAACGCCCCACTGCGTAGTGAGCTTCAATCGCCAGGCTCCCAAGCTCCAGCATATCTCCAATCACGGCAACTGTTTTGGAACCGCCAAGATCAACAAGCACATTCAAGGCCGCCCTGACAGAACTGGGGTTGGCATTGTAACTGTCATCAATTACTTTTATTCCTTTACGATTAGCTAAAATCTGAAGCCGACCGGAAGTGGGTTTACTCATCTGCAACCCATCTTTCATCTCTGTCCGGTCTAATCCCAGAACATAACCGACGGATAGAGCAGCCAGGGCATTACCGGCCAGCTCCCGCCCAGGCAAAGGTGCCTGAAAAGTATCCTCTGAATTGTCAGGAAAACGCACCCGGAAAAAGCTTTTTTCTCCCCTTTGAGACAACTGTAAGCCTTTTATATCGCCCTGTTTAAAGCCATAACAGTATGCTTTTCCCGGGTAGCGTTTACTGATATTATAGAGGCGGGGATCATCACCATTAAGAATGGCTACCCCGCCTGAGCCGAGGTAATCTAGTAACTCTCCCTTAGCCCTGGCAATTGCTTCGATTGAGCCGAGGGATTCAATATGCGCTTCACCAATATTGGTGATTACGCCAATTGTTGGTCTGGCTATTTCGCAAAGGGTGGTTATTTCACCCTCTGCGCCCATTCCCATTTCGAGAACTGCAACCTCGTGTTTGTCTTCAAGTTCCAGGATGGTTAAAGGTAGTCCGATTTCATTGTTCAGATTACCTTTAGTTTTTAAAACTCTATATTTTGCCGATAATACACCGGCCGTAAAATCCTTAGTTGTTGTTTTACCACTGCTGCCGGTAATGCCGATAACAGGCAGATTGTATTTCAAACGGTAGGTCGCGGCAAGTTTTTGCAAGGCTGTAAGTGACTCGGCAACCTCAATCAACAAAAAATCAGCGGGTATTTCATAGGAAGGTTTTTTACCTTTCTCGATAAAGGACCCTATTGCTCCGGCTTTTCTGGCATTATTGATATGGTAGTGGCCGTCAGTCCGCTCGCCGGCAAAGGGAATGAAAAAATCACCAGGCTGAACCTGTCGGGAATCGATGGCAAACCCCAGAACCTTTTGCCGGGGATCACCCTGCAGCAACCTGCCTATGTCAGCCTCAATTATTTCATTTCCCCACATCTTCATAACATTAACTTCCTCTCATGCGACGGCCATAATCATTCAAGAGCATTTTCACTGTTCAAGTTATCACTTACATCCGTCGAATCATAAACTGAGGGAGACACATTAAGATAATTCAAGGTTTCTTCCATGATTCTTTTAAACATTGGAGCACTGGTAAAAGTTCCATAGCGCGGCCCCCTGGTTATTCCATCAACAGAAACAAACAATGCTATACGGGGTTCTTCCAATGGAGCAAAACCGACCAGGGAGTGGATAAAATAATCGGTCATATAAGCTGAATCAGCACCCAGTTTTTCAGCCGTGCCAGTTTTACCGGCTACACGGTAACCTTCCATTTCTGCTGCATGTCCGGTACCTTCAAGAATAACATTTTCCATCAATTCAGCCAGTATTTCCGCAGTTTCAGCAGAAACAACCTGCCTGATCATTTCAGGGTTGTGGCTGTAAATAAGCTCTCCGTCCTGGCTGTAAACATCCTGAACCAGGTATGGTTTGTAAAGGTAGCCGTTATTAGCTATGGCAGCTATGGCCATCACCTGTTGTATGGGCGTCACAGAAATACCCTGCCCAAAAGCGTAAGTAGCCAACTCGACGGGCCCAATTTGCTCTGGCCTGAATATCATGCCACTGTTCTCTCCCGGATAATCAACTCCTGTTGTTTTGCCGAAGCCAAATGCTCTTGTATAGTCAACAAGTTTATCTTTACCCAGACGATTCGCCATGGCGATAAAAGCGGGGTTACATGATAAAGCAAGGGAATCATGGTAACTGATTGTGCCATGTCCACCACGATCATGGGTCCAACAGTTAATCTGGTGATCGCCAACTGTTACATGACCTGAACAATGGTAAGTTTCTTCCGGCTCATAAAGGCCTTCTTCTATCAATGCTGCCAAAACAATGGTTTTAAAAGTTGACCCTGGTTCGAATGACGAAGTTATCGGTGCGAGTAGCCAAGTTTCCGGGGCATAACTTGCGTATTGATCGAGATCGTAATCCGGTCTCGAGGCTGCAGCCAGTATAGCTCCATCTTGTGGATCTACAGCAATCACTATGGCCTGCTTCGGTGCAGCTTCAGCCATGACCCACTCGAGCTCTTTTTCAACAATGTGCTGAATGGTTTCATCGATAGCAAGGTATAAATGGTAGCTAGTGTCTTTAGAGAGGTGATTTTGGAAATTATTAGGCAACTGCCGGCCCCGGCCATCAGCCTGGTAGAGGTAGCTACTCTGACTTCCACTGATCAAATCTTCATAATATAATTCTATACCTGTCCACCCCTGATCCATGCCGACAAAACCTAATAACTGTGCAGCCAGGTTTCCTGCAGGATAGTATCTTTTTTCTTCTTTAAAGAAGATTATACCGGGTATATTCATTTCTCTTATTTTTTCAGCTGTTTCTGAGTCCACCTTACGCTTGATAAAAACTGCACTGCGGTCCATGGTAATTAGTTCATAAATACTTTGTTCATTTATTTCAAGGATAGGAGAGAGGACAGCGGCTACCTCATGCGGATCATCAAGCTGCTGCGGAATTGCTGCAACGGTGTCAACCGTACTGCTTCCTGCGATTAACCTGCCATGCCGGTCATAAAGCGAACCGCGATTGGTATGAATTGGTATATTGTGATTCCATTGCTCCCAGGCCTGATCATAGAGCTCATCAGCCCTGACGATCTGGATCCAGGCTAAACGCCCGATCAGGTAAAAAGAAAAGAGTAAGGTGAGAACAAAAATAAACACCAACCTTTTCCTGACAGTAGCCCGGCTCGCAGAAAAACCTGCCATAGCTTTCACTCTCCTGAGATAATTCCTTCTCCCTGACGAGCAGATATGATAAACAACTGATCAATTTCCGGCTCAACCATTCCTAATTCTTCCCTGGCAATTTGCTCGATTCTTCCTGCCGTGCTCAGTCTGGCCGCTTCCAGTTCAAGCTCATGGGTAACTACGCTTAAAGATGCAAGTTCTGTGTGAATTGAGCTCATTTGGTAATTCATGATAACCAGAAATGAGTATTGTGCTATTACTACTAAGCTGAGTATAAAGCAGGTCAACAGGATTGACATGAGCTTGAGCTTAGCCAGTTTCTGTCCTGGTTGAGAACTTCCAACAGGCCTTTTCAGAGGTTCTTTCGGTAACCGAACCTGATCTTTATAATTGAGCTTTCTTGCCTGCTGCATAAAACTCACCTTCTTTCTGACGGCAATACTAGATCTTTTCAGCTGCCCTCAATCGGGCACTGCGCGCCCGCGGGTTATTCCTGATCTCATCCTCGCCAGGTTTAACCGCCTTTCCGGTTAAAACTTTAAGCAACGGCTTCCTGTTGCAAACGCACGGTCTTTCCGGCGGGCAAATGCAATGACCTTCGGCTTCCCTGAACAATTGCTTGACGATACGATCTTCCAGTGAATGGTAAGCTATAACACAAAGCCGGCCTTTTGGGGAAAGACATTTTACTGCCTGAGGCAGTACCATCTTTATATTTTGCAATTCAGAGTTGACGGCAAGGCGTAAAGCCTGAAACACTCTACGGGCGGGATGACCGCCCTGTCGGCGATAGCGGGCCGGAACAGCAGTTTTTATTATATTCGACAGTCTTTTGCTGTCTTTAAGAGGCCCTTCTTTATTTTTCTCCCTGACTATTGCGGCAGCTATACGCCTTGACCATCTCTCTTCACCAAACTGGAAAAACAATTCAGCCAACTCTTCTTCCGAATACTCATTTATGATATATGCAGCTGTCAAAGAACGTCTTTGGTCCATCCTCATATCCAGATCACTTTCCTGGTGAAAAGAAAACCCACGACCCGGATCCATCAGCTGCAGTGTTGAGGCTCCAAGGTCAATTAAAATGCCGTCAACTTGAGTGCAGCCAAGCTCTTCTAAAACCTTCTCAAGGTTTATGTAATTTTCATGAATCAACTTAACCTGTTCTGCTGCGTGTGATAATCGTCTCTTTGCCCTCTCGAGGGCTGCGGCATCCCAGTCAATGCCAATCAGGCGCCCTGTCGGTAAAAGGTTGCTGACGATAGTCCCGGCATGTCCCCCATCGCCAACTGTAGCATCGACATAAAGGCCTTCGCGCTTCCAGCAAAGATAATGGAGTACTTCTTTTTCCATAACCGGCAGGTGCAACTCAACCATAAAACAACCCCATATCTAGAGATCATAATCGACCAGCTTCTCTGCAAGTTCTTCATAATTGCTGTCTGCTTCATCATAGTATTCTTTCCAGGCCTCTTCGTCCCAAATCTCAACACGTTCTCCCACACCAATGATCATCACATCTTTTTCTATGCCGGCATATTCTCTTAATTTGGCGGGGATTAAAACCCTTCCTTGCTTGTCTGCCTCCACTTCCATGGCTCCTGAAAAAACTATCCTTTTAAAAGCGCGAGATTGCGGGTTGGTCATTTTCAGTTTTCTCAACTTCTGCTGAAGACGCGACCACTCTGAAAGTGGATAGACAAAAATGCAGCGATCAAGCCCCTTGGTTACCAGGAACCGCTCACCCAGAGCTTCACGCAGACGCGAGGGTATAATAACCCTGCCTTTGACATCCAGTGAATGTTCATATTCGCCTGTGAACACTTGTTCGCCCCCATTTCGGGCTTTCTCAACCACTTTTAACCACTTTACACCACTTTACTCTATATTTCAACCCCTTTTACCCATTTTTCTGCAAAAAATTAAAAAAAATATAAAAAAAAGTGGTAATTCGGTGAAAACTACCCTTTAATTACCACTAATTGACATTGTCAGAGAGAATGCTGCTTGTTGTCTAGTCGCTTATTGGTGACGAGCAAAAAAGCTAACGCAGGTATTCAAGGAAGTTTGATGCAACCATAAAGTAGATCAAAAGTCCGGTAACATCTTTAATGGTAGTAACAAAAGGTCCGGCCGTTATGGCCGGATCAATGTTAATCATGTTGCAGAGAAGGGGAACCAGGGTTCCAATCAGTGCGGCAACGCTTATCGTAGCCAGCATTGATATACCGACCACCAGGCCCAGATAGGGGTTACCCTGCCAAAAATAAGCGGTTATCGAAATCATCACCCCGCATATAACCCCCATGACCAGACCGATCCTGATTTCCCGAAAAAAATAAGGCCAGACTTCGGAGCTGTTTATTTCGCCGGTAGCAAGACCTCGGACAAAAATTGTCGAAGACTGTGTTCCGACATTGCCGCCCATGTCCATGATCACCGGGATAAAAACCGCCAACATAACTATAGCCTCAAGGGTACTTTCAAAAGCGCCAATCACAGAGCCCGAAAGAATCCCACCAACCATGCTGATGATCAACCATGGCAAACGAAGACGGACAACTTTGCCCACGGGGGCTTCGGTTAACTCCATACCCACAACTTCGCTCGCCCCGGCCAGGCGGTAGATGTCTTCTGTCGCTTCCTGCTCCATAACATCGATGATATCGTCTACGGTGATAATACCAAGCAGTCTTTCCTGATCATCAACAACCGGTACAGCCAGCAAATCATACTTAGATACCATTCGCGCCACTTCTTCCTGGTCAAGCTCGGCATTTACACTAATGATGTTGCGGCGCATAATACTTTTAAGCAGGGTTCCGTCAGATGAAGCGATCAAATCGCGCAGGGAAAGGACACCTATTAAGTGGCCGGCATCGTCGACCACATAAACATAATAGATAGTTTCTGCCTCAGGCGCTATTTCCCTGAGACGTGATATTGCATCTTCAACCGGAATATCAGCCGGAAGGGATATATATTCCGTTGTCATGATTCCCCCGGCACTTTCCTCCGGGTATTTCAAAAGGTCTCCAAAGTCAACCGGCTCTTCTTCGCCGATTAAACTCATCATCTCTTTTGCTTCCTCAGGGCTGAGTTCACCAATCAGATCAGCAGCATCATCAGAGGCAAGATTTTTTAAAACTGCCCTGGCCCTATCATTGCTGAGCAGGGGTAATATTTCTGCCTGTTCAAAATCCTCCATCTCCTGAATGAGAAGGGCGGCATCTGTTTCTGATAACCTTTGCATCAACTCAACCCTCTGTTCAAGACTGAGTTCTTCAACCAGGTCGAGTAAATCTCCCGGGTGGGCCCCGGCTTTCAATTCTCGATTGATTAGCAGGTAAATGTGTTCGACAGACAGTTTTTTCACCTCCCGCAATCAGCAAAAAGAGCCCTTTTTAAAATGGATAACAATTTTGATTATAGCATTCTGATAGGCATTAAAAAACCCCGCTGTGCCGTGGGCCGTTGTTTTGAACTGTTCCCCCGAAAGGTGGGTACCTTCTCAACTGGTTTGTAGGTCCTCCTTACCAAGGCTTCTACGCTGCAATTGAAGTCCGGGTTCCCATAGTATAAGTGTTAGCTCAAAACTTAATCGGTTTTCACGTACACCGCAGGGTAAGCTGACAATTGACTCACTATTCCCATAAAAATCATAGCATAAAACCCGCGCAGTTGCAAGATCTACAGCGATTTCGAGCCCTTCAGAGAAGACCTTTTTCCGAACTCTTTCAGCCATTGCTTTGTTTGAAAAATGCCTGGCATACCCTGATTATTGTTGCAACATAACAGAGCACAAACATTGCCGCCTAAACATGTGGTAAGTAATATCCGGGGCAAAGCCAACTCAGCTGTCATCCGCCAATTCATTATTTTTAAGTGGCTGCAACTGAATTTTTAACTCATCCAGCTGCCGTTCGGCTACTGTTGCCGGAGAGCCTGTCATCAGGCAACTTGCAGCGGCGGTTTTCGGAAAGGGGATAACCTGACGGATCGAGTCATCACCGGAAAGAAGGGCAACCAGACGATCAAGGCCAAGAGCAATACCACCATGCGGGGGGGCACCGTAGGATAGCGCTTCAAGCAGAAAGCCAAACTTCTCAATGCTTTCCTCTTCAGATAAACCGAGAAGTTTAAAAATAGCTTTTTGTGTCTGGCTATCATGAATCCGGGTGCTGCCACCACCGATTTCAACCCCGTTTAAAACAAGGTCATAGGCCTGGGCACGCACTGACAGGGGATCTCTTTCCAGAAAGGGCAGATCCTCAAACCGGGGAGCAGTAAAAGGATGATGATCGGAATCATAACGCTGCTCTTCCTCGTCATAATGAAAGAGGGGGAAATCCACCACCCAGAGAAAAGCAGGATCGGGGGAGACTCTATCGGGAGCGAGCTGCCTTCGCAGGTGACCTAGAACCTGACAACTGATTTCCCATTTGTCTGCTACAAAAAGCAGCAAGTCACCTGGCTCACCTGACATTTCCCGGTTGATAGACTGCATCAATTGTGGTTCGAAAAACTTGGCGATAGGTGAGCGCCAGCCCTCAGCCTCGATAAAGGTCCAGGCAAGCCCTTTAGCCCCGAGCTGTCGCGCCAAAAGAGTCAGATCATCAAGATCTTTGCGACTCATCCTGCTGCCACCCCGTACGCAGAGGCCTTTGACTGAACCTCCATTTTCTAATGCAGTGAGAAATACTTTAAAGGAGCTCTTAGCAGCCAGATCTGCCAAATCCTTCAATTCCATGGCATAGCGTAGATCAGGTTTATCTGACCCAAAGCGATTCATGGCTTCCCGATAGGGCATCCGTTGGAAGGGCAGTTTAAGCTCAATGCCATGAATCTCTCGCCATAGTTCAGTAACCATGCCCTCAATCAATGCAAAGAGATTATCACTGCCGAAGAAAGAAGTTTCCACATCAATCTGGGTAAACTCGGGTTGACGATCAGCCCTCAAGTCTTCATCACGAAAACAGCGAACAATTTGAAAATATCTTTCTAGCCCGCTAACCATCAGAAGTTGTTTAAAAAGTTGTGGTGATTGAGGCAAAGCATAGAAAGAACCCGGCTGCAAACGGCTGGGTACCAAGTAGTCCCTCGCCCCTTCAGGGGTACTGCGGGTTAGCATTGGAGTTTCTACCTCTAAGAAGTCGAAACGATTCATATAATCACGCACCAGCTTCACAGACCGGTGTCTTAACTGAAGGCGTTCAATCATTTCAGGACGCCTTAAATCGAGATAGCGGTAGCGGAGACGAATGTTTTCATCAACCTTAAGATCATCCTCAATATAGAATGGCGGTGTTTTCGAGGCATTTAAAATATCCATAGCGGCAACACGCATCTCTATCTCACCGGTGGGCAGGCTGGGATTGAGATTTTCTTCCGCTCTCCTGACAATTTCACCTTCAACAGAAATCACGTATTCATTGCGCAGGGTTTCCGCCTGCCGGAACAATTCTGTTCCACATTGTTGATCAAAAACAAGCTGCATAATACCACTACGATCTCTTAAGTCTATAAAGATCAGCCCACCATGATCCCGCCTCCTGCTAACCCAACCGGACAGCCTAATTTTTTTATGCACAAGGTCCGGCCCCAGCAAGCCGCAGTAGTGACTTTTTAGTGTGGGCTGACCACCGGGAGGGAGGGAGACTTCAGCCCCCTGAGACAGTTGAATTTTTTGAGCGACACCAACTTCATTGCCCGCTAACATATCCAGCAAAGCCTGGCGTACAAGTTCTTGCTGCTCACCGCTTTCCATATCACGCAGGGTTACCAAACCACCTGCCAACTCATCCTCGCCAATAATTACCACATATTTGTAACCCCGTCTGCCGGCATATTTCATCTGGGCTTTCAGGCTACGCTCCAGCATCTCTGTTTCAGCAGCTATATGCAGCCTGCGTAGCTCGGAAGCCAAGATGAGAGCTTCTGCTTCAAGACCAGCCCCGGCAGTGGCAATAAAAACTCTTGGTCTGCCTTCCAAAACCTGCCTGGTCCAATCCATGGTCAACATGATTCTTTCTATTCCAAAGGCCACACCTACCCCGGGTGTATGAGGTCCGCCGCATTGTTCTACCAGGTTGTCATAGCGACCACCACCACATAAAGAAGCCTGGGCACCTTTACCACCGGCAACGACTTCAAATGCAGTCCTGGTATAATAATCAAGGCCACGAACAAGCCTGTTGTTAAGGTTGTAAGGCACTGCCAATCGGGTCAGCAGGTTTTTTAGCATTGCAAAGTGATAATCACAATCTGCACAAAGATGCTCGACCATTTTTGGCGCCCCTACAATTCCCATCTGACAGCTTTCAAGCTTGCAATCAAGAACGCGTAATGGATTATTCCTATAACGCTTAACACAATCGTTACAGAGATCTTTTTCGATTCCCTCCAAATAGGGCATTAAAACATCGCGAAAACGGGGGCGGCAAACAGGGCAACCGACGCTGTTTAGTTCGATTGAAAGATCAGCTATCTGGAGCGAATCAAAGAAATGATAGCAAAAAGTTATGATTTCTGCATCGGCAACAGCATTTTCCGCACCAAATATTTCCAGGCCAAACTGGTGAAACTGACGATAGCGGCCGGCCTGAGGGCGATCATAACGAAACATTGGCCCGTTGTAGTAAAGCTTGACCGGTTGGGGCTGTTCTTTCAGGTTATGCTCCAGGTAGGCACGAGCCACTGCTGCTGTCAACTCAGGGCGCAGCGTCAGGTCACGTCCGCTCCGATCTTTAAATGAATACATTTCCTTGGAAACTATATCGCTATCTTCTCCAACGCTGCGCACAAAAAGTTCAGTCTGCTCAAAAATAGGGGTGCGAATCTCTCCAAAACCGTAGAGGTTGCAAAAATTTCTGAAGCGCTCCTCCAGAAATCGCCATTTAATTGCCTCGTCCGGTAAGATATCACGTGTTCCGCGTGGTGCCTTGTAATTCATATTTTTTCTCCTCTCCGGTTGCTTAAAGCTAATAAAGTTTGTAACTGCTCAGTATGGAATATGACAATAATAATTGCCCCTTCCAAGGTATCCGCGCTGCCCATAAATTCGTAGGAGCAGCTTAAGTGGTCGATGAAGCCGGAGAGTTTCGCCGGCCGTGATGCCGGATGCATCACGCCGAAATCTAGTCAGAATGACGATTGTTGAGGGAAGGCGGCGAAAACTCCGGCTGAACTGCTTTTACTTACTGCGACTTAAGTGTATGGGCAGCCCGGACACCTTGGAACAGCCGCACACTTAAACTATAGCTGTGCAGTTACCAAAGTTTATTGCTATCCATTAATATAGTTACCGGCCCATCGTTATCAACCATAATACGCATTGTCGCCCGGAAACAGCCGGTAGCCACGTTAATACCTTTATTGCGCAATGCTGTGCAAAAATAATCGTATAGTTTTTCGGCTTCTCCGGGAGGTGCGGCGGCAGAAAAACCGGGGCGTCTTCCTTTGCGGCAATCTCCATATAGCGTAAACTGAGATATGGCCAGTATTGAGCCATTACAATCCTGAACTGATAAATTCATCAACCCTGCAGCATCTTCAAATATCCTTAATCCGGCAATCTTACCGGCAATGTAGTCGCAGTCTTCATGCCGATCTTCTCTGCCTACACCGAGAAAAACCACCAGACCCGGACCAATCTGGCCCACTGTTTTCCCCTCAACATCTACTCTAGCCTGATGAACCCTCTGGATAACCGCCCTCATTAATTATTCTCCTTAACCACAATTAACTGCCTGAACCGTATACATAACGACGAACTGTAAATACATCTTTGATTTTTTTTATCTTACTCATAATCTGATCCAGGTGAACCTGATCACGCACCACCATAGTCATATGGATGGTTGCATTGCGATTCTTATCTGTTCGTGCTGAAACTGCATTTATTTCAATTCTGCTCTCGTTAAGTGATGTCATGATATCTGCCAGCAAATGCTTGCGGTCATTGGCGCTAATTTCTATTTCAACAGGATATGATGTGCCCTCTATATTGTCCCAGGTCGCTTCAAGGAGCCGCCCCTCTTCGCCTTTTTTATTATAGTGGGTCAGGTTGGGACAATCACGGCGATGCACTGATACCCCCCGCCCCCTGGTAATAAAACCGATAATATCATCCCCGGGAACAGGGTTACAACAACGGGCTACACGTATGAGCAGTCCATCCATACCCTGAATAGCAACACCGGGAGTTGTTTCGGTCCGCTGCTTAATCGTTTTCAAAGCAGGTTCCTGATCATCCGTAGCACTATCCGGTTTTTTTCGCCTGTATTCTTCACGAAGGCGGCTGATAACCTGGTGAACCGAGATGCCACCATAACCAATGGCTGCATAAATGTCTTCAACCGTCATCAGGTTGAAAGAGCGACCCACCTCTTCAAGAAGGTCGCTTTTAAGCATGATGCGCTGTTCTACATTTATACGTTTAATCTCACGCTCGATCATTTCGCGCCCTTTTTCAATATTTTCTTCTCTGCGTTCTTTTTTAAACCAGGTGCGAATTTTATTTTTAGCATGAGAGGTCTTGACAATTTTTAGCCAGTCACGACTAGGTGATCCCTGTTTGGCAGTAACCACTTCGACCATATCACCGGTTTTTAGCTGATAATCAAGGGGAACCAGACGGCCGTTAACCCGGGCTCCTGTACAGTGATTACCTATGTCAGTGTGAATTTTATAGGCAAAGTCAAGGGTAACCGAACCGGCCGGCAAATCGATAACATCACCTTTGGGAGTAAATACAAAAACCTCGTCAGTAAAAAGGTCTCCCTTTAAATCTTTAATGAATTCCCGGGCATCACGATAGTCATGCTGCCACTCCAGCAGCTGGCGCAACCAGGTCAGTTTATCATCGAGTTCACCAGAATCTTTCACTTTTTCCTTGTAACGCCAGTGAGCGGCGATACCATATTCGGCAGTGCGGTGCATGTCCCAGGTTCTGATCTGAATTTCGGCCAGCTCATTCTCTGCTGCGAAGACAGTAGTATGAAGTGACTGATACATGTTTGGCTTAGGCATGGCAATAAAATCTTTAAAGCGGCCCGGTATGGGCTTCCAGATAGTATGAACAATACCAAGGGTGTGATAGCAGTCCTTTACCGAGTCAACAATGATCCGAACAGCGGTGAGATCATATATTTCGTTTAAATCTTTACCCTGGGTCTTCATTTTATTATAGATACTGAAGAGGTGCTTCGGCCGCCCCTGAATCTCAGCCTCGATGGATGCTTCGGAAAGGTTATCCTGGAGGACCCAAATGATCCGGTTGATGAAGTGTTCGCGTTCTTTTCTTTTTTTTGCGAGCTTATCAACCAGCTGAAAATATTCTGATGGTTGCATATAACGAAAGGCGAGATCTTCGAGCTCCCACTTGATCATATAAATACCGAGGCGGTGAGCAAGCGGGGCATAAATTTCGAGCGTTTCCCTGGCAATTTCTTTTTGCTTGTGAGTATTCAGATAGCGCAATGTGCGTAAATTATGAGTTCTGTCAGCGAGTTTAATCAAAACCACGCGGATATCCTGGGCCATGGCTATGAACATTTTACGCAAGGTCTCTGCCTGGTGCTCTTCCTTGGATGTAAAATCAAGGCGGCTTAATTTTGTAACACCGTCTACGAGGACAGCCACTTCTTCACCAAATTCAGCTCGGATATCTTCAAGGCTCTTATCGGTGTCCTCAACAACATCATGCAACAGCCCGGCAATAATCGTAACAAGATCGAGCTCGAGTTCGGCCAGAATCATCACCACGCCAAGAGGGTGGATAATATATGAATCGCCGGATTCCCGTAACTGACCTGAATGAGCTTGAAGCGCATAGCTGTATGCTTTTTCAACTAAAGCCCAATCTTCAAGATCCGGAAAATAGCGCCGGATCTTTTTCTTAAGCTCCCCAAGTTTTTTTTCTTTTACCACCATCTATCAGCAATCCTCATGGAATAATATAATTCTGGAACAGATCACAGAAGACTTTCCAGTAGTTATCAAGACCTATAGTAACCACTCAGTCTGTAATATGACAATAATGATTACCCCTTCCAAGGTATCCTCGCTGCCCATAAATTCGTAGGAGCGACTCAAGTGTATGGGCAGACCGGGCACCTTGGAACAGCCGTACACTTAAACTATAGCTGAGCAGTTACGATCTATAATACTAAAAAAACCTTTTGAATACTATAGCACGACTCTATGATCAGGTAAGCTTTTTGAAAAAAGAGGCAATCTCTTCCAGATTATCGTCGAGCAGCAGTTTCTGTAGACTATCACAGCTGTTTCGTAACTCTTTTGCAGCCTGAAAAGTAACAGATTGCTCAAATCGTCCAGGCAATGGCCGTTTCACCCAATATTGATCAAGGACAAGCCTATTGTCCTTTAGTATGCCACTTTCGGTAAGTATCTTCAGGGTGCGATCGTAATAACTTGCCGCAGGTTTGAAACCGAGAATCTCCTCCAGGTGAGTCGCCAGGGAACCATTATCGACATCATGCTGCTCTTTTTCAGACAATGTAATCACCACTTGTTCCAGCTGTTCAGCCGTCGGCAGGGAGTGATCAAGAAGCAGATTGTTTCGCCTCAGATCACTACTATCATAAAGAAGATGGCAGGTCAGACATTGCGGGTCACCCTTCTGCTTGAATAATAATTTCAGTATTTCGTCATGGAACGGCAAGTCATAGAAGACGATTGTACGAAAAGCTGCCGGTAAGCTGTTTTTTCTACTATTAGCAGCACCGGTAACAAAATAGAGGTTTTGATCTTTGCCAATACTGCTTTCTAATTTTTTTAATCGAGCCAGCGTGGAAATATAAACAAGTGGCCTCTTATTGTCTGACCTCAGGATCCGCTGTAATATTTTACAACGCTCACCGCTACCTCTGCGATCGATTATTGAAACCTGATCGATAGAACAGGTGTCACTATAGCTCAGATCGCGCAGTTCAACTTCCAGCGTATCTTTTCCCCGGAAATTGCCTTTTTTTAATTTAAATGCCAGATCAACCAGACGACCCTGTTCAAGCATTGCCTCAGTAGATGCTCCGGAAAAAAAGATCGGCTCTAGACAGCGGTCACCTTTTTTTAAAATCAGTTTCAGGTGTCGCTTATCTGAACCAACCAGGCGCCATGACTGAATCTGCCAGCGTTTGCTGCCCAGAAGCGGAGCAGGATTGGCCATACCATAAGGCTCCAGTTGCTCCAGCTCAGTGGCTAGTTCCAGGTTTATCTCCGGGTCTTCAAGCTCTACCTCCAGCTTCAGATTCGCCTTAAATATATCCCCGGGGAGGTTGCTCGTGGAATATGCTTCTATGTTTTCTGCCAGTTTGCCAATATTAAACTCTTTAACTGTAAACCCGGCTGCCTGTTCATGCCCGCCAAATTGCTCCAGCAAAAAAGAGGAGTCTGCCAGGGCTGCTGTAATATCAAAACCGGGAATGCTGCGAGCCGAACCACGTCCCTCCCCTTCTTCCAGGGCAACCAGGGCAACCGGACGGTTAAATCTTTCGACCAGGCGAGAGGCAACAATACCGATTACACCATGGTGCCAGCCTTCACCGGCCAGGACGAGAGCTTTCTTATCATCCCTGGAGAGCAGTTCAGAGGCTTTTTCTTCGGCTTCAACAAAAATCTTTTGCTCAGTAGTGCGGCGCATAAGGTTGGCCTGGTGCAAGTGTATTGCCAGTTCCCTTGCTTTGTCGATATCGTTTTCGAGGAGCAGCTGTGCCGCGGGAAGGGCCTCGCCCATGCGACCGGCAGCATTGACAGAAGGGGCAATAATAAACGCCAGGGCCCAGCTGTTGATCCTGGCTTGGTCGAGACTGACAGTTTCCACCAAAGCCTTAAATCCAGTCCGCTGCAGGCTGCGCAGGATCTCGAGACCGCTGGAAAGAATGACCCGGTTTTCATCAACCAGGGGCACCACATCTGCCGCAGTACCTAGTGCAGCCAGGTCCAGAAGCTCTTCTGGAAATGGATATCCCGCATCTTCCATTAAAGCCTGGGCCATCTTTAAAGCGATGCCTGCACCTGAAAGTGCTTTAAATGGATATAAACAATCCTGCTGCAGGGGGTTGACAACGGCAATCGCCTCGCAGGGAACAGCCAGGGGTTGGTGGTGGTCGGTAATAATCATATCAAGGCCGATTTTCGAGGCATAGGCAACTTCATCGACAGCATTGATTCCACAGTCAACAGTTAAAACAAGAGAAAAACCTGATTTATGGAAATTTTTAATAGCCTCAATATGAAGTCCATAACCTTCAGCAAAACGGCTGGGCAGGTAATAATCGACATCTCCACCCAGCATATGCAAGGTTTCTACAAGGATTGCTGTTGCTGCAATACCATCAGCATCATAATCGCCATGAATGATAATTCTTTCCTTCTGCCGGAGAGCTTTCGTTAATCTCTCTACTGCCTGCTTCATGCCCAGCAACAGCCACGGCGAATGCAAACCGCCCTTGTTGGGAGAGAGGAAAGTCCTGGCCTGACTGCAATTTGTTATTTCTCGGTTAATCAGCAGTTGGGCCAGGGCAGCTGAAAGATTGAGTTCCGCGGCCAATTTACCTGCCGGATCGGGATCATGATCGGGCCAGATCCAGACTTTGCCAGTCAAGCTCATGAAGGCTCTTCTTCCGCCTCTTCCTGATCTGTTTTGTCAGGCAATGCTTCTGCTTCCCGGGTGGGTTCCTCTTCCACTTCTTCTTCGGAGAACAGATTGCTTTCACCGACCGAGATAGCCCGGTTCAGTTCTGCCTCAAGAAATGTTTTTTCTACTTCGAGGGTATCAATTCTTTTTTGCAGCTCATCCTGTTGATTGCGCAGCTGGCGAAAGGCAAAGGCAGAACGTATGCTGCGAAAGAGACTGAAAAGTCCCATCACAAGAGCACCGGTAAAAGCAGATCCGAGGATCAGTAAAATCAAAGAAACATCAGATCGCCCAAATATATAACTGACAGTTATCGTCTCATTATTGGCCAGGGCCATAATCGCAATAAGCAGACTGAAAACAAGCGCTA
>CAZVLE010000152.1:0-12232 GCA_964627855.1 uncultured Syntrophomonadaceae bacterium | reverse complement strand
AATCACTTAAACGGCAAATCAGCAAATATCGATGTTGAATACAGATTTAAGAAAAAAGACGGCCAGTGGATGTGGTTAAATGATAAGGGCAAAGTCTATAAAAGAGACGAAAACGGTAAGCCTGTTCGCATAGTAGGTACGCATACGGATATAACCGACCGCAAGCTAGCCGAAGAAAAACTGAAAAAGATTGAATGGATGCTTTCCCAAAAACAAATCCCCGCCAGTGGTGAACAGAGCGAAGGTCACGACCAAGGCTATGGCGACCTGACCGCATTGAATAGGGATGGTCTTATCCTTAAAGCCATAGGCCCGGAATTTCTTAGAAGCTTTTCCAATGACTACCTGGAACTACTCGGGACATCCTCAGCGATCTACGAAGTAAATGGCGACTATGCTTTTGGGATTTTTGCTTCGGGCTGGTGCCGGATGATGGACAAAGCATCGCGCAATCTTTGTGATACACCGGACAATGTCGAAGCGCTAAACTCCGGCCGCTGGTTGTGCCATGAGTCCTGCTGGACTGACTGCTCCAAAGAGGCCATTTTAAAGCGCGAGCAGGTGGAGATCGAATGCAATGGAGGCATACGCCTTTACGCTGTCCCGATCATTGCGAATGGGGAAGTTGTGGGGGCCATTAATTTTGGCTACGGCGATCCACCGGAAGACAGAGAAAAACTGCAAGAGCTCGCTGACACCTACCAGGTCAATTACGAAGATCTTGTTCGCGAGGCCCATGCCTACGAAACACGCCCGCCCTATATCATTGAAATGGCAAAAAACCGTCTGCATGCAACCGCCCGGCTAATCGGTTCAATGATTGAAAAAAAGCAGGCAGAAGAAGAGATCCGCACCCTGAACAAAGAACTCGAACAGCGTGTCAAAGAACGCACTATTAACCTGGAAGCACTCAACAAAGAGCTGGCATCCTTCGCTTACTCAATCTCCCATGACTTTCGCGCCCCCCTGCGCGCCCTTGATGCTTTCAGCGCCAACCTGAATGACAAGTACGGCGATCAGCTGGATGAACAGGGCCGGCACTTCCTCAATCGCATCCGCAACAACGCCCTCTACATGAGCGATCTGATTGATGACCTGCTCAAGCTTTCCCGCATTACCCGCGCTGAAGTTAACCCGCAGGAGGTAGATATCAGCCGCCTCGCCGGAGAGCGTATCCAGTTACTGCAGGAAGCGGAGCCGGAACGCCGGATTGAGGTTAAGATTGCCGCAGGGCTGTCAGCCCAGGGCGACCGGGCCCTGCTGCACGCAGCACTGCAAAACCTGCTTGAAAACGCCTGGAAGTTCAGCGCAAAAGAGGAGCAGGCTGAAATTGAAGTGGGCCACACAACAATAGACGGAGAAGAGGTCTTCTTCGTGCGTGACAATGGCGTCGGCTTCAACATGGCTTACGCCGACAAACTCTTCGGCACTTTCCAGCGCCTGCACGGGGCAGACGAGTTTCCCGGTACCGGCATCGGCCTGGCCACGGTGCAGCGGATCATCAACCGCCACGGCGGTAAGATCTGGGCGGAGAGCGAAGTGGGCGAGGGGGCAACTTTTTTCTTTACCCTGCCCTAAAACGAGGTCTGGAGTTATCCGGGCCTGATGGCCGGTTTTGCCTGCGGAAGCTTCCACAAGGCCATTCTCGATGAAGAAACCATTAACTATGTCAACCGGATGCTCCAGGATGTGGATCTAAAAGTTGACCCGCTGCTCCTGGAACAGCTTGTCGACGGACGTGATGCCGGCAGTTTTCTCAGCGCCGGCTCCATGGATACCTACCGGCGTGATAATTACCTGACCAAAATCTTTAATAAACGCGGCATTTCTCAGGCTAATACTGCCGATTCGACCAGCCTGGCCCAGCAGGTAGAGCAGGCTTTATCAGAGAGAATCGCTGCCTATCAACTACCGGAACGCAGCGCCGCCCAGAAAAAACTGCTCCAGCCCTATTTGCCATCTTTATGCCGCTACTAACATGATAATGTGGGGCATGATTTCGCTCGAAGGTCAGTTCAAATTTGAGCGTAGTCGTTCCCATTACCGGAGCAGTTTGAAAAGAGGAGGGTCTTAGTTATGTTACAACCAGAAGAACAGGTAAGTGCATTAATCGCAGCATATGCTGAAGAAGCCGAGGCTACCGGCTCGTTCGGCCCGGAGGTAGTCTTTGGCTGTTATTATCATTGAAGATAATGAAGACGACTTGTTACTGATGATCATGGCCCTGGAGAATGTCGGCTACGAGCCAAGTTATACCTGTGTTCAGGACCGAACTGAACTGGAGACCGGCCTGCAGGATAGTAAGTGGCAGTTGGTCATCTCCGATCACAGACTGCCCACTTTCAACGCTCCAAAAGCGCTGGAGGTTTTAAAAGAAAGCGGCCGCAATCTACCGATAATCATTGTCTCCGGCACAGTCACCTCAAGCGCTGCGCTCTTTAAGCCGCCGGTGAAGCGTAGCCTTCGACAACCCGGTCAGCTCAGTGATCTCTGATATACTGTAGTCTTTTGAATCATAAAGCTTCAGCGCCCGCTCCACCGCCTTTTTATCCACCCTGGGTCTGCCGCCGACGTGGCCGCGCTTGTGGGCGGTGCTAAAACAAAGAAGTGGATAACTCAAGACCTGACCCCATTGTCGCCTTAACATGGTTACTGATAGCCGGTATAATAAAATTGGAGCCGCTGGCAAGTCTAATAATCTTTCAAGGAGATTAAATGGTTATCGAAAAATATTCCAATATCACCCGTGTTGTAGCCGGACTTCTACTGTCTATAGCAGGAGGGCTTGCCTTTGTTTTAGCTTTTCCTCCCTATGAAATATGGCCCCTGGTGTTAATTGGTTTTGTGCCCGTTCTGGTCGCTCAATACCGGATCATGCCGCCGAGGCTCTCCTCTCTGGCCTCGGCTTCGGCTATCGGCATTTGGCTGCAGGGCTACCTGGGGCCGGTATTTGCGCCGATTGGAACTTATATGCTTTGGCTGCCGCTTATTGCTTTTATTCTAAGCTTTTTCTTCGATCGGGGACAGAAAAACTTCCATGACAACACCGGCTATCGCTGGTTTGTGATTGGTGGCATAACCTCCTGGGCAGCAATAGAAATGATCAGGCTCTTTTTGCCGATTGCCGGCACATGGGCTTTTATTGCTTACCCCTTATACCGCCAGCTGTGGCTGATCCAACCGGCTACAATTTTTGGCATTATCGGCACCGGGATGCTGGTAATCTTGATCAATCATGTTCTGGCCTTGCAGATTATCGGGTGGTTGGATCGAAAGTGGTTAAAAATGGAGGCCACTGATCCGGTAGTGCCGTACCAGCAGCCACTCAGTTTCAAACTGCAACGCCGCTGGGCTTTAGCCGGCGGGGTTATTGTTTTAAGCTGGCTGGTATTAAGCATGGCTCTCTTGAATATACCGCTGAAGACCCCTTCGGTCAGGGTCGCAGCTATCCAACCCTCTGTCTCACCAATTGTCAGCATCAACCAGGGTCTTGATGTGAATCTGCTCCATAGTCGCATGATCGAACAAACTCGTGATGCAGCAGAGAAGAATGCGCAATTTTTGGTTTGGCCTGAAGCAGCATTTAACTGGGATCCCCAGGTTGAAGACCGCCTTAATCTGGCGGCACTGGCAAAGGAAACTGACAGCTACCTGGTGCCTGGATATGTAGTGATGATGGGAGAAGAAGGTTTTCGAAACGAAGCCACCATTATTAACCCGGAAGGCCAGTTCCTGGGGGTTTTTGGCAAGGACCACCCGGTGGTTTTCGGTGGTGAAACCAGCCTTAGCCGTGGTACTTACCCCGTATATGAAACTGAACTAGGCAATCTGGCAACGATCATCTGCTACGATTTAGATTATACCGATACTACCCGCAAGATGGTAGCCCGGGGTGCTCAGCTGATTGGGGTTCCTTCCAATGATTGGGGCAGCATCGCGGACAAGCACTATACTCACGTTGTATTCAGGGCGATCGAAAACAGGGTGGCCATGGTCAAGGCCGACGGTGGCTATAATTCGGCGATTATTGACCCCTATGGGCGCATCCTGGAACTGGCTGTCTTTCCGGAAGGCGGCGAAGCCACCCTGGTAGCCGACCTTCAACTCGGCAGCGGGCGGGGAACAGTCAACACCCACCTCGGAGACTGGCTTGGCTGGCTGGCCCTGGCCGGACTGGCCTTTTTTACTTTCGGTGGTGGCTGGCTGATCAAGAAGAGTAAGCAGTAGTAATATGTGATGGAGACTATAATCCAGCTCCCTGAAACGTTATTGAACCGCTTAACCTTTACTGATCGGCTTCCAGAATCGACAGAAGTATTTCCGCCAGTTCCGGATCAAACTGGTTGCCGGAGCATCTTTTAAATTCAGCAATTATTTCATTATCGCTCATCGCCTTTTTATAAGGCCTGCCATGACTCATCACCTCATAAGCATCGGCTATGGCTACAATGCGGGCCGGCAAGGAGATGCTACTTCCCTTTAAACCCTGCGGGTAACCCATGCCGTCCCACCTTTCGTGGTGGGCTAAAATATCTTCGGCCACGTGGGCGAACTCTTCTGTGGCCATGGCGATCCGGCAACCGATTTCCGGGTGTTTCTTAATCGCTTCCCATTCGTCATCTGTGAGTGAACTTTTCTTGGACAGGATAGCTTCAGAAATATTAATCTTGCCGATATCATGCAGGGTGATCAGTAACTCCAGGCGGTGCAGCTCACTGTCGGGCAAGTTCAGTTTAGCGCCGATTTTTTGCGCTATTTTTTGCATGCCCCGGGTATGTTCCTCCGTCTCAAAACTTTTAGCGGCCAATGTATTTAGCAGGGAAGTAACCACCG
Source organism: uncultured Syntrophomonadaceae bacterium (assembly GCA_964627855.1). GTDB lineage: Bacteria > Bacillota > Dethiobacteria > DTU022 > DTU022 > CAZVLE01. Next base: position 7,399 of record CAZVLE010000152.1, on the reverse strand, counting down.
CACTTTTTGTGCTGCGGCTTTCGGTCAGCTTCTGTCTGTACATCTCGTTTTCGGCTTCTTGCAGCGTTTCGATAAGATTCTTAGTTTCTGAAGTCTTGGTAGCAATGCCCAGGGCTATTGATACAGGTACATCTTCTACAAAAGCGCCCCTGCAGCTCTCTGTTATTCTTTTGCAGATTACCCGGGCCTCTTCTGCCGCTGTCTGGGGCAAGAGAACCACGAATTCATCACCGCCCCAGCGAGCAATGATATCTTCTTCCCGGCAGGAGTTTCTGATTATTGTGGCAGCAGTTTTCAGCATTCCGTCACCTGTTTCATGGCCGTAGGTGTCGTTAACCAGTTTTAAGCCGTTTAAGTCGGCCATGATCACCGCCAGGGGCAGTTGTCTCGCTGTATCGAGCCTCTCCATCTCTATCTCAAGATAGTGGCGGTTGTAGAGGCCGGTCAGCTGGTCATGGAAACTGATGTAGCGGATATTTGATTCGGTTTTCTGCCTTGCCAGGACGTTGGAGGTAATTTCAGCTAAGACTTTTAACAGATTTATTTCCTGCTCTGTAAAGGTCTTTTTCTGCTTTACGGCATCAAAACCGACAAAACCGGTGTTTACACCTTCACTAAACAGGGGCAGCATGATCAAGGACTGGATACCCTCAGCCTCAAAGACAGGGCGCATCGCATGGTTTTCAGGCATCATGGCAACATCAGGAATATTGACAATCTCCCCTTTTTGATGAGCCTTAAATAAATCGGCAAATTTTTCAAGCGGAAAATCCTGCAGGTTATCAATCTCGGAAGTTATGTCCTCTGCGCAACACTCATGAGTATTGGAGGTAACCCGGCGGTTATTGTCATGCTTAAAAACATAGACACGGTCCACCTTTGTAAATTCCCCGACGACTCCCAACATCTCGTTTATAGCCTGATCAACCTTTTCCAGGGGAACGTTAATTAAGTCAGTGGCCATGTCCATCAACAGCTGCTGTAGTTTTTCATATTCACGCAATTTATCTTCCGCCAGCTTGCGCTCGGTAATATCCCTAGTTATTCCTCTGAAGCCAATCGGGTTACTTTTTTCGTCCCGGCGTAAAGTAACAGAAAGCTCGATAAAGATTTCCCGTCCGTCCCTGGTTATCACAGGCCAGTCCACCGCTTTTTCCGGTTTTCCGGTCCGATATACCCGGTTAAAAATTTGCAAGACTTCCTGTGGATTTTTGTAGAGTTTTTTATAACTTCCCTGCATAAGCTCATCTCTGCTGTAACCTGAGCCCTTCCAGAAAGAATCATTAAAGAAAACAAAGTTGCCGGCTAAGTCTACCTCGTAATAGCCTTCTTCGATGGTGGAAAGAATTTCCCGGTATTTTTCCTCTGATGCTATTAAGGCTTCTTCGGCCTTCTTGCGTTCGGTGATGTCACTGTAATACCAGATCCGGCCGTAGTATTGTGCTTCATCGCCAAACATGGGTGCCGAGTAGCGTTCAAGCACTCTTCCATCTTTTAAGCTGATTTCCTCGTAACTTTTTTCCTGCCAGTTACCATAAAGTTCATGAATCCGCCTGGCAAACTCTTCGGGATCGCTTAATTTCGGCAGCACATAGTCCAAGGCTTTTTCACGCCGTTCTAGGGCCATAATTTCTTCAGGTATACCCCAGATATCGCAAAATTTTTGGTTATAAGCAATAATTTTTTCGTTCTCATCTACAACGAAGATACCGTCAGGTGATACTTCCAGTTGGGTTCTTAGCATGGCATTTTGCATGTTCAATAATTCTTCGGCCTGCTTGCGCCTGGTGATATCCTCGATCGTGCAGTCAAACCAGGCCACCTCGCCGTACTCGTCATAGACAACCTGGGCTGTAACCGAACCCCAGATCGGGGTGCCATTTACGCATTTAAGGGCCAGTTCCACTCCTTTAACGCGGCCCTGGGCCAACAGCATCTCCGAGAACGCGATGCGATCCGATGGGTCCTGGTATAGATCGCTTACCTTGATCCGGGCCAGTTCTCTTTCAGATTCAAGGCCAAAAAGCTCCATAAAAGCCGGGTTGGCCATCAGAAAGCGCCCTTCCGGACCCGGTGTGTTGCGGTATATGCCGATGGCGACGTTTTCGGTAAGCGAGCGGTATTTCTTTTCGCTTTCACGCAGGGCCTCTTCGTTTCTTTTCTGAGCGGTGACATCCCTTGCCGTGCCGACAACGCCGATCAATTCACCCTTATCGTTAAAGAGCGGCGCCTTGTGAACATCTAGATAGAGAAATTTACCTTTAACATTGCCATATTCATCAAACTGCATCGGTTTCATTTCCTGCAGGGTAACAGAATCCGAATCCATGCACAGTTCGCCAAAGGTATGCCAGTCTGGTTGTTCGGGATGGGCATCACGTTCCCGACTGGCAAAGTAAAGGTCGTTTTTGCCGATCGGTTCAGTGGTATCTTTTGCGTTGAGGAGGTTCTTACAGATAGCCTCGTTGGCAAAAATATATTTTCGATCGAGGTCCTTTGCCCAGAGCATGTCGGGCATTGTGTCACTCATGAGCCTGAACATGGCATAAAGTTGGCGGTATTCTTCTTCCCGCGCTTTTAAGGCTTCTTCCGCCCTTTTGCGGGCAATGGCGCTAGCCATTTGATCAGAAACAGCCGAAAGAATCCTTAGATCCTCTTCTGAATAGAGATCCGGATCCGTGTAACTTTGTACGGCTACAATGCCTATGACCTCATCTTCAATCATTAACGGCGTTCCCATCCAGATCTGGGGTACCGGACCCCAGACTCCACCCTTTTGGGCCCGCTTTTCAAGTTCTTCCCTCTTGTACATAATCGGCCGGCGTTTGGAAACCACCAGACCGGTTAGAGAAGACTCCGGATCAAAATCCGTGATGGGAAGAAAATCATCGTCTTCTGTATCCACATGATATGGGAAATAGAGGGTGCGTTTTTGCATGTCAACGATGGCAATAAAAAAGTTGGTGACATCCATTACTCTGCCCAACGCCGTATGAATCGATTGATAGAGTTCGTCAAGACTGTGGACGGTGGCCACCGCATTCGAAATGTCAAACATGAGCCTGTTGATATTTTCCGCCCGCTTGCGATTGGTAATATCGCGAAAGATGCCGCGGGTATGCACGAACCGGCCCTTTTCATCGAGCCTAACGCCGACATTGCCCTCTACCATGAACGGGGTTCCGTCTTTGGCTACAAAAATCGCCTCTACTTCACCATAGGCTTTGCCGGTGAGAACCTGCCCAAAAACAGCGATACAGTGTTCCATTGAATCAGGGTGAATGATATCCCAGAGGGTTATGTTTTTGATCTCTTCAGCAGCATAGCCAAGCGTTGAAAGCCAGGCCTGGTTGACAAAGACAAACTTACCTTCGCTGTCGACACATTGAATCATATCACGGGCATTATCTACAAGATCTTTGTAATTTGCCGCCATTTCCCCGGCTATGAGATCATTGTTCTTATCTTTATCAGCCATGATTTAATTCCTCCTGCTTAAAGGTACGCGCTCCATCTCGGCTGCGGTGCTTAATTTTGATGTTAATTCAGCTCTTTATTGTCAACACAAATTCTCATAACAACCTGATCAAGGACCATGCGGACCGTGGCGTTAAACATCACTGTGCTGGTTAGCCAGGCCGCGATTCCGGGGCTTATGCTGTAGTAAAGTTTAACGATTATGCGTCCGGCAATAGTTTTTAACAATACTGCATCCCGGTAATGTCTTAGTGCAGCAACCTGGGGAGCATTGTAATCCCCGTAAACTGCTGTGGCAATATAGCAACCTGACTTTTTTGCGGTCGATTTATTGCTTGCAGCGCGGGTTATATTTTCAGCTTTTCTCTTCGCATTCTTTCTATCAGCCCGTATTCTAGCTACTTCATTTTCGATCTGTTTGTCGGTTTTGTTTATGAAGCAGATCTGGACATCGACACCTAAAGACTTCAAAAAGTCCATCCATTCCAGTTGATTGTTTGTCAGCCTATCTTTATCACCTTTAACTTCAGCAAAAAATATAGTGTGATCATCATACACCAGCAAATCAGACAGGCCCGATCTGTTACCTGAAACATCTTCTAAGAGCCTTTCAATGATGCAAAGAAGAGTGCCGGCCGGCAGTAACCGGGCAGCTACAGACAGTTCTTCAGGGCTATAACGGCTCCAGTTTTCGATAAGCCTGAAATTTTTGCCGTAATGCTTTAGGTAATTTTTATGGACCTCTTTACTTAAGTCTTTATTCTCCAATTCTCGTATTCTCTTTTTAATCAAAGCCTGACGGTTTGCATAAAAACTTTTTGAAAAAAAATCAGCCGGCATGCCATTTGTTTTTATGGTCAGATCGAAGTAATCAGCAAATCTTTTACTGTGAACCGGAGCGTACCCCTCTGTGCCGCTTGCTCTTACTGCCCCCTTAACCCTTGCAAAGATGACATCCCAAAACAGCAGGCCCATGAGATGCCACCAATAGACATTTTCAGAAAAAATAGTTTGATAACCATTTTTTTTATAGTGAAACATAGCCGCCCGTTCAACGGATACAGTCCGGCCACCCACCCTGTATTGAGCTTTTCCTTTTTGACCTGCGGATACTTTTTGCGCTGTTAAATTGATGTAATCCTTAATCTTAAACAAGCCCCCTGATTGCACCTTATAATGCTTTTTATAACACATAAGAAATGGTGATCAAGACGATCGGTATGCCCTGGACAGGTTGTTTTTGTGTCTGCCGGTTTGCTGTTCTTTTTAAAAAACCTTATGCTTTTTCTTTTAGCCGCCGGTAAAGAGTCGCCTTCGACACCCCGGTCAGCTCAGTGATCTCTGATATGCTGTAGTCTTTCGATTCATAGAGCCTTAAAGCCTGCTCCACCGACTTTTTATTTATCCGCGGCCTGCCCCCGACCCGGCCGCGCTTGCGGGCGGCCTGCAGGCCGACCTGGGTTCTTTCCACGATCAATTCGCGTTCCATCTCGGCCAGCACGGCCGGCATGCGAAACATAGCCTTGCCGATGGCGCTGGTGGTATCTATCTGGTCCTTTAAGGAAACAAACTCCACCCCCCGCGCCTGCAGCTCTTCAGTGAGGCCTAACAGTTTGAAGATGGAGCAGCCCAGTTGGTTGAGCTTGTATACAACCAGGGTATCACCTGACCTTAGGTTTTCAACCAGGCGATCCAGCTCAGGCCTCTCCTTGGATGCCGATCCGCTCACCTTTTCGGTAACAATCTTATCGCAGCCGGCCGCGGCCAGAACATCAAGCTGGGCCTCCAGGTTCCGGTCTTTGGTCGAAACGCGGGCATAGCCAAATTTCATTTCATCACTTCCAACATTTTTTATATTGTATCATAATAGTAGGGTTATCGCAACTTTGACTTGATTATATATTTTGCTACGGCTTTATGAGGCAAAAAGCTTATTATTTAAGTAAAGCTTGTAGTGTCTCAATAATTGTCGTTTATGCAACCAATAAGACGTTAAGTATTAGAAGTCGCTGATCTGGTTCCTGGCCTTCATAAAAGCGATTCCGTCAGAAGAGAAGAATAGGCTACCCGTATTTTTAATTTAACCGGCCTTTTTATGCCATGGCAAACTGCTTTTTTACTTTCCGGCAAAGGCGCATGATTGTATCTTTACCGGTAATCAGGGCAATGGGCAGGCCTCCGGGAGGCTGTAACCACTGGCCGCTCAATACAAGATTATCAAGACCCCTGATTTGGCCGCTGTGGACCAGCTGCTTGCCTTTCAGGGTGGGCCAAAAAGCCATAAAAGCGCCGCGGTAAGCGTTACAGTACCGCTCATAGGTTTGCGGAGTGGCCACATCAAGCAGCTTGAGCTTGCCGGCCATCTCTGGAAAACGTTTTTCCATGGCCCTGATTACCTCTTCACCAATACGGTTCTTTTCCTTGTTATAGGCTTCTCTGTCTTCTACCAGCTCCTCCCACCTCTCCAGCTCCGGCTGAAACTGGTTGATGGCAAAGGTAACAGCAGTATGGCCTTCCGGGGCAAAATCCGGTTCATAACCGTAATGAGTCATCTGTAAATACTCGGTCGGCTTCCGGTTTTGTTCAATTGCAACTGAATCTACGGGGAATTTAAGGGTCCGGGGAATATCCTGCATACTGCCCTCGTACCCGATACCCACGTAAATGTTTGAAGCCAGGGGATAGGTGTCCGGGTCGCTGAATCTCTTCTGAAATTCCGGGTCGGGGTAGTGCCCCTTAAGCAGCTTTTCATAAAGAACATTAGCATCGCAGGCTGCAATAAAGTAATCGGCCTGAAAGGATTTGCCGTTTTTACAGATTACCCTCTGCACCGAATCTTTATCGATCTCCAGCTCCATTGCTTCACATGAAGTCTCAATCTTTCCGCCCAGGGCCAGATACTTTTCTTCCATCCGCCTGGCCAGGGCCCTTGAACCCCCTAAGGGGATAGAAGACTGGCCCCCGGTAAAGGTCCCGAGTGGAAAAATTATCGACACAGCGCTATAGTCTCCTTCCGGCATGAACGAGGCCAGGGCTTCTTTAAGGGCCGGATGCTTAAATTTAGCGGCCAGGCACTGCACACTGAGTTTGCTGTATTTCTGCATGATCGGACCGACATCTTTCATCGAAAGCATATACTTAACCTTTTCAATAATGCTCATCATATCCAGCGGTTTTCCGACAGGAAAAGTAAAAGTATGCAGCTTGCGGATGTCACCACAAAACTCTTCAATTGCATCTTTATCCTCTGGTGATATCTTAAGCCAGCTCGACTTTAACCGGTCAAGATCGCGGTAAAAGTGCACCGTTACCCCGTCATGTTCTACAGCCATGAAGCTTTCAGGTTCATGAATTTCCACTCCGTCAAGAGCGCCTACTGTATTCCACAATTCCCGGATGGGGGTTCCTTCTTTTGTTCCCACCAGCCAGTGAATGCAGCCATCAATGTGATAGCCCCGGCGATCCCAGCCGGTGCATTCTCCGCCTGTAGTGTGGTGTTTTTCCAGGATAGTGCTTTCAAAACCATTTTTTTGGGCAAATATACCTGCGCTTAAGCCTGCAATGCCTCCGCCAATAATGACAATCTTTTTCATTTTTTATCATCCTTTCTATTCATCTGCTCTGCCAGCAGTAATTGTTCTCCAGTTTCCAACAATAGTTTTTCAGACTCCTTTTCATCAAGCCACGATGGCACATGTTCATTGGCCACCATGGCCGAAAGGCCAAGCTGAAAGATCCGCATCTTTAAAAACAGCCTTCTGCGTTCTTCCATGGTCCAGTCTTTCATCTCTTCATTGCCTTTGAGGGCATTTACCATGACCTTTTCAGTTTCTTCATATGACGCCATGTAGGGATTGGGCTTTAGGACCAGCTCCCTGAACAATACCGGGTAGTCACGGGCAAAAGCAAGGCTGGCTTTCCC
>CAZVLE010000151.1:0-13644 GCA_964627855.1 uncultured Syntrophomonadaceae bacterium | reverse complement strand
TGTCAGCAGTTGTAAATTCAAGGAAATCGGGGTAGATCTCGGTGAAGCGCAACAGGGTGAATTTTAAGATGCGAATGACGAAATTATGGTCAAAATCGCCCCTGATTTCACCCTTCTCAATAGCATTCTCCACCATTTCTTTCACGTAGTCTTCAAAAGCCCGGTTTAAATCACCGACCAGTTTTTCTTTTAGAGACCCTTCCACCATGCTTTGCAGGCGAAGGCCAAGTTGGTGCTGCCGGTAATGCTGTACAGCAAAATCAATAGAGGCCAGTATCTGGTACTCGAGGTTTTCAAAAAAACTCATTTCTGATAACGGACTGCCCGATTCAGCCAGGGCCTGGCTTAAAAATTGCGATTTTATCTCCAGGGCACACTGAACCAGGTAGAGGTAAAGATCCTCCTTGCCGGCAAAATAATGGTACATACTGCCCTTGGAAATACCGGCCCTGCTGATGATATTGTTCAGTGAGGCAGTCTCGTAATCTTTGTTGGCGAATTCTTCCAGGGCAGCTTCAACAACCCTGTTTTGCTCTTCCGCTGCCAGGTTAAAAAAGCCCTGCTTGACCATTACTGACAACACCTCCTTAGACCAGACGGTCTAGACCGTCTGGTCTAAGTGTAGCACTGGCTGAAGTGAAATGCAAGATATTTTTTTATGGTTTATAATTAAAAAGGCAATCCTGTTAATGATAGGCAATTATTGTTTGCCCCTTGCAGGGTTAAATAGTTCCTTACCAGCGGAGGTATTTAAATGCAGTATCGTAACTTTGGGAAATTAGGTTTTCCGGTATCGGCACTTGGCTTCGGAGCTATGCGCATGCCGGTTTCGGGCGGGGTCTTGCAAGAAAAAGAAGCGATCAAGATGCTCCATTATGCCATTGAAAACGGCGTGAATTATATCGATACCGCTTACACCTATCATGATGGACTTAGTGAGGTCCTGGTCGGGAAAGCGCTAAAAAACGGTTACCGCGATAAAGTAAAAGTCGCCACTAAATTACCCAGCTGGCTGGTTAAAAGTAATACAGATCTCGATCGCTTTCTAGATGAGCAATTGAAACGGCTTGATATCGACTACCTTGATTTCTACCTGCTCCACACTTTAAACAAGGATTACTGGCCAAGGTTAAACGAGCTGGGGGTTCTTGACTGGGCAGAAAAAGCAATCGCTTCCGGTCGCTTTCGCTACCTCGGTTTTTCTTTTCATGACAACATTGCCCTCTTCAAAAAAATCATCGATAGCTATAACTGGGCCATGTGCTTGATTCAGTACAATTACATGGATATTAACAGGCAGGCCGGCACTGAAGGTCTTCTTTATGCCGCCGAGAAAGGTGTTGCCGTGGCAGTAATGGAGCCTTTGCTGGGAGGCAGGTTGGCAAAACCGACACCTGCTGTTAAAAAAGCAGTTTGGGATAAGGCTAAGAAAGAGCGCACCCCGGTGGAGTGGGCTTTGCAATGGCTCTGGAATCAGCCCGAAGTTTCTACTGTTTTGAGCGGAATGAGTACAATCGACCAGGTTAAAGAAAATATTCAATACGCTTCTGACTCAGCCGGCGGTCAATTAACCCCGGAAGAATTATCACTATTCGAAAAGGCGCGTAACCTCCATGAGTCTTTAACAGCCATTCCCTGTACAAGCTGTGGTTACTGCAAGCCCTGCCCCTATAATGTAGATATACCGGAAAACTTCAGCAACTACAATGATGCGATCATGTATGACATGCTTGATGCCTGCCGTGAGAAATACGCCTCATGGAAAGCAGATGCGGAAGATGTAAAGAAAAAAGTTGATGATATGCGGGCAGCCTGTTGCACCGCCTGCAGAGAATGCGAACCCAAATGCCCCCAGGACATTTCGATCAGTAAATGGATGCCGGTTATCCATGCAGTCCTGGCTGAAGGAAAACCTTTTATAAGAAACCTGAAAGACTGACTCGATAAAAATCCCAATGCCAAATCTTTCTAACCGATTTACTCTCATGACCTTTTAACAGACTGGGCATGATAGGATAGCAACAAAACATATATAATTATTGTCGCCTTGAATAGTAATTTATTCTTTGTGCTATGATTACAGCAACAATTAATATAGTTTTCACACCTCTTAGAGCCAAAGCTGGTTTGAAGAGTGGGCAATAATTAAAAACCATCCGGAGGTTGGATCTATAATTGCCCGGGCTACCAAGCACTTTGCTCATGTTGCCGTAGAAAAAGAAATCCGCCCCTAGTTTTCTTGTCCGGTGTAACCGGCCAACCCCCTGGCCTTTCTCGCCACCTCAACCATAAAGTCGAGCTGATCCAATAAATCATCGGCAACCAGAGCAGAAGCGAAAAGAACCACTGATACTTCATCCTCAGGGTTGTGGCGCATTACAGTTAAGTATCCGGCATGACCCCCATTATGCCCATAGCCAAGACCTTCTGTCATAGTAATTCCCAGCCCATAAACTTCGTGATATTCATGTGTGGGTTGGACATCAATCATCAACTCCACAGTTTCCTGCACCAAACCGGCCTTTCCTGAGATCAAATAATTGATCCACCTGGCCAGATCACCGGGTGTAGTGATCACATTGCCCTCGGCTACATGCGGTGACATATTGTCAGTGGTTGTTTCATAGATCTGACCCTGGACCAGGGTAATTCCCGGAGCATAAGGAGTAGGAAGCTGTTTTTCGCTTCCGTGAGAGGGAAATTTTGTATTGTCCAGGCCCAGGGGTTGAGCAAAGGTTTGCTCTACGTAACTGTCGTAATCCATTTCGCTCACCCGTTCAATGATCTTACCAAGCATTGAATAACCGGTGTTGCTGTAATGAAACCCTGTCCCCGGCTTCCAGTAAGAAAGGCCATGCCTGGCAGCCACACCTACCAGTTCGTCATAAGTAAAGGTATGGTCCTCTCTGCCCAGCTCATATTTGATGTAATCAATGTAATGCATACCCGCATAAGGTGCATCAACTTCAGCCGGAACAGGATCGTTACTCACATCAAAGACCCCAGCCCGATGTTCAAGAAGCTGACGGATGGTGATGTTGTCTTTATGCGGAACCTGATATTCAGGAGTGTCTGGCAGGTACGGTCTGATAGTATTCGGAATATTGTCGGTAACATAATCATCGATGTCTAAAAGCCCCTTTTGATGCATAAGCATTATGGCAGCAGCGGTAAAAGTCTTGGTAGTACTGGCAGCCCGAAAATGAATGTTTTCATCTACTTCCTCCCCCAGCACGGCTGAGGCAAACAGATCCCCATCAGGAGTGATGAGTTTAATTCCCAGGCCTCCTCCTTCAAAGGAGTGTTTTTCTTGAAATAATGCCCATTCTTCATCCAGCATAGCCTTGATTCTATCCTCTGCTCCCGGTCCAAGGTCAGGACTACGCTCACAGGCTGTCCCCAAGAACACCATGAGAGATAGGAGAAAAATAACTTTTAATCTTAACATCATAATCAACCTCCGTTAATTATTATTTCTTTTAATCAAGGCAGCTCTGGCCCTGTTCACAGCCCCATCTTAAATTATAGCAACAACTCCTGGTGCCCTACCAATCAACTTTGTATCCTTTTTAATTCCAGTTATTACAAGCAGTCTCTCCGATCGCTGGCCTGGAATTAACACGGCTCTTCTTAAAGCTTCCCCTGGCAGCCTCTTCATTTGACACTTAGCCTGCAGAATTCGGCCTATCCCGCAGTAAAAGTTGTCAAAGCTCTGGCCGGCAATGAGACAGGGAACCAGTTAGACTGTTTCCTCGTTCGCCCCCTGTCCCCTAAATAATATAGTAGTTGACAGATGCGGGTCAATAAGCCCGAGTAAGACAAGGAACCCATCCCCCATTCTTACCCGGCCCTTTGTTTTGTGAGATCCAAGCAAATTTGACATTGATCTATTTTAAGTGTATAATATGAATTGCCGCAATAAATAAATCAATTGTCATATTTGGTGCATAATTGCTTTGCACTAAATTATCCACAAAATCTGGCTATTTTTAGAACTAAAGTTTATTGTGAGAAAAAATAACAGGAGGTTCATAGCATGAACGAAAAAGAATTGTATCGAAAAAAGATGCAGGCAAAGTTGGATGAGGCAAAAGCTGAACTTGATAAACTTAAAGCCAAAGCTAAAGGTGCCGGAGCTGACAGGGGCCTCAGGTTAGCCGAACAAATTAAAAGCCTTGAAAGTAAAATTGAGGCTGGCAAAAAGAGCCTTAATGAACTGGTCGAAACAAGCGACGATGCCTGGCAATCCGCAAAAGAAGGCCTTGATTCTGCCTGGGATTCCTTAAAAGCGGGACTCAAAGATGCCGCTTCCAAGTATAAAGAGTAGTAGTGTAAAAGATCAAAGAAGAGCAGAGTTACTAAAATCCATTGCCGGTGCAGCATAGTTTGCAAAGCACCGGCTTTAACTATTCTTTGGTGCATCCTGATTCAATCAACCGGTTTAGACAACTGCCACTGCTCCCAAATCCACTGACACTGAAAGTGCCTTCGCAGATAGCAGAGCATGAGCCTGTAAGCAGTATTCCCTTACAAAAGATCATGATATTAGCTTAAGCTTCCTGGCCTGGGCAACAGCCTCGGTTCTCCTTCGCACACCAAGCTTGCCGTAAATATTTGTAGTGTGCCATTTAACTGTCCCGAGGGAAAGAAATAGTTCTTTAGCGATGGCTTCGTTTGAAAGCCCTTTGTCGATTAAACCTAAAACTTCAAGCTCCCTGTTTGTAAGGGCTTCAATCAAGTCTGAGCCTGTCGTTTCTAACTGTTCTGCCTTTTTCACTTTGGGCTGCTGCATATCAGTGGCCACAGTTGAATCATCAGCAGGTAAAAGCATTATTCTTTTTATATATTTCGCAAGTTCATCCTGCCCTGCTATACTTGCATAGCTATTCCTTTCAGTGATCCGGGAAAAAATCGCAGATAAATTGCCGGCAGAGTCTTTAAATGTTTGGAAATACCCGTGTTTAAGGCCTTTATGTAGCGCTTTCATTAAGACTTCTTCAGCTTCAACTGGCGATTTCTTTCTCTCTTCAAACATTGCCCTGACCAGCAATGTTTCAAGATAAAGCTTCACATATTCACCCTGCAGCGCTTTTTCTTCAACGTTTTCCAGGATCTTACCGGCAACTGACAAGTCTGCTGAACCCTGATCGATCAAAAGGCGGGCTAAAACCAGGTATCTCCATTCCTGACCACCCTTTACTAGAGAACTTTTCTCAATCCCTGAAGCTGAAAGCAAAGCCAGGGCCTTATCACTATCGCCTCTATCCAGTAAAAGCCTGCATTTCCATCTCTCCACAGCTGCTGTAACAAATAGTGGCAGCTGAACCTCACTATTCAGTAGTTCTGCTTCCCGGACTGTCCCTAAGGCCTGTTCAAATTCTTCCCTGGAATAATTAAGGGCAATCTTAAAGATTAAGTTCCATCCAAGGCAGGGTTTTTCAGGCTCACTATAAAGCAGACCCCGCTCTATACAGCGTTCTGCTTCATCAAGTATCCCTTTTTCCCTCAAAATCTCTCCCAGGAGTGCCCACAGGAGACCAATTCTCGGTATCCCTGACAACCCCTTCTCCCGGGCATCAAGAAGGCCTTCACGGATAAGTTCTTCTGCTTCATTTATCCTGCCGAGATAGTATAGGCTGGTAGCTATTTTAAAGGCTGAGGTTAGAATTAATAGTCTGTTTCCCGCCTTCTGTTTGATATTATTATGCGCCTCCCTGTAATAGGGGTATGCTTTCGCGGGGTTTCCCGAAAACAGAGCAGCATCCCCTAAATAAATGGCCACGTTCATTCTCCAGTAATAGTTGTTTGCCGGCAACAGTTCCAGGGCTTTTTGTGCATATTCCATAGCTTCGTTAAAATTAGATGTAAAAATATTAAAGTAAGCCTTAATAGCATACAAAATACCTTTATACTCTTCGTTCTCCTGATTGTCTTCGTAATTAAGCTTTTCCGCCTTATCGATATAAATTTCAGCATCTTCCCTGCCGGTTTCGATCAGCTTAAACAAAGCCATATGGGCTAAAAGTCTCGGGAAACTTTCCAGATATTCAGGAACAATGGATTTTAAGCTGCGGTTAAGCATTCCGGGGCCCTCTGTTAGCAATAAATGATTATAATGGTCATGCAGGATTCTTCCAGCTTCAAGCTCGTTACCGGAATTGATAATGTGCCGGACTGCTTCACCTGCTTCACCTGCTTCCAGATACCATTTGCCTGCCTTTTCGTGCAGTTTATTAATCAGGTCAGGATAGTGTTTTTTTAAGCTGTGCTGCAGCAGGTCGGTAAAAAGCGGATGGTAGCGGAACCATAAACCTTCTTCGTCCAGGGAAACAATAAAGAGGTTTTCCCTTTCCAGTGACTCAAGCATCCGGTCGCTGTCATTTCTTCCTGTTACGGCGTCACAAAGGGAGGCCGAGAAGCGGTTAAGAATTGAAGATAACATGAGAAAATCTTTCTTGTCGTCGCTTTGGCTGTTAAATACCTCTTCGCTTAAAAATAGCAGAACATGACGGTGGCAGCCGGCAAATAAGTTTATAAAGCTGTCGATATCCTGGCTTGAAGCTAAAGAGTAAGCGGCAAGTTTAAGACCGGTAATCCACCCCTCTGTTTTACTGTAAAGTGTATTTAGCTGGGTTTCCTTTAGTTCCGGCGAATTTTGAATTTCAAAATATTTTGCTGCTTCCTCTTCAGAAAACCTGAGATCGGCCATGCGTATTTCCATCATTACATGTTTGGCTCTCCAGGAGGATAGAGGCCACGGTGGATCCGAGCGTGTGGTCACAACAAGGTGCAGGGTTGGCGGCAGGTTTTCAATAAAAAAAACAAGGTCCTGATGTATATTTTTCTCATTTATCAGATGGTAATCATCGATCACCAGGAAAGAAGGAATTTCTAAGGAAAACAGATCATTTAACAACGGAGTCAATATCTGGCTGGAAGCGCTTATATGATCTGTAAACACACCTCTAGATTGCAGCAGTTCCATTGGTCCACGCCCAATTGAACCACATAAATTTTGCAGGGCTGATAAAAGATAGGTCCAAAATCTTTCGGGATCATTATCTTCTGCATCAAGCGATACCCAGGCGGTATCATTCTCTCGACCCTTTAGCCAGCCCCTTATTGCTGTAGTCTTACCAAAACCAGCCGGCGCTGAAACAAGAGTCAACTTTCTGGTAAAACCCTCTTCAGTAGTTAAAAACGATTCGAGCCTCTCAGCAATGCGGGATCTTAATAATATGTTTGTACTTAGCGGCGGGATACAGTTTTTTACTTTAAGAATATCACCTGCCATAAGCACTGCTCCTGCTGATTAGGGTAGAATGTTTCAATTCTATATTACTTCTATATCAATTTATTTATCCCTTTAAACCCTGATTGAAGTAAGATATTTACAGGCTGTGGGAAAACCATACCTCAGACGGATCCATTTGATAGGGCCTAAAGATATATTCAGAATGGATTTTATTAATATTGATGGTATTGGGAAAGGAGTTAAATACTTGTAGCTTATTGCCGGGATGGCCTTAATTACGACCTTAATATCGCGGGCCGCCCATATTCTCTGCCAAGTATCCTGGCGTATTAGCTGGTAGCCACCAAGGGTAAGCAAGAAAACAAGCAGATCCCTCACCGGCATCTTAAAGACATTTGTCGGCTCAGGGCTACCTGCTGCCAGGGCTAATTCAGAAGCCCCTCTGTATCCTCCAACCATGATAAATAAAACAATAAACAGGATAATAATGCCCGGGTTCTGCAGGCTGCCCTGGATGGTATCAGTCTTAATTACTGCCTTTAACCCGCCAAGATAAGATTTAACAGTCTTTTGATTCACATATTTCGCATTCTGAAGTATAATACGACAAAGATACTGTATAACACAAGAGATATTTCTGTTATCAGGGCGGGGTTGTTGTAATCATGGATGAAATTAACCATCAGGAAACAGTTACATTAATCATTCCTGTAAGAAATGAAGCAAAGTACATCGAAAAGTGCATTCAAACTATCCTGCAACAAGATTACTCCCTGGCTAAGATAGAAGCATTTTTTGTCGATGGTCTCTCAGATGATAACACTAAAGAGATAATAGAAAAGTACAGCAAAGCATACCCATCCACCATCAAATACCTGCAAAATCCCAATAAAACTGCTCCATATGCAATGAATATCGGTATCAGGAAATCTGTCGGACAATATATTATTCGCCTGGACGGCCATGCAGAATACCCCGATAATTATGTGTCGGAGTGCGTTGTCGCGCTTAAAAGAACAGGCGCCGATAATGTCGGCGGCCTCCTGGTCACCCAGGGACACGGTACTGTCGGAAAAGCATTTGCCAAGATCCTTTCTTCAATATTCGGGGTGGGAAATGCCGGATTTCGCATTAATGCCTCATCCGGCTACGTCGACACAGTTCCTTTTGGCGCATTTAAGAGGGATGTTTTTACTAAATATGGTTTCTACGATGAGCGGTTAACCAGGAGGCAGGACTATGAATTAAATTGCCGGATCAGAAAAAAGGGTGGGAAAATTTATTTAGACTCTGATATTAAACTAATCTATCACTGTAGAAATACCATTCCCGGCATCCTCGAGCAAAGTTTTCAGAAAGGAAAATGGAACATCATCACCGCCAAGCTCTGTTCGGGAACTATGTCATTAAGACACCTGGCGCCCTTTATTTTTGTTTCTTCCCTCATCTTATTCCCAATACTGGCCTGCTTTATTCCTTTCTTTAAGTGGGTTCTTATTACTGAGCTGGGCCTGTATATGATTCTTAACATTTTCTTCTCGGTTAAACTGGCAGATGGATTCAAAGAAGCTCTCTTAATGATTGTCCTCTATCCACTCTACCAGGTAACCTATGGATTAGGCTCAGTTGTAGGCTTGGTTTACAACCCTAAAAAAGCGCTGAAGAAGGATTTATAACAGCGTAAAAATATCAATAAGCTGATAAAAGTTGTGATTAATCATGAAAATGATCATGGTTGACCCATGGGGCACGTATAACATGTATCTGTATACAAACGGCCTTTGTAAGAGCATCGCTGATTTTGTTGATCTTACCCTATGGACAAACTATCATCACCCGCATGAAGAAAACCTCCATTACCCTGTTAAGAAGATCTTTTTCAAGCGATCGGAAAAAATGAAGCAGGGTTACCTGAGGAATTTCATACGCCTTTGTGAATATTATGCCGCCTATTTGGCATTGATAAAAGAATTAAGGAAGAATAACTATGATCTCATCCATATCCAGTGGCTTTTACACTACAAATCGGATCTTCGTTTTTTAGCCAGGATCAAGCAGCATTGCCCTGTAATAATATACACCGCCCACAACGTCCTTCCCCACAGAAATGGAAAAAAATATTACCAAGATTTAAAGAAGATTTACAGCATCGTTGATATTGTTTTAGTCCACGGCGAAGCCGTAAAAGAAGAGTTTGTCACATTGTTTGGATCTCTAAGCAACAAAATCAGCATACAAAGGCACGGTTCCTTTGGGGGACAAGATCTTAGCTATGACAGGTGTATGATAGATGTTGATATTCTCGATAGAGTTAATCGTTCTAAAAGAGTATCAATTTTTTTCGGCAATATATTCTATAACAAGGGAGTAGATCGCTTAGCAAAGAGCTGGTTGGAAAACTTTAAAAATGACCATGAAAATCTCTTAATAATCGCCGGCAAAAAGGATGGAAAATATATAGAACTGGAGGCACTGGAAGCTGAAATTGCCGCCTGTGACAATATCCTCTACATCAACCACTTTACCGACTGTAACCTGCTCAATTACCTGATCGATCAGTCAGAGATAGTGCTGCTGCCTTACAGATACGCCAGTATGAGCGGGGTTATATTTACGGCGGCGGCTTTTAAAAAACCAGTTCTTGCCACAAAAACCGGGGCAATTCCTGAATACCTGCTTGATGGAGAAAACAGCTTCCTGGTTAATAACTGTGAAAACCAGTTCGCCACAAAACTCAAAACCATACTTGAGGATACTGACAAAGATGCCCTTGCCCAAATGGGCCTTAAGCTGAATAAGCATATCAACGATAATTATTCGTGGCCAAAGATCGCGAAAAAGCTGGTCGAATCCACCTATAGAACACCACAAAGCTGATCACAGGGTGTTGATAAGCCGGCACACCTAAGGAGGTACTTCTGCTATAAAGATTCTGTTCATTACCCTTGAGCCACCGGGGCTTACGTCGGGAGGAGGACTGGTGGTCAGGCAATCCATCCTTTCCCTGTCCGAACAACATGAAATCGATTACATGGGGCCTGAAATTTTAGATCAAGTATCAAGGTCAAAAATTAACAAGATCTTTGCACTAAAGTATGCCCCCGGCTATATCAGTAAAATCTGGGCTCTGTTCAGGGGGGGTATAACTGGTTACTATCAAAGTTACTTAAATGAACTGGTTAATATCAATTGGGCCATTTATGATCTTGTATACCTTGAGTTTTCCAGGCATGCTTTTATTGCCCGGCAGGCTAAGAAAAACTCAAAGAAAATCGTTGTGCGGGTTCACAATGTTGAAAAAGACTATCATGCAAATCAAATAAGAGGTAAAAAAAGCTTTCAAAACAGCCTTCGTTTGCTGGTTAAAAGTTATTTCATTGCGAAGCAGGAGAGCGCCTGCCTGGCCTATGCCGACTGCATTATTTGCCTCACCGACAGTGATAAGGTGAGTCTCAAAGAATTATATCCCGCCAGCCTGAGCAACAAGAGGCTGGAAGTAATTCCGGTGTCCATCGAAGAAAGCGCTGATTTTTCTAATCCAACCCTTGAAGTCATTGAAAATATTGAGGAAAAGCCTTACCTGTTGATCACGGGCTCGCTCTGGTTCGAACCAAACGTCAGGGGCGCCGTCTGGTTCATAAATAAGGTCTGGCAGAGGTTATTAAAAGATAACCGGCAAATCAGGCTAAAATACAAATTAGTAATTGCCGGGTCAAGGCCGGGAGAAGAGCTTAAAGCAGCCGTATCCCGCTTTCAAAATATTGAGCTCGTTGATACTCCCCCCGATATGAAACCATACTTTGAAAATGCTTCAATCTACATTGCGCCAATATTCAGCGGTGCCGGTATGAAAGTGAAAGTTGCCGAAGCTCTGGCCTACGGATTACCGGTAATCGGGACCAGCCATGCCTTTAATGGTTACAGGATCACCGACCTGGTAGATGGCTATCTGGCTAATGATGCTGATCGGTTAATTAACTCCCTGGAACACTACATGAGTTTACCTCTTGAGGCCAAACGAAAGACCAGAATAAATGCTTATAAAAATTTCCTTGATTATCACAGTATCGAAGCAAGCAGAAAGAGTTTTCAGCGCATTATTAACAACCTCGACCGAAGTTAGACGCCATCTATTTCGCCTTGTCCACCTTAGCCATGGCCCTGAACAGTTTATTTCCAGCCAGCAGACTATCATAGGTGCCGGAGGCAATGATTTTGCCCCTTTCCATGATATAGACCTGATCGCAGTTTTTGACCGTTGTCAACCGATGGGCAATAATAATCAGGGTCTTCGAACTCACAGTGCTAAGCATCGCCGTTAACACGGCATCTTCCGTAACGCCATCAAGGGCGCTTGTTGCTTCATCAAATACAAGCACTTCAGGGTCGTTATAAAAGGCACGGGCAATCCCGATTCGCTGGCGCTGGCCGCCCGATAGGCGAACGCCGTGTTCGCCGACAATCGTATCATAGCCATAGGGCAGCTCGTTTAAAATGAAATTCTCAATGTTAGCGAGGGCTGCTGCCCTTTCAAGCCTGTCACGATCAACCAGATTATCGGGGATCCCAAAGGCTATGTTTCGGGTAACAGTATCATCGCACAAATAGATGTGCTGCGATACATAACCAATTTTTCTTTGCCAATGATGCAGGTTATCTCCGGAAACCGCTATACCATCGACCAGCAGGCTGCCCTGCTGCGGAAAGAGCAGCCCGATAATTATGTCGATCAGGGAAGTTTTACCTGCCCCGGTAGAACCGACCAGGGCAACAGAGCTGTTTTTCTTGATGTTCAGGTTAATATCATGTAAAACAGGCTGATCTGAATTTACATAGCTAAAAGTAATATTTTTCAAGCTTAGCTCGCTGGAAAAGGGCAGTTCTTCAGGGGTAAGATTACTTTGGCTGGCCGGCTGTGAAACTCTCTCTGCCGGTGAAGTAAAATCACTATAGATCCGGTCAAATATTGCTCTACTAAACTGCATCTGGGTAAAACAAGAGAAAATTTCCTGAAGAGCAAACATCAACCGATACCCGGCAAAGGCAAAAACACTCGCCAGGGGTATAACCTGACTCGCATCACCATGCTGGATTAGCAAGACCAAAACAAAAACGATCACTCCTCCGAAAGCAATCGCTTCTAGCACAAATCGTGGCAATTGACCGATCACCGCATTCCAGGAGTTCTGTCTGGCATACTCCAGGGAATAATTTGAGTACCTATCCAAAAAATGGCGCTCACGGTTGAGCACTTTGATATCCTTTATGCCACCAAATGCTTCGAGCACTACTTTAAAACGGTACAGGTTGGCTTCCAGACTTTTTTCACCCCGATGTTTTAAATTCCTGTTAACCCGCCAATAAATAGCAGCATAAGCGCCACCAATAAATAAGATTGTTAGCAGCGAAACCAGCGGATTTAACCATAGCAGTAAAGTCAATATGAAAAGAGTTACCAAACCTCTGCTAATGATATTCATCAGCGGCATCAGAAAACTACTTGTAAGCTGAGCAACATCTGAAAGGACATTTTTACTGAGCTCCGAGCTGTTCTTATTGAGGAAAAAGGCATAGGGCATGGACAGGTACTTTTCAAGTAAGCGCCGCGATAATCGGTGGTTGTTCATCCAGACAAAACGCAGGTTGAGCCAGGTAGTAAAGGCAGAAACCAGGTTAGACACTACGATGATCACGAACATGGCAATACCAACAAATATAATAAAACTGTTAACACTATTGAAATTAAAAGTTTGATATGCCCAGAAGAGCCAATAATTTTCAAAAATCAAGTTCGGTTCCATAATCAGAGTAATGAACGGTAGCACAGAGGCAATACCGAGTGTTTGCATAAAAGCAGTCATGATGATCGCCAGAAGCAAGGCTGCCAGTTGAAATTTTTCCCTGATAGTCAATATCTTAAAAAGTTTTTTAACCAAGCTTATCATTTGCTATACCTCTCTTGTCAACAAATCTTACAAACCATCATAGCACAATGCAAAATAATGACAACTTTCATCACTGCTGACCATATCAGGCTAACATTCTATCTTATTCTTTTTAAAACGAAAGAGGTTTTAAGTGATCATTGTAGAAGTTATGATGCTGAAATTTAAGTAGCTTTGATAATGACCTGTATTATCTTTATTCTGCAGCATGATTACAAGGGTAAACCTACATGCATAACAAAGGAGAACTGGTATATGGACAACGAACTTCTGTCAATTTTGGTCTGCCCCCTCTGTAAAGTTTCGTTGGAACAGCGGGAAAATGAAGGGTTTTTCTGCCTGGAATGCAGGCGCCTCTACCCGGTAAAAGAAGGCATTCCCGTTATGTTTATTGACGATGCAGAAATAATGCCCGAGGGGAAATAATGAAAAAACAAAAAGAAG
>CAZVLE010000150.1:0-7887 GCA_964627855.1 uncultured Syntrophomonadaceae bacterium | reverse complement strand
GTATCGGCGAGATCGCACAACGCCAGCCCCATGGCTGTGGTAATGTTATGATCAACCGATTTTGAAAGCGTATCGGCTGCGTTATTTATATCCAACCACTTTTTAAGATTTTTGTTTAAGGAATTCTCCGCCAGCAAAGCTACCACAATAGCGCCGATCATCCGGTCATCATAGGCCATTTTCAGCATATTCTTCAGATCTGATTCTATATAGCTGAAAAGCTGTTCACCGGATAATACGTCAAGTTCTTTCTCAACATTTTGCAGCTCTGTCTCAAACTGATCCAGAATCTTGTCAATTAAGACCGGATCGTTATTTCGGGAAATTTTAAAGGCTTCTATCAATGCAGTGATGCTGAAAGCCCCGCCTTTCAGGTTTCTTTTACCGCGGGGCAGTGAGGCAATAAACTTTTTATCTTCGAGCAGCTTTTTCAGGGCACCCTGGATCAGGGGATCCTGTTTACCGGCAGCAATAAGCAGTCGTTTTCTGCCTATCAGTGAAGAAATATCGTGGGTGATATCGGCAAAAACCCGCCCTCCTGACCGATTAAGAGAAAACTGGGCCAGCGGTTCAAAAAAAGAGATGCCCAGGGGTTTGATTGGATCAGTCATCATCTGCAGGTGCCCAACAGACATGTAAACCCGGGGCCTGTTTGGATCACCGGTTTCAGGGATTGGGAAAAGATTGGTTATAGAACGACTCTGCAAAACATAAAACTGATCATGGGCAAAACACCACTCAATATCCTGGGGATTATCAAAATGACTGCTGATCTTACTGCCCAGTGCTGCAAGTTCTTTGATCTGCTGATCGGAGAGAGTTTGGCTAAGCTGTTTTTCCGCTTCAATTTCTTTGCTGACTGTGCCACCCTTAATCGATGGCACAATTTTATACTTCTTACAGCTGATTAATTTATCGATAATTTTACCACTGCGGAGCTTGTAAACATCCGGGTCAAACTGGCCGGACACGAATGCCTCTCCGAGACCGAATCCGCTTTCAATAGAGATCGTATTTCGATCAGAAGTCGTCGGGTCGGCTGTAAAAATAATACCGGAAGCCTCCGGTACCACCATTTTTTGGACAATGACTGCCATGGAAACTTTTTGATGATCAAAACCATTTTGTAGTCGGTAAGTAACGGCACGTTCAGAAAAAAGCGAAGCCCAGCATTTAACGATATGGGGCAGCACATCAGCTTTATTTCTGATATTTAAATATGTGTCATGCTGCCCTGCAAATGATGCTCCGGGCAGGTCTTCCATCGTGGCGCTGGAGCGAACCGCAAAGCTGTCATCCTCATTGTAACCGGAGAGTGCCTGCATCACCTGCTCCACGATGACTTTTGGTATTTGAATCTGCTCGATAAGCCCGCGTATTTGCGCACTCAAATCTACGATCGATTCACGGTCCCTGGCTTTAAGCAAAGACAACCGAACCAGCAGTTCATTAAACCGGATATTACCGGAGACAGCCTTGCGGTAAGCCTCTACAATAACACAAAAACCGTCTGGCACCATTATGCCTTCCATCTGACTGAGTTCACCCAGATTCACACACTTAACACCTGCTTCAGACAACATCTCTTGATCAATGTCCCGCAAGTTCAACACATAAGTTGCCATCGTCAAACCTCCCAAGACTGGGATTGTTTAAATTGCCTTCAGACAAAACCCCGGGAAATAATAACGAGCATAAAGCATAGTTCCTTGCCAGGATATGGGGCAGCTGCAAATATTAATCTACCACTTTAACTAACTTATTGTTATTCCACAACCCTTTATAAACTTTTCCATCCGCTCCGGTATAAATGCCTTTCCCCTGCCGTTTACCATTTCTAACCTCACCGCGGTAAATACCGCCCCCGGGATAATGTATAATGCCCCGGCCATGGGGTTTTCCTTTTATCCATTCACCTTCGTATGCTGCTCCATTAGGCATAACCAGTTTGCCTGATCCCTCAGGTACTCCATATTTAAGCTGTCCTTCATATTCGCCCCCAGCCCAGGAAATCTTGTGCTTATAATTCTTTAAGTCCTCTTCTACCATATTTAGCTGATCTCCTTAACCTGTGATCTGTTCTGTGATACTATCACTCTAATATAAGTTTAAACAAGCAATTCTAATCAGTAAAGTCCTTGCGATTCAACAGAACTGTTCCTATTGCCACGCCGGCAAGAAAAACAAGCGGTAATACAATTAAGCCTGTAACGGGCACCTGCCCGGAAGATGCTCCCGTTAAATCAGCGTAGTAATTAATACTGAGATATTTCATAAACCGCAACGGATCATACATGTTTCCGAGACTGTTAAAAATAAAAAATGCAAATCCAAGGCCAATCGCAATAGAGGTTGTACCCTGAACCCGGTTAATGAGCGGCGCCACGGCAAAAGCCACCCCGCCGGCGGCAAGGCAGGCCAGAAAACCCATCAGGTGTGCCAGCAGTTGCGCCCCCAAATCAAATTCATCTGGGGCAACCCAGACCCGTCCTATAACAGCGCTGATAAGGTAAGCAACAACCCAGAGAAGGAGCATCATAACCATAAAAGAGAGCACTTTGGATAACAAAACTGAGGTCCGGGTAAGCGGCCTGGTATAAAGAAATTCAACAGTGCCTAAATCAGAATCCCGTGAAACCATGCTGCCGGCGAGCATCATGGCATATATAGATGCCAATAACAACCCGTAAAGCATCACCAGCCCACCGTGGTAAACATTAACATCACCAAACATTTCCGGCCCCATACCGAGGCCGGTGGTAAAGATGTCGGGATAGCCTTCGATCATTTCCACAACATTCATTTCTTCCATAAAAGTATAGGAACTGAGGTAAACAAGAATAACAATCGCCAAAACGACTGTCCAGATCATTAGACTGCGCTTATTTAGACGCATTTCAGTAAAAATTATATTGAGACTAAACATAGCTATTTTGCCCCCTTTTTGCGGCCGGTTCGTAAAGTTCCATAAATATTTCTTCCAAAGTAGGATCGCTGATCCGCAGATAATCCAATTTATATTGGCTGAGATTGGCAACGAGCATGTTGACAGGCTGACGGCTTAAAATCCGGTAATATCCGGGTTTTGCCGGGATCTCTTCAGCTTCACCTATCCTGGCCAGTTCAACTTTTGATGGTTGTTGACCGGCGATTTTCGTAACCACTATATGCATGTCCCGGCCGGGCAGCTGATCGACAGGGCCGACCTGCAGCAGCCTGCCCTCCTTGATCATGGCTACCCGGTGGCAAATTCGTTCAATCTCTTCAAGGACGTGAGTGGAGAAAAATATGGTCACTCCTTCCTGGTTCAGCTCCTCCAAAATATCGAAAAGTTCTTTGCGAATCAACGGATCCAATCCGCTGCCCGGTTCGTCGAGAATCACCAGCTGCGGTTTATGCATCAAGGCCTGAATAATGCACAATTTTTTCAGGTTACCATGTGAGTATGTGCGAACGTTTTTTTCAGGATCAAACTGTAACCGCTCTATTAACTCCTCCGCCCGGCTCCCTGATTCAAGCTCATAAAAACCACTGGCATAGTTGAGTAAATCACGCCCGGTCATTTCAGGATAATAACTAACCTCCGATGGCACATAGCCTATTTTGGTATAGAGCCTGCCGCCCCCGGTCGGCACCGGATTGCCGAAAAGACGAGCCTCTCCGGATGTAGGCCTGATTAGCCCCAGCAAGAGGCGAATGGTAGTTGTTTTCCCGGCGCCATTTGGGCCGATAAAACCAAATATTTCACCTTCTTTTACCTGCAGATCAATATCAATTACCCCGCGGCTCTTGCCATAGTACTTGGTTAGCTTGATCGTTTCAACCGCATTCATGATGCCTGTACCCTCCTTTTGGATTAGCCTGACAATCAAGTCGCCTGCTATTAGCCCCCTCAGACAAGTAAATCCCTGGTTTTATACAGGCGATGGGTAAATAAGATTGACAGAACAGCTAAAATGGCAGAAATTATTAAAAATAAAGAGCTGATACCCTGCTCAACAACTACCAGAGCATTGAAATAGTGAAACGGCGTGAGAAAACTCAAGTAGTTGACCGTGCCCAGGTACTCTATTGCAACAGCAAGCAAATAAGTGGCCAGCAGCAGGTAAAAACCCGCACTGACTGCTTTCTTGGGATTTCGCACAAGAGCAGAACATAAAAAGCCGAACATTAAAAATAGCAACTGGGTCAGGATAAGGCCAGCAGTTGTGATAGCTATTTCCGGCATAATTTCCCGGCCATCAGTCAGAGGCACCAGGATAACAACGGAGGTTAGCCAGATAAGCAGCGCCATGGCTGCAACATTAATTATTCCTACCACTAATTTTGCATTAATAATTGCACTCCGCGGATAAGGCTTGGTATAGAGGTATTCCGCAGTTTTATCCCTTTCTTCTTTTGACAGCAAACTTGCACCAACAGATACGGCATGCGCATAAGCGATCAGTGCATACCAAAAATACATTACCAGGTAATAATCGAGAGCAGTTGTAAGACCAACCCCATCAATACCGAACATAACCCTGACAATGCGGGGCATGGCATTGATACCCTGTTCAACCATTTCAACATTTGAAGAGACCATTTCATACTCCAGTGCCCCAAAAGTAGCAGTTACAAAAGTTATGATCAACCATACCAGCAAACTGCGGCGGCCAAGTTTTAATTCTTTTAGGATTATTGAACCCATATGGACCCTCCTAAGAAACAATGATAATATCTTTCTTACGGAATATGTTATAACCAATGCCCAGCAAAGCAAGAATCAATAAAGCACTTAGCACAATAAACTTGAGCTCATAGCTGCCCGTTTTAATTATTTCAGCACTTGAAAAATAGTGATATGGAGACAAATAGGTTAGAGCTGTATAGCCCATTTTATTGGAAAAAGAACCGACCACATAGCTGATAAAAGCGACAGCAGTGGCGACCAGAAGCGGCGCCCGGATATGCGGAAAGATAATCCCGGCAAAGAGACCTAAAGCTGCAAAGATAAACTGGATGAAAACTATGCTGAAGGCAATTTGCGTCATTACGAAAAAATTGTAGTCGCCACCGGCACCGATAGCCATTCCCACCCAGGAAGCCAGGAAATAAACTAACCCGGTGATAAGAGCAAAGACCAGGATAGCAGAAACCTTAGAAAAAAAGACTTTTCCTCTGCTATGCGGCTTGGTTAAAATAAAATCGGCTGTTTTCTGCATATATTCCTTGGTGATAATTTTCAACCCCATGTTCATGCCATTAATCGCACAGGCAAGAAAAACATAAAAGGTTAGAAAGGCATACGTGCCAAGAGGAGTGGCGATCACATCAAGAGTAACACCCATCGCTTCAAGCATGGGATTCCCCCCGAAACCTTCAAGAACGGCCGTGTCTGCAGAGCTCATCATCCCAATATAGACGGGCAATATCAACAGGATCACCAGAAAGAGCGAGATCGACCAAATTATAAGCGTCCCTTTGAACTGCTTCATCTCATATTTAAAGATTGTCACTTTTCAGGCTCACCTCTTATTCGTAGTAGTGGAAAAATATCTCTTCGAGTGTGGGCTCTTCAATAAAGATGTCATTAAGCCTGAGTAGAGCTATTTTCTCAACAATCAGGTTTAAATCACCATGATAGATAAATGAAATCTGATTATTGTTTTGTCTGAAATCGGCAACACCTTCGAACTCGAATAATCCAGGGGGAACCGGCTCGATGAGATTAAGCTCAACTTTCTTGAACCCCTTTTCGCGAAGCTCTCTAATATTTTGAATGTCAATTACTCGCCCTTCTTTAAGAATAGCGACCCGGCTGCATACTTTCTGGACATCGCTTAATACATGGGAAGAGAATAACACCGTCATACCCTTTTTATTTTCCTCTTTTAAAATGTCGATGAAGTTCTGCTGAACAAGTGGATCCAGACCGCTAGTCGGTTCGTCAAGGATCAACAGCTTCGGCTGATGCAGCAGGGAGGCAATAATGCCAACCTTTTTCTTGTTACCGTACGAAAGATTGCTTATTTTTCTTCTTAAATCAAGGTTTAATTTGCCGGCCAGCTCAGAAATGTGATCGGTTGCATCAACCCTGTAGAGATCTGCAGTATACTGAAGAAGCTCTAATGCGGTCATATTCTCGTAATAATAGGTTTCTGTAGGCAGATAGCCCACATCGCCGGCTATCTTATCAGCTTCCCTGATACAGTCCTTGCCGAAAATTGAAGCGCTACCAGATGTGGGGTGGATTAAAGCTAATAGAGTCCGAATCGTAGTAGTTTTTCCTGCTCCGTTCGGACCAATAAAACCAAATATTTCACCATTATCTACCTTGAAACTGACATTTTCAATTCCGCACTGTTTCCCGTAATACTTTGCCAGCTTGTTAACCTCAATTGCTTTTACGCTCATGATTGTTCCTCCCGGTTTTGCTTGTACAATAATTTTCTTAAAAGCGCCAGGTAATCACCCAGTTCTTTTTCTATCTCGTCGTAATGCGGTTCATAGTCAGCAACCTTACGACCAAGGCGGGCCAATTCTGTCGAATATCCGTCAACCGTCCATAAAATTATCCGCAACGCCTTTTCCGGATCAATATCATCGCGGATAAGCGACCTGTCTGCTTTCTCAAGGAGCTCTCTTTTAAGCTCTTCCACCGGGTTTTGATAACTGTGCAGTTCCCCGGGAAATATTTCCTGAAAAGAGAAAAATACAGAAGCGAGAAAACCGTAAACCAGGGGATGCTTGCTGACCAGTTTTCGGGCGAGCAACGAAAGCTGCCAGATATTATCTAAAAAGTCGCGGTTCTCAAAACGAGCTGTTTTGTACTCTCCGCCAATTATATCAACAGCGTACTGGAACAAGAAAAAAAACAGTTCCTTTTTTGTGTCAAAATAATGAAAGAGCAAACCTTTGGATATCCCGGCCGATTTTACAATCGTGTCAGTCCTTGCATTGCGGTAGCCTTTCATGAACTCATGCATTGCAGCAGATATAATCCGCTGGCGTTTTTCATTCTCAACAGACATTACCTTATGGGCCTTAATCTCCTCACTGAGATAATGGTCAAAATCTAACAAAACGTCTATGCCGTTTACCTCCATTCATCCATTCAGGAGAAAGATCATACGTTGACTGGCCAGTCAAGATCACCTTAAGCTTACCGCTTATTGACTGATCAGTCAACAGTCGATGGGGTCAGGTCTTGAAATATAAGGTTTTACTCGATGGCTTGATAATAGAAGGGTGAAAGAAGTTAACTCAGGACCTGATTCCCAAACTTACAGTTATGTAACCACCAGGACCTGCCAGGTAGATCCTGGTTCCAAACGATTCTCGCATCCAGCAGGCAAGTCAAACAAAACATCCCTCTAACTCTAGTCGATGGGGCCGGGTCTTGAAATATAAGGTTTTACTCGATGGCTTAATAATAGAAAGATGAAAAAAGTTAACTCAGAACCTGCCTCCCAAAACTTTCAGCCCTCTACCTAACAAGGCCTGTCAGGCGGGTAATTACTTCATGCAGTCTTCACCCGTAGCCGATAAGCCAAACAAAACGTCCCTCTGACTCCCAATCAAACAAAACGTCCCTCTGACTTTCCTACCTAACAAGGCCTGTCAGGCGGGTAATTACTTCATGCAGTCCTCACCCGTAGCCGATAAGTCAAACAAAACGTCCCTCTGACTCCCAATCGCCTCTAGAGGTTAATTCCCACCATCTCCAGGTTAAATTCGGGTTCTCCAATTACGACCAGGCCGAGATCTCCGTTTACGGTTACAAGGTCACCCGTTTCTATCAATTCTGTTGCCTGGCTTACGCCATTTACTGCCGGTATATTCATTTCCCTGGCAATAATTGATGAATGGACAAGCATCCCTCCTCGTCGCTCTACAATTCCTCCG
>CAZVLE010000149.1:0-6252 GCA_964627855.1 uncultured Syntrophomonadaceae bacterium | reverse complement strand
AGTGCTTTAAAACGCAATTACGGTGACGTATAATGATCAGGCACAGACCAATAATTTATCGTTCGCAGCATAATTTATTTTATTAAGCATCTTAACCAGGTCTGTCTTGGTGAACTTCCATTCGAAAGGACTTGCGGTTGCCTGGTAATGTTCTTGGAAGCCCAACAAGCGGTCTTCCAGGGCATAAAGCGATTTGAAATCGCATGGCGTTAACACTTTGCGCTGGACAACAGAAAAATAAATCTCGATTTGATTAAGCCAGCTGGCATGAACAGGCAGGTGTACCAACTCAATCGTCGGCCACTGTCTTTTTAGCCTCATGCAAGCCTTTTCCCCGCGGTGGGAAGAACCGTTGTCGACGACCCAAAAGACCCGATCAGCTGAACAGTACGGTTCCTGGGACATTACTTGTCCCACCAAGCGATCAAAGGGGGCGATGCCACTTTTTAATTCACAACGGCCAAAAACCTTGGCCCGCCGGACATCCCAGGCCGCCAAATAAGCCCAGGAACCTTTGCGTTCATATTCATGCTCAACCAACATCGGCCGGTTTGGGCCGGGTGCAAGTGTTTGTTGTTTGCGTTTTCGAGCCTGGATACTGGTCTTTTCATCAGCTGAGATCACAAATTCCTTTTCTCCAAGGGGCCGGTTTTCCCAGACTCCCTCGTAAAGGTCCAGAACGCGGCCCGCCTTGACCTCGAAATGCGGGTCCCGGGGAAAGATCCAGCTGCGGTGCCGCCATGGTTTGATAGCGTCTTCGGTCAGCCAACGCCATATGGTTGTGCCGCTTACCGTAGCAATAATCCCGCGATTAATCGCTTCGCGTCGTAGTTCGGCGATCGAGAAGCGCGATAGTGGGATGCCAATTTCATACGGCAGTTCGCAAGCCAGAGCTTTTATCTCAACGATTACTGCAGGGGGAAAAAGAACCCGGACGACCCCCACGCGGCTGTTCCTGCAAGCCCTGCAGGCCGCGTTCATAGAAGCGTTTGCGCCATTTGCTGACAATCTGA
This sequence comes from uncultured Syntrophomonadaceae bacterium, assembly GCA_964627855.1. GTDB lineage: Bacteria > Bacillota > Dethiobacteria > DTU022 > DTU022 > CAZVLE01. Next base: position 5,239 of record CAZVLE010000149.1, on the reverse strand, counting down.
CGCGGTGTATCCAAGCGGCTCGCAATTTCATCGTTATCGAGACCTTGCTCTGCCATCAAGATAATCTTTGCCCGTATAACGTCCCTATAAGGTGACGTATATCTTCTCGCTGCCGATTCCAGAGCATCCCGCTCGGAATCGGTCAGGAAGATAGTAAATGGGCTCTTTCTTGGCATGATGACAACCTCCTTTTATGTCATCATACCATATAATCAGCATGTAAAGCAAGTTATTATACGTCATCGTATTTATGATTACAAGGACTAAGTATATCAAGACCAACAAGAGCATCGAAAGTAGAACCCATACTTTTTACAAAGACTTCATTACAATCAGTGATTACTCCATTGCTGTTAGTATAATAGATTCCGATAGGTGAATGTTTGAATATATGCCGAAACTTTTCTTCGCTTACGCGCAGGGCTTCCTCGGCTTGCTTACGCTCGGTGATGTCCTGGCCACTGGCACGGGCACCGAGAAAGTTGCCCTTCGTGTCGAAAATCGGCTGCCAGGAAGCGCTTAGCCAGCGTTTTGTGCCGTTTTTGTGGAGATACCGAAATTCAAAGTTTTCACCCTGGCTGCCGCCGATGGCCTCGCTCATACGGTCCTTAAATATGGCCCGGTCTTCCTCCGCAATTAAGATCGATATAAAATCAGGCATGGCCAGGATTTCTGATGGCGAATATCCCGTAAATTTTTCCACCGCGTTATTCACCCAAAGATACTTTCCATCCGGGCCGAACCAGGACTCCCAGCCCACCGTATAGTTGGCAATGGCCTTAAATTTCTCTTCGCTTTCGCGCAAGCTTTCCTGGGCCTTTCTTTCCCGCTCTAAGTTGTTTAGCCAGAGGTTAACTTCAATTTCTCCCTTTTTGTTTTTGAGGTATTCATCCGGCTCAACATAATAGTAGTTGCGGTAAATATGACCACCCCTGATTAACAGAGGGTGGGTCATCACTACTCCCTTGATGATTTCGGGATCAAACTTCCAGCGGTCGTACTGGCAGATAGCCACACAGGGGTAATCCGGAAAGAGGTCTTTGTTGAGTTTGGCTTCGTATTCCAGGACTTTTTCAACGCCACCATAGTCGCGTAAAGCCCAGCTCATCTCGCCGGTAACCCTTAAGGCAGGATAACCTTCGCGGAGCGCGTTTTTAGTTTCTTCGATCAACAGGGCAATCATCAGGTCAGGGTCAAAATAGCCTTCCCGGGTGTAGGTGTCTCTTTCGTGGATAATGCTGAGCTGCCCCTTGCTTTCGTAATCGTCAACCGCAAGTCCTGCTTCTTTTAAGACCTCTTTGATCTGACTGGCGGTATTGGCATCAACAACATAAATACATTTTTCGCCCCGCTTTAGGCCGGATGAGATGAAGGGCACTACTGTAGCCTGCCATTCTTCACGGCTTTCATAGATCAGGCAGAGATGATCGTGTGGTTTGAGATCATCAATCAAGTCAGGCAGGCTTAAATACTCATGCCCATCCTTGTCGGTCACATCGAAAGCCCCCTCCAGGATAATGCTTTTAAAATTAAAAGTTAATATTTTTCTAATATTCTACATTCATTAGGCCAATCCTTTTGCCGGGGATTTATTAATTAACGCAGCAGGCAGGAGCAAGGTAGAAGATGAAGGCATACTGGTCAGGTAAGAGAGCGCATAGCGCTTTCTCAACCGCCTGTTTTTTTAACTATCTTAGTTTTTACATTGTGTATCAAGTTGCCAAGTTATTTTTGATCTGGCGTAATCAGTGCCATAAATGCATTTACCAGCTGCAGGTCGAACTGGGAGCCGGCGTAGCGCTAAAGCCCTTCTAAAGCCTCGGTCGGTTTTAACTTTTTCGCATAGGATCGATGATTGGTCGTAGCTCTGTAGGCAACAGGACCACCCCACAGCAAGGGCATATCCACTTGCCTTTAGCGTCTGCTGAATAAGAGGTTTCTGTGCACTTGGGGCATTTTTTGCAGTGCATTTCAACACACCTTTTACCTTTTCACAAATTTTGCGTTTATGTTTAACTTTGTGTAGCGCCCCCCGGTTTCCTGCTGTCGCAGTTCTAAGGCTTGCCGCTTATCCCGGAAACTTTAAAATTCTGTTGCATCAGTTAATTCCTTCAAAAACAATTCCACCACTTCTGGATCAAAATGCTTACCGCTTTCTTCGCGGATGTATTTAAACGCCTCTTCTTTGCTCCAGGCTTTACGGTAAGGGCGATCACTTGTTAAGGCGTCATAAACATCGACCACGGCGAAGATGCGCGCCGCCAGGGGGATTGCTTTCCCTTTAAGTCCCCTGGGGTACCCACTGCCGTCCCATTTTTCGTGATGACAGTAGGGGATATCTAAAGCGGGCCTGAGGTAATCGATCGAGGCCAGCATTTCATAGGCATATACCGGGTGTTTACGCATAATCACCCACTCTTCGTCGGTCAACTTGCCCGGTTTAAGTAATATTGAATCGGGTATTCCCATCTTGCCAATGTCATGCAGCAGGGCCCCGCGGCGCACATGTAACAGCTCTTCATCTTTAATGTTCATCTTCCAGGCTATTGTTAGAGTTGTATCGGTCACGCGCTGGCTGTGATTTTCCGTTTCTTCGTCTTTTAGATCTAAAGCATGAGCCCAGCCTTCAATTGTGGCATCATAGGCCTGGAGCATGCTTTCCTCCGCCTGCACTCGTTCGGTGATGTCTCGCCCCACCCCCTGGTACTCTTTGCCCTCGCCTTTTTCAGTAAAAAGAACCTGCTCTGTCCATTCCTGCCAGCGAATGCTGCCATCGGCCGATAAAACATAATGCTCATGCATTACGCTGGGGTTGTCGGGGGTTAATTTCTTTATTAATTCAATTATCTCATCATGTAATTCAGGTGGTGTAAAATCCAGAAATTTTTGCCCCACCATGTTACGGCGCTGTTTCCCGTAAAACCTGCAGTAAGCATCATTAACAAAGGTTAAGGTAGTATCGGGCAGGTAGCGGACGACCATCTCCTGCTGGGTGTCAACTACGGACTGGTACATTCGCCTGCTTTCAACAATCTGATCTTCCAACTGTTTGCGCGCGGTGATGTCTCTTGTTGAACCCTGGAGGCCGGCGGCATTGCCCTGCTCATCTATAATCCACGAGACGCTCAGTTCAACATGCACGAGGCGATTATCCTTTGTTCTATAGCGGGCTTGTATGAATACGGAATGTTTCCGCTCTGCCGGCGATTTGGCCAGTTCTTCCGACAACAGCTCCATCATAGCATCATAGTCTTCCTGAACCATGTAATCACGCATGGGCATAGCCATGAATTCTTCGGGCGTAAAGCCGATCAGTTCTTCGATTGCCGGGCTGATATAGGTGGGGTTGCCTTCCAGGTCAACGGTCCAGATAACATCTGTAATGTTCTCTGCCAGGAAGCGGTATTTCTCTTCGCTCTGCTGCAAGGCGTTCTCCCTGCTTATTCGCTCGCTGATTTCCACTTGCAGTTTTTCGTTGGCCCGGCTCAGCTCAGCGGTGCGTTCTTTTACTTTTTCCTCAAGTGCATCATGCGCTTTTTGCAGCGCTTCTGCGGTTTCTTTTTGCTCGGTTATATCCCGGACAACGCAGTAAAACAGCTCCGGTTCAGAATGCGGAGATGTACTCCAGGAAAGCCACCTGTATGTACCGTCTTTGCAATGGAAACGGTTGGTGAAATTTATTGCCGGTGTGCTTTCTAAATTTGTCTTTGCAGAGTTTAAAGTGCTTTCCCGGTCCTCGGGATGGACAAATTCAAGGTACGGTTTTGCTTTTAACTCTTCAGGTGACCACCCGAGGGTTTTTTCCCAGGCCGGATTCAGTTCAACAAAGTTGCCATAAAAACTTGCCACGCAAAGCATGTCCAGGGATAGTTCAAAAATTCTGTTTCGTTCCTCCGCTACCCGTTTATGGGCGGTTATATCGCGGCCGGAAAAAACTGTTGCCAAAAAGTCGCCTTTGCTGTCCAGCAATGCTTGAATGTTGGTCTCCAGCCAGATGTAATGCCCGTCTGCATGACGATAGCGGTATTCTATCCGATCGGCGATCTTACTCTCCATGCTTTTCTTGAAAGCCTCTAATACTTCTGCCACATCATCGGGATGGATCAGGTCATAAGCTGATTTTCCCACCAGTTCTTCCCGGCTATAACCCAGCACCGGTTGGAAGGAAGGGTTGACATTTTGGAATATGCCGGTTATATCGGTTTGGGCGATCGGATCCTGAAAGAGATCAGCGATAAGCCTCAAGCTTTTCACTATTTCTTCCCCGCTTAGTTCGCTCCGTTTGTCTTCATCCTTCATCTCATTTTCACTCCTCTTACGCGTTCTGTTAGCTTAAAAAATCTTCAGAGTCTCCGATTTTGGGTTGTAGTTTTACCGAAACAAACTAATCCTTTTCAGGTTCCTCGTCGGCAGGAACATCATTTAGTGGCAAGGGTGGAACTTCAGTTAAGTCATGGTTGCATTTTGGACAAGACCAGTAGCCCTCAACTTCTGCTGAATACGAATGGTTCCCACATGAAGGACATAATTTGCGATGCACAACATTAAACCTCCTCGTTTACCCTAAAACCTTAAATTCACCTAAACCGGGCCCTATTCAACAATGCTAACGATCATCTCGTTGTTGATCCGCCTTAGATTTTCAGTAGGCGTGCATATATAAACGATAAATTTAAAATTGCTGTTACATTGTTAAAATAACATCTATTCGGATATAGGGCAAGCGTCAAGCCCGTCTCTATCTGCAAACAGTGTAACCGGTCTCAGGTGGCCTGATTTGTTTGAACGTAATTTATGTTTGCCGGGTGTATATATAATTAACTATAGATAAAACTAGCACCAATAGGCTGGCCGTTTTGGAATCAAAAAAGCCCCGTATTTTGGGGTTTTTTGTCTTTGGTGTTTGTAAATAAATTGTTGAAGCATTATTTTAACAATGTTACAATACTGTTAGAAAAGGGTGACATTTATGAATTTTGCTTACAAAAGAGTGAACACATAGAAGCAGGATTTAAGGCACCAGGAAGAAACTTTTAAGGGCATACCAATCGATCGGGAACACGAGGCGGGCTAAACAATATAAAGAACATGAAAAGCACCCTGGTGCAGTAAGATGTATAAAGTCGAGAGGTAGCACCCGGGTAAAGCGCCTTTAAGCAGGGGGTATTAAATCATGACCGATCAGGACAGGAAGAATGAACACGCAGCCAGGTTAACGGCGGCAATGTATAAAGATTTT
>CAZVLE010000148.1:0-4449 GCA_964627855.1 uncultured Syntrophomonadaceae bacterium | reverse complement strand
TATTTTTTGCATGCCCCGGGTATGTTCTTCTGTCTCAAAACTTTTCGCAGCCAAAGTATTAAGCAGGGAAGTAACCACCGCACTTTTCGTGCTGCGGCTTTCGGTCAGCTTATGCCTGTACATCTCATTTTCGGCTTCTTGCAGTGTTTCGATAAGGCTCGTAGTTTCTAAAGTCTTGGTGGCAATGCCCAGGGCGATTGATACAGGCACATCTTCTACAAAAGCGCCGCTACAGCTCTCTGCTATTCTTTGGCAGATTAACCGGGCCGTTTCACCTGTTGTTTGGGGTAAAAGGATTACAAATTCATCACCGCCCCAGCGGGAAATGATATCTTCTTCCCGGCAGGAGTTTCTTATTATAGTAGCAGCAGTTTTAAGCAATTCGTCTCCAGTGTCATGGCCGTAGGTATCGTTAACCAGCTTTAAGCCGTTTAAGTCAGCCATAATTACCGTCAGGGGCAGTTGCCTTGCAGTATCGAGCCTCTCCATCTCCACTTCCAGGAAATGGCGGTTGTAGAGACCGGTCAGCTGGTCGTGAAAACTGATGTAGCGAATATTTGATTCGGTTTTCTGTCTTGCCAGTATGTTGGAGGTAATTTCAGCTAAGACTATGAGTAGATCTATTTCCTGCTCAGTAAAGGTTTTTTTCTGCTTTACAACATCAAAACCGACAAAACCGATGTTTACATCTTCACTAAACAGGGGCAGCAATATCAAAGACTGGATATCCTGGGCTTCAAGGACAGGACGCATCGCATGGCTTTCAGGCATCCGGGCAACATCGGGGATATGGACAATCTCCCCTTTTTGATGGGCTTCTAAAAAATCGGCAAATTGTTCAAGAGGAAAATCCTGCATGCTATCAATCTCGGGTGTTATTCCCTCTGCGCACCACTCATAAGTGTTGGAGGTAAGTCGGCGGTCATTGTCGTGCATAAAAATATAGACGCGGTCCACCTTCGTAAAGTCCCCAACGGCTTCCAGCATCTCGTTAATAGCCTGATCAACCTTTTTCAGGGGAACGTTAATTAAGTCAGTGGCCATGTTCATCAACAGTTGCTGTAGCTTTTCATATTCACGCAGTTTCTCTTCCGCCAGTTTGCGCTCGGTAACATCCCTTGTTATTCCCCTGAAGCCGATCGGGTTGCCTGCTTCATCCCGGCGCAAAGTAATGGAAACCTCAATAAAGATTTCCCGGCCATCTTGGGTTATAGCCGGCCAGTCCGCCGCTTTTTCCGCTACCCCGGTCCGATATACCCGGTTAAAAGTTTGCAAGACATCCTTTGGATTCTTGTAAATTTTTTTATAACTTGTCTGCATTAGCTCATCCCTGTTATAACCTAAAACCTTGCAGAAAGAATCATTAAAGAAAACAAAGTTGCCGGCTAAGTCTACCTCGTAATAGCCTTCTTCGATGGCGGAAAGAATTTCCCGGTATTTCTCCTCTGATGCTTTTAAGGCTTCTTCGGCCTGCTTGCGGTCGGTGATGTCGCGGGATATACCTTGAAAGCCGATCATATTTCCCGCCTCATCTCTTAAGGCGGATATATGCATAGCTAGCCAAATGGTTTTACCATCAGCCTTGTAGTGTTCAACTTCAATACTTCTAGTTCTATTTTTTTCTGCTGAAGGGTCACTTTCCTTTTCTATCTCTTCCTGGAAAACTGTAATGATCTGCTCCAGCGCTTGAGGAGGAAGTTTTTGCTCCAAATTTTTTTTCAAGTGCTCCTCTACACTTTCGCCAACCATTCTTTCAACCGAAGGGCTAACATAGGTTACATTTAAGGTCATGTCTGTGATCCATATTACGTCAGATGCATTATCAGCAATACGCCTGTATTTCTCTTCACTCTCCTGCAGCGCTTCTTCGGCGCGCTTGCGCTCAGTTATGTCCGCGGCCTCGGCAACCTCAATCTCCTGGCCTTCGAAAGCAAGGTAACAGCTATTGATCTGGACAGGAAACGTTGTGCCATCCCGCCGCCGGTGCTCTGACTCGAAGCTGACCCCCCCTTTTTCCCGGTACAGGTTCAACTGCTCTTTCCGCCTCTCCTGGGGATAATGCGGGTCCACATCCCAGATGTGCATTGAAAGAAGCTCCTCGCGTGAATAGCCGAGTTTTTCCGCTGCCGTCTCATTGACATAGGTGAACTTCCCCTCGGGTGAGATCCAAAAGACGCTGAGGGGAGACTTATCCATCGTGAACTGGGTTTTGCGCAGCGCCTGCTCGGCCTGCTTGTGTTCGGTGACATCGCGAAAGATGCCGCGGGTATGCACGAACCGGCCCTTTTCATCAAGCTTAACGCCAACATGGCCCTCTACCATGACCGGGGTGCCGCCTTTAGTTACAAAAATAGCTTCTACTTCACCACAGGTCTTGCCGGTGAGAACCTGCTCAAAAACAGCCATACAATGTTCCATTGAATCGGGGTGAATGATATCCCACAGGGTTATATTGTCGATCTCTTCAGCAGCATAGCACAGCGTTGAAAGCCAGGCCTGGTTGACAAAGATAAACTTACCTTCGCTGTCGACACACTGAATCAAGTCACGGGCATTATCAACGAGGTCTTTATACCATGCCGCCGTTTCCCCGGCTGTGTATTCATTCTTCTTATCCTGACCGGTCATGATCAATACCTCCTGCTGGCAGGTTCGCGCTCCATCTCGATCACGGCCCCTAAAATGTTGAGCAAAAATTTACATATATCATTCCCGTTACCGGTGTTGAAACCCTCCTTGATGAAATGAATGGTTATCCCTTCGCCTGTAAGCTCCTGCACGACCTGCCGCAAGTCATCGACGTTGCGGCCCAGGCGGGAGATGCTTTAACCATAAACCACTTAACCTTTAACCATCGGCTTCCAGAACCGACAGAAATATTTCCACCAGTTCCGGGTCAAATTGGGTACCAGAACAGTTTTTAGATTCGGCCAAAATTTCACTTCTGCTCATCGCTTTTTTATAGGGTCTGCCGTGGCTCATCACCTCATAAGCATCGGCAATGGCGGTAATTCTCGCCAAAAGGGGTATGGTATCCCCCTTTAGACCTCTCGGGTAACCGCTGCCGTCCCAGTGTTCATGGTGGGCGAGGATATCTTCGGCTACATGGGCGAACTCCTCAGTGGCCCGGGCAATCCGGTAACCTGTCTCGGAGTGTTTCTTCATGATTTCCCATTCATTGGCGGTAAGAGCTTCTTTTTTGGTGAGCAGGTCTTCGGGGATATTGATTTTACCGATATCATGCAGGGTGATTAACAGGCTCAGCCGGTGCAGCTCGGAATCAGGCAGGCCGAGCTTCTCACCAATCTTTATGGCCACTTCCTGCATGTTGCGGGTGTGTATTTCAGTTTCATAACTTTTTTCGGCCAGGGTTTTAAGCAGGGCGTTCAAGACGGCGCTTTTACCACTGCTGCTTTCGGTAAGCTTGTGTTTATACATCTTGTCTTCGGCTGCCCTGAGCACCGCAGTTATGTCTTGTTCGGCATCTGTTTTTGCCGCCATGCCAATGGAAATGGTTATAGGCACATCTTTGATCTGCTCTTCATCAAAAGCGCGGGTTATACGCCTGCTGATTACCTGGGTATCTTCTTCCCTGGTGCATGGCAGGTAGACAACAAACTCATCACCGCCGTAGCGGGCGAGAATATCTTCTTTGCGACAGACTTCTTTCAGGATTGCTGCTGTTCGCTTGAGCATCTCGTCGCCTGTACTGTGACCGTAAGTATCGTTGATTAATTTCAAACCGTTTAAATCGGCCATGATGATACTGATTGGCAGCTGTCTTTCCGTGTCGAGGCGCTGCATTTCCTCTGCCAGGTAATGACGATTGTAGAGACCGGTCAGCTGGTCATGAAAACTCATATAGAGAATTTTCTCTTCCGCCAGGCGCCTGGTGATAGCATTGGAAATAAGCTCAGATATCACTGTCAGCAGGTATATCTGGTTCAAGTCTAATGTACCTTTCTCTTTGACTTTGTCGTATCCAAAAATACCAATAACTGTACCTTCGCTTCTCAAGGGTATGGATAAGATTGACTTAATTTCTTGTAGACTAAATTCTTCTTTATCGATGGCCGCTTCCGCTGGCATTGTCTCTATATCCTCGATATAAAGATGGCGACTATTGCGGGTTTTTTCTACCCACCACGGGACTTTTGCGACCGGGAAGTTTTGGTTTCTTTCTTTTTGAGATGAAATACCTGTTGCACACCATTCATTGGTTACATTAAAATGGGTTCCCTCTTCAGTGAATAATAAAATGTAGCTGCGATCTGCTTCTAAGAGTCTGCCTGTTATCTCAAGGGCCTGGTTGATCCCCTCATCAACATCAGCTGAAGGGAGACCGACAAAGGTGGCAGATATTTTAGACACAACTTTTTCAAATTCCAGTCTATGCTCTAATTCCACTTGAGTTTTTTTACGGGTGGTAATATCATGTAGCGTGATCAA
>CAZVLE010000147.1:0-30887 GCA_964627855.1 uncultured Syntrophomonadaceae bacterium | reverse complement strand
TATGGAACTTTCGGGGTAGAAAAATCAACTTCAACGCCAAACTTCTGGGCCAGGCGGCTGACGATGATCTCGAGGTGCAGTTCGCCCAGGCCCGATATGACTGTCTGTTTCGTTTCAGCCCTGCGCTCCAGTTTGAAGGTTGGATCTTCTTCTAAAAAGCGGGAGAGGCCGCCCATTACTTTATCCTCGTCACCCTTGGTTTTCGGCTCGACGGCAAAGGAAATCACCGGCTCGGGGAAGGCCAGGGCCGGGAATATGATCGGTTTGCTTTTGTCACACAGTGTGTCTCCGGTAGCGGTCTCCTGCAATTTGGCCACGCAGGCGATATCACCGGTGACCACATCTTCCATGGCAATCTGATTTTTACCACGCATCGAGAAGACCTGGCCGAAACGCTCAGTGTTGTCCTTGGTGGAGTTGTAGATCTGGCTGTCGGGCTTAAGGGTGCCCGAATAGACCCGGAAAAAGTTTATCCGCCCCACATAGGGGTCGGCAAGAGTTTTGTAAATAAAAGCCGAAAGGGGTTCAGCGGGGCTGAGTTTGCGGGTTACCGCTTCTTCGCTGTCCGGCAGGTGACCCTTTACCTCTTCCTGATCCAGGGGCGAGGGCAGGTAGCTTTTGATCAGGTCAAGCAGCGGCTGAGTTCCGTAATTACGGGTGGCAGCAGCACAAAGAACAGGAACAATCTTGCCCTGCAGGACACCCTGGCGCAGTCCCTTGTTGATCTCGTCATCACTTAAGGGCTCACCTTCAAGATATTTTTCCAGCAGGCTGTCGTCGGCCTCAGCAATAGCCTCAACCAGTTTCTCCCTTAAATCTTCAGCCTGATCCTTTAGATCTGCCGGAATATCCTCTTCGGTTACTGTCATGCCATCATCGGAAAAAAGCAGTGCCTTCTGGTTGACCAGGTCAACAACGCCCCTGAAGTCTCCCTCCTTGCCGATAGGCATCTGCAAGGGAGCAACGCTCAACCCGAAGTGCGAGCGGAGCTGCTCAAGGGTGCCTTCGTAGTTGGCATTTTCCCTGTCCAGCTTATTGATGACCACAAAACGGGGCAGATTAAAATCATTGGCGTAACCCCATACTTTTTCGGTGCCCACTTCAACACCTGATACGGCACAGACCACGGCAACCACGCTGTCTGCGACTCGCAGGGCGCCTAAGACATCGCCGATAAAGTCGAAATAGCCGGGAGTGTCCAACAGGTTAACCTTAACCCCGTCCCACTCGGCAGGGGCAAGACCGACATTAATGGTGACCTGCTTTTTTATTTCATCAGGGTCATAGTCGGTGGTGGTATTTCCCGCTTCGATTTTTCCAAGACGGTTAATTGCTCCCGACGTAAAAAGCAGCGCTTCGGTAAGGGAAGTTTTACCGGCACCGCCGTGGGAAATTAATGCTACGTTACGAATACTGTCGCTACTGTATTTCTTCATTCATAGGCCTCCTCAAAATCACCCGGCCGCAGCTGCCGGCCAGGAAAATAATATAACCATTATGATAGCTTAAGAGAGAGCAGAGAGGCTTCCAAAAAGCGATACACAAACCAGCCTTCCTCCCGGTTACACCCTATCATTATAACCGCCAAAATGCAAACAAAAAGTGCCCTGGGAAAGGCTCAAATTTGTGACGAAAACTCATGGCGGAAACCATCAGCCACCCTGGTTCTTTGCCCCTTCCAATCGCGCTTTCACGTATTCAACCAAGCCGCCGCGGTTAATGATTTCCTGCATGAAGGGCGGGAAAGGTGCGGCCTGGTAAGTGGTTCCGCTCTTTAGATGCGTTATGGTGCCACTGTCAAGATCGACTCTGAGTCTGTCACTGCCCGATCTCAGATCAGAGAGGTCATCGGGGCATTCCAGGATAGGCAGACCGATATTAATGGCATTGCGATAAAAAATGCGGGCAAAACTGCGGGCTATGACGCAGGATACACCGGCCCCCTTGATGGCCAGCGGTGCGTGTTCGCGAGAACTGCCGCAGCCAAAATTGCTGCCGCCAACAATGATATCTCCGGGCTGCACAAGCCCCGGGTATTCGGGTTTGATATCTTCCATCAGGTGGCGGGCCAGTTCAGCGGGATCGGTGGTGCTTAAAAAACGGGCCGCTATGATTGCATCGGTATCGATATTGTCACCAAAAACCCAGGCCCTTCCTTCCAGGATCATCAGACAACCTCCTCGGGGTGGACAATTTCGCCGGCTACAGCCGCTGCCGCAGCGACAGCAGGTCCACTTAGGTATACTTCACTTTCAGGGTGACCCATGCGGCCGACGAAGTTCCGGTTGGTTGTCGCCAGGGCCTTCTCCCCGCTGGCCAGGATACCCATGTGCCCTCCCAGACAGGGCCCGCACGTGGGGGTGCTGACAGCCGCTTCGGCTTCCATAAAAACTTCCAGCAATCCCTCGCTTAAAGCCTGCCGGTAGATCGCTTGCGTGGCCGGTATGACCAGCAGCCTGACCCGGGGGTGCACTTTCTTACCCCTGATCACTTCAGCCGCCACCCTGAGGTCTTCAATCCTGCCGTTGGTGCAGGAACCGATCACAACCTGGTCGAGCTCTATGCCTGCCGCTTCGCTGACCGGGCGAACATTGTCCGGTGAGGGCGGAAAGGCAATTTGCGGTTCCAGCGAGCCGACATCGAAACTATAGGTCTTTTCGTAAGCTGCATCATCATCACTGTAGACGGGGGTGTAGGGCCTTGTAACCCGCCCCTCCAGATATTTGAAAGTTGTTTCATCCGGCTGGATGTAGCCGCATTTACCACCTGCTTCTATGGCCATATTGGCCATGGTCAGGCGCCCATCGATGGAAAGGGCATCAATCGCCGAGCCGGCAAATTCCATCGCCCTGTAACGGGCCCCCTCTACACCAATGCTGCCAATGGTCATGAGAATCAGGTCTTTACCGCCTACCCAGCGGGGCAGGGCTCCCTCGTATTCAAAGCGCATCGTTGAGGGAATTTTAAACCAGGCTTCACCGATAGCCATTGCTGCCGCCAGGTCTGTACTGCCCACCCCGGTCGAGAAGGCCCCGAGGGCACCGTAAGTGCAGGTGTGAGAGTCAGCCCCGATTATGATAGCACCCGGCCAGACCAGGCCCTGCTCGGGCAACAGGGCGTGCTCAACACCCATACGGCCAACATCATAAAAGTGGGTGATTGCATATTTTTGGGCAAAACGGCGTAAAACCATGACCTGTTCTGCGGAAGCTATATCCTTGTTGGGGGTAAAGTGATCGGGAACCAGAACAATTTTAGCCGGATCGAAAACCCGATCCAGGCCGAAACGCTCAAATTCTTTGATTGCCACAGGAGCAGTGATATCATTACCAAGGGCGAGATCAATTTTTACTGTAACCAGCTCACCAGGAGTTACTTTGTCTCTGCCTGCCCCGGCCGCCAGAATTTTTTCTACCATGGTCGATCCATTGTTTTTTATCATCGCTCGCCTGCTTTCCTTAGATTATAGGCAGTTTATGCGGGCACGGCACACCGTGCCCCTATAGCGCTTGTTTAACTGGTAGCAATGCTTTTTAAGGGGTAGTTCTTCAGCTGAAAGGCTCAATCTTCCCGCGTAACCCTGGGGCCACGCACGAGGGCTACCTTACCGGTTCGCACAATCTCCTTGATACCAAAGTGGCCGAGCATCAACTTTATTGCCTCGAGCTTGTCATCGTTGCCGGTAACTTCAATAATCATAGAGTCGGGCGACACGTCAACAACCTTGCCGCGGAAAGTCTCGACAATTTGTTGAATATCGCTGCGATTACCTGTTTCGGCTTGCACCTTTATAAGCATTAACTCTCGCATCACCGACGGTTCGTTGGAAAGGTTGCTGACTTTGATCACATTGATCAGCTTGTGCAGCTGTTTCACTACCTGCTCGATCATTGTTTCATTGCCCTCAACAGTGATGGTCATGCGGGCGATGCCCGGAGTAATAGTTTCACCGACGGCAATATTTTCTATGTTAAAACCACGCCTCGAGAACAACCCGGATATACGGGTCAGCGCTCCCGGTTTATTTTCAACAATTACTGCCAGGATGTGTTTCATATCTCTTCACCACCGAAAATGATTTCGTTGATCGGGCAATTCGGGGCCACCATGGGATAGACGTTCTCTTCAGGATCTACCTTAAAGTCGACTAATACCGGCCCTCTGGTCTGTAACGCCTGGGTTATAGCAGCCGAGGCCTCCTGCTCATTTTCAGCCCGCAGGCTTGTGGCCCCGTATGCTTCAGCCACCCTGACGAAATCGGGGCTGCCCTCCAAGGCTGTATAAGAATAGCGCTTGTTATAAAAAATATCCTGCCATTGGCGGACCATACCGAGGTAATTATTGTTGATCAGGGCGATAAAAATGTCGATTTTGTTGTAAACGGCCGTTGCAAGTTCCTGGATGTTCATCTGGAAACTACCGTCACCGGTGATGCAGATCACCTTTTTGTCCGGTGCCGCCAGCTTGGCGCCGATGGCCGCCGGAAAACCGTAACCCATGGTCCCCAGCCCGCCGGAAGTGATCAGGCTGCGCGGTTCACGGATCACAAAGTGCTGTGCTGTCCACATCTGGTGCTGGCCGACATCGGTGGCAACAATAGTTTCATCCTCGCTAAGACGGCTGAGTTCCCTGATCACAAACTGCGGTTTTAACTTGCTGTCAAGGCAGGGAGAACCTACCGGCATGGGATATTCCTTCTGCCATGCTTTGATCTGCTGAAGCCATTTCTCTGTATTGCCAGGGCGGAGCTTTCTGATTAGCTCTTCCAACACCAGGCGAACATCGCCGACTATGGGCACATCAATGTGCACGTTTTTACCAATTTCCGCCGGATCTATGTCAATATGAACAATCTTAGCCTGCCTGGCAAATGATTCAAGTTTACCTGTGACCCGATCGTCGAAGCGAACCCCGGCGGCAAAGATTAAATCTGCCTCGTTGAGGGCATAGTTGGCAGTAGCGGATCCATGCATACCGGGCATACCAAGAAAGAGTTCACCATCCCCGGGGTATGCGCCAAGACCCATCAGCGATAGAATAACCGGAATGCGGGCAGTTTCAGCAAGCTCACGCAATGCTTCTGAAGCCTCCGACCTGATCAGTCCTCCCCCGCCGAAAATTACCGGCCGCCTGGCATCACGAATAGCCTTGATCGCCCGGCTGATCTGGCCGGCATGCCCTTCATAGGTGGGATTATACCCGGGGATTTTGCGGTCTTGATTGTATTCGAACGGTGCTTCCTGATCAAAAACATCCTTGGGAATATCTATCAATACAGGGCCCTTGCGACCGGTAGAGGCAATGTAGAAAGCCTCTGAAAGCACGTCGGGCAGGTCATTAATGTTTTTCACCAGGTAATTGTGTTTCGTCACCGGAAGGGTTATGCCGGTTATATCAGCTTCCTGAAACGCATCCGTACCAATAAAGGGGCTTGCCACCTGGCCGGTGATGAGGACCAGGGGCACTGAATCCATGTAGGCGTTGGCTATGCCGGTCACCAGGTTGGTAGCCCCGGGACCGGATGTGGCAAAGACAACTCCTGTCCGGCCGGTAACCCGGGCGTAACCATCAGCAGCATGCACAGCGGCTTGCTCATGTCTTACCAGCAAGTGCTTGATTGGAGCATCATAAAGCTGGTCGTAAAGTGGTAAGACTGCTCCCCCGGGAAAGCCAAAGATGATCTCGACTCCCTCTTTTTCGAGAGCGTCAAGGATCATTGCCGAGCCCTTGACCATCTTTTTTTTCATTTAACAGCACCTGCCTTATCTCCGGGTTCATAGCCCAATACGGCTCCTTTACCCGCCGAGGAAACCTGGCGGGCATAGCGTTTAAGGTAGCCCCGGTTAATCTTGGACTCCGGCTTAATCCATCCTTCACGCCGCCTGATAAGTTCCTCTTCGGGAACATCTAAGAGCAGTGAATGCTTTGGAATATCAATTGAAACCGGATCGCCCTCCCTGATCAGGGCAATAAGTCCTCCGGCTGCAGCTTCGGGAGAAACGTGACCGATCGCTGCCCCCCTGGTTGCTCCGGAAAAGCGCCCGTCAGTAATCAGGGCAACCTTATCATCAAGCCCCATGCCGGCTAAAACCGAAGTAGGGGCAAGCATCTCTCGCATACCGGGGCCTCCGCTCGGTCCCTCATAGCGGATGACAACAACAGCACCTGCTTTAATTGCCCCTCCGCTGATGGCTTCAACTGCGCTCTCTTCACTTTCAAAAACCCGGGCCCTCCCTGAAAAACATTGCATCGCTGCCGAAACTGCACCTTGCTTGACAACTGCTCCTTCCGGGGCAAGGTTGCCGAAGAGGACAGCCAGCCCGCCTTCAGGGCGATAGGGATCGTCAACGGAGCGAATCACCCGGCGATCAAGAACTTCTGCCGCTGAAAGATTTTCGATCATACTTTTTCCGGTAGCCGTGAGCAGGTCACCATTCAGCAGTCCCTTCGAAAGAAGTTCTTGCATCACAGCACTGACACCGCCGGCCCTGCCAAGATCTTCGATGCGATCAGGGCCGGCCGGGCTTAACAGGCACAGCTGGGGTGTTTTTCTGCTTATTTCATTTACCCTGGCCAGATCAAGTCTAATACCGCATTCATAAGCTAATGCAGTAAGATGCAGTAGTGTATTGGTGGAACAGCCCAGGGCCATATCAACAGTAAGAGCGTTATCAAAGGCGCGCTGATTGAGAATCTGGCTTGTAGTTATGCCGGCTTCAAGTAACTTCAAAACCTGCAAACCCGCCTCCTTGGCCAAAATGATTCGCTCTGCACTTATTGCAGGAATTGTACCATTACCTGGTAAGGCCAAGCCAAGAGCTTCGGCCATACAATTCATCGAGTTTGCTGTAAACATTCCGGCACATGAACCGCAGCCGGGACAGGCTTTGGCAGCCAGGGCTTCAAGCTCATCTTCTGTCATTTTACCGGCCCTGACTGCCCCTACGCCTTCAAAGACAGTACTTAAGTCAACTTTTTGCCCCTTGTGAAGACCTGCCAGCATCGGACCTCCACTAATCATAACAGCCGGCAAATCTAGCCTGGCAGCAGCCATCATCATGCCGGGTGTAATCTTGTCACAATTGGTTATTAAAACCAGCGCATCAAAACAGTGTGCTTCAACCATTACCTCAACACTATCGGCAATGATTTCCCGGCTTGCCAGAGAATAATGCATTCCGGCATGATTCATGGCAATGCCGTCGCAGATTCCTATAGTGGAAAATTCCAGGGGGGTGCCACCACCAAGCCGCACTCCGTCTTTTACTGCGGCGGCAATACTATGCAGGTGAATATGGCCCGGCACTATCTCATTGGCAGAATTAACTATACCGACCAAAGGTCGTTCTAACTCTTCCGGATGCAAACCGGCTGCCCGAAAAAGACTGCGGTGGGGCGCCCTGTCGATACCTCTTTTTACCCTGTCACTACGCATAATATCCTCCCTCAAAGCTTTACTCATAGTCATAGAGAAATATAAAAAATCCCTTCGCCCAAAGGGACGAAAGGAATGCCTCCGCGGTACCACCCTTTTTACCAGTACTCCCCTGTTAAGGGACTTGCATCTCAACGATTTGATAACGGAATCATTCCGGTTTAGTTTACTCCAGGTTCAACTAAACAGCTCCAGACCGACTTTCAGCAATCAGGTTTACCGGTTTTCAGCTCCCCCGGTTCTCTAAAAAAACTAATTGCTTACTCCTGTCCTTCTTAGCCTCTCTTATAAAAGATTGCCTATAATTATAGCTCTCCCGGTTCAGGGTGTCAACAAACCTGAGCGCCATTTTCGCTATGCCGACCCTTTAACCGGCAGGGTAGACAAAGTTGTCATCATCATTCCAGATCAAAGTTTCGTCAATCAGGTTAAATTGCTCGGCCTGCAGATTCTCCTGATCATTTTTTGCAGGTTTTACCTTATTAACAACTTTGCCATTTGAGCAGCTGCTGCTCAGTTCAAGGGGGGGCAGCTCACCTTTGCGCCTTTTGAAAAAGTCAACGGCCACGTTGGGAAATATTATGTAAGAGAGCAGGTCTTCTTCCTGCTCCATATAATCAGCAATCTCTTTTCTCGCTTCCGTAAGCTGGGGTTTGAGTTGATCGGCCGGGCGTCCGGTAATTGGCTTTTCATCCTTAAGCACTTTTTTCAGCAAATCGGGATTTACCTCGCCGGGTGGTTTGCCGTAAAGGCCGCGCAGGTAATTCTTTATTTCAGTTGAAACCATTTTATAGCGCTCACCGGTTAAAACATTAACCACAGACTGGGTTCCCACGATCTGACTGCTGGGGGTAACCAGGGGAGGATAACCCAGATCCGCCCGGACCCGGGGTACCTCGGCCAGAACTTCTTTTAGGAGGTGAGTCGCTTTTTGCTCGGCCAGCTGTGAGGTCAGGTTAGAAATCATCCCTCCCGGGATCTGGTAACTGAGCACATTTGTATCCACACCCATCACTTCCCGCGGAATTTCATAACCACAGCTGATCTCTTTGAAGTGATCGCTAACCCTGGATAAAAGTTCAAGATCAAGTCCCGTATCGTAAGGGGTGCCCTTAAAAGCGGCAACCATACTGTCGGTGGCCGGCTGGCTGGCGCCCATAGCCAGGGCTGCATTGGCGGTGTCGATCACATCTACCCCGGCTTCCACAGCTTTAAGGTAGGCCATCGAAGCCATGCCGCTGGTATAATGACAGTGCAGCTGAACGGGAAGCCCGACCTCATCTTTGAGCCTTTTGACCAGATCGAAAGCATCATAAGGTGAAATCAGGCCGGCCATATCTTTGATACAGATAGAGTCAGCACCCAGTTTTTTCAGATCCAATCCTACCCGGATGAAATAATCGTTATTATGCAGAGGGCTGATCGTATAGCTGATCGTCCCCTGGGCATGAGCGCCTGCTTCCCTGGTATAATATATAGCCTGTTCCATGTTACGCAGATCATTCAAGGCATCAAAAATACGAATGATATCAATGCCGTTGCTGACCGCTTTCTTGATAAATTCCTCCAGCACGTCATCCGGATAATGACGGTAACCAACTATATTCTGACCGCGCAAAAGCATCTGCAGGCGGGTATTCTTTAAGCCTTTTCTGAGTTGACGCAGACGATCCCAGGGATCTTCATCCAGAAAGCGCATGCAGGCATCAAAAGTTGCCCCTCCCCATACCTCAAGGGAGTGATAGCCAACCTGATCCATCAACTCGACAATCGGCAGCATCTCTATCAGGCGCATGCGTGTCGCCAGCAGGGATTGGTGAGCATCACGCAGGGATGTGTCGGTAATACCGACTTTTCTTTTTTCACTCATTCGTGCATCGTCCTTCCACATGAGAGCTAATCGAGGGCAATAAGGTTAACAACTCGGTCTTCTTTATCCAGCCTGATCAAGGTAACACCGCGGGCATAACGGCCCATCAGGGAAACCTGCTCTATCTTTTGCCGGTTAACCACGCCGTTGGCAGTAATGATCATAAATTCTTCCTCTTCACCGCTCAAAACCACAAATATAGCCAGGGGCCCGCTGTGCGAGGTTGTTTTCATGCCGATCATGCCTTTACCACCACGGCGGTGAGCGCTGAATTCCTGAACACGAACTCTCTTGCCGAATCCCTTGGCTGAGGCAATAAGCAGGTTCTGACCTTCTGTTATCAGGTCTGCCCCGACCACCCTGCTTTCGGGTCCAAGTTTGACGGCAATAACGCCCCTGGCGGCACGGCCCATTGGCCGGACCTGGTTTTCAGGAAAGCGGACAAAAAGCCCCTCACTGGTTCCGACAAGAACCTCTTTGTTACCGTCGGTCAGTTTAACGGCCATTAACTCATCGTTGTCAGAGAGGTTCAGGGCTATAAGGCCACTCTTTCGGGTATTGCGGTACTCTGTCAATGAAGTTTTTTTAATCATTCCCCTGACAGTAACCATCAAAAGGTATAAGTCATCACTAAAATCGCTAATCGGCAGGGTGGCGGTTATAAATTCCTTTTCCTCCAGGGGTAAGAGGTTAACAAGGGCTGTCCCGCGTGCCTGCCGGCCTGACTCGGGTATCTCGTGAATGTGCAGCAGGTATACCTTGCCCCGGTTACTGAAGCAGAGCAACCTGTCGTGGGTTGAAGCCACATGACACTGTTCAACACGATCGTTTTCGCGGGTTTCAATGCCCTTAATGCCCCTGCCGCCACGATGCTGGCTGCGGTAGGTGGTTAAGGGCAGCCTCTTAATGTAGCCACGATCGGTCAAGGTTATCACAACATCTTCCTGAAAGATCAGGTCGGTCAGGACGACTTCCCCTTCATCGGCAACAATATGCGTACGCCTCTCATCGCCATGCTTATCTTTAATCACCGCAAGTTCATCACTGATAATTTTTAAGACAAGGCTTTCATCTTCCAGAATCCTGCGCAGGTAGGCAATTTTACCCAGCAATTGCTGTTTCTCCTCAATCAGCTTCGAAATTTCCAGCTCTGTTAAGCGTTGCAGACGCATGTCCAGGATCGCCTGGGCCTGTTTTTCAGAGAGGTCCAGCAAGTTCATCAAGCCCATGCGGGCAGTCTGGACATCTTTTGAGGCCCGGATTAAAGCTATAACTTCATCAAGTTGATCGAGAGCAGTCAGCAAACCTTCGACAATGTGTAATCTCTCTTCGGCCTTTTTCAAATCGTATAGTGAACGGCGCCTGATGACGTCTTTTTGATGCTCAAGATAATAAGCCAGCATCTGCTTTAAGTTTAATACCCGCGGCTGCCCATCAACGAGGGCCAGCATGATCACACCATAGGTTTGCTGGAGAGAGGTGTATTTATAAAGCTGATTGATAATGACCTGTGCCTGGTAATCATGCTTGATTTCAATCACTACGCGTACGCCGGAACGATCAGATTCGTCACGCAGATCGGTGATGCCTTCCACTTTGCGTTCCTTGACGATCTCAGCTATTTTTTCAACCAGTTTTGCCTTGTTCTGCTGATAGGGAAGCTCCGTGATCACAATCTGCTCACGGCCCTTATCCTTTTTCTCTACCTGCACAACACCCCTTAACTTGATAATACCTCTTCCGCTGGTATAGGCATTATAAATACCCTCGTGACCGACAATAATTCCTCCTGTCGGGAAGTCAGGTCCTTTAATAAAGCTCATTAAGTCTCTTATGGAAGCTTCGGGATGTTCAATCATAAAGTTAATGGCATCGATAAGTTCATTCAGGTTATGGGGTGGGATATTCGTAGCCATACCTACAGCAATTCCCGATGAACCGTTAGCGAGCAGGTTCGGAAATCTTGCCGGTAAAACAACCGGTTCTTGCAGGCTTTCATCAAAGTTTGGCCTGAAGTCTACGGTCTCTTTTTGCAGGTCAGTCAACAACTCACTTGCAATCGATGAAAGCCTAGCCTCAGTGTAACGCATGGCCGCAGCAGAATCGCCATCCTGTGAACCAAAATTACCATGCCCGTCGACGAGAGGGTAGCGGGTTGAGAAATCCTGCGCCATTCTGACGAGGGTATCATAGAGGGCGACATCGCCATGGGGATGGTACTTACCGAGAACTTCTCCAACGATCCGGGCAGATTTACGATGCGGCTTTTCTTGGGTAGAACCCATTTCTGACATGGCGTAAAGAATGCGACGATGCACAGGTTTTAAGCCATCACAGACATCGGGCAGGGCTCTGCTTACAATTACACTCATGGCATAGTCAAGGAACGATATTTTCACTTCATCATATATGTTTACCGGCAGCATGTTTTCTTTTTTGCTCATTTTTGCTCCTTTACCATATCTTGGCAGGATGGCAGATGATCCTATTTATTAAAAGGTTATGTGGCTCAGGCAAAACTTACTGCTGATAGGCAGGTGTCAGCATTTATAAACAAAACTGAAGCCTCTTAAATTCTATCATAGATCAAAAAACCTTGAAAGCTGATCAAAGGGGTTTAACCCTTCTTTTTTCTCGGTCCGGACCTTTTGGGCAGTTTATTTTTTAGGATAGTGTCGACCTCTTTTTTTGTTGAGAGATCAACCTGCCATATTTCCGTTCTTTTTCGCTTTCCCCTGCGAATCGTGAGGGTAAGCAGATCTTTAGACCAGCGATAGGAATCTATTTGCTCCCATAACCAAAAGCCGCGGGCAGAAGATATTCCTTTTTCCCGAAGGGCAGGACGTTCAGCTTCACGGCAGATGACAACAAGCAGCAGGGCACCGTAAAAAAATATATAAGTATAGGGGCCGAAAAGTATTGGATCGTCTGTCGCGTAGCTACCGGTCAGTTCATAACGGGCCAAGAAATATGAAGCAAGCGTAATGATAACAATCAGGAAAAAAGAATCTGCATTGTAACGGCTCAGCAGCCGGCGCTTTATTTTCTGGATAACCGGCCCAAGCTTAAGATGGCGGAAGTAAATATAAAAAGCAACAATCAGAATCAATATAATATAAGGAAATATGAGCCTTAAAACCACTATTATCCCTCCATAATATGGTAAACAAATGCTTTCATCTGTTATAACTTATTAAATCATATAAGCGATAAAGAAGAAATAGAGATAAAATAAGATCAGGCAAATTATCTTTTGCCTGAAATCGTTAAATCCTGGCTGTGATCAAAGACAGATATTAATCATTTTAAGCATTCTTAATATTTAGGAATTCCAGTAAGGAAGGAATATCAAGAGTAAAATAGAATAACGTATTATATATTCTTTTAAATAATTGCAAATCAATGGAAGCGAGGGGAGGTGTGTTGTTAGCAAAATAGCATTGTTTGATTTTGAGCGGGTTTCATACAAATCAAGGAGGGTCAAAGATAATGAAGAATAGTAAGCTGATTGTATTTATGATGCTGGCAATATTTTTAGCCGGTATGTTAGTGGTTGCCGGATGTGCACCCGACGTGGCCGTTCCTGACGAGCCGGAGGTTGAAGAACCTGAAGTCGAGGAGCCGGATGCACCTGCTGTAACCAGAATCAATATGGGAGCGGGCTGGGTAACAGGAGTTTACTATCCCCTGGCTGGAGCGATGTCCCGTATCGCTCATACCAGCATTGATAACATATCGCTGACTGTTGAGTCATCCGGTGCCTCGGCAGTAAACTCGAGAATGATTGGCAGTGGCGACCTTGATATGGCCATTGTCCAGAACGACGTCGCCTATTACGCTTTTCACGGTGAAGGCGAAGCGTTCGAAGGCAATCCGATAGAAAACATGCGTGGCATGTTTGTTTTATATCCCGAACCGGTTCAACTCGTAGCTTCAGCCGGCTCAGGGATTGAATCACCGGCTGACCTTGCTGGCAAAAGCGTTGCTTTAGGCCCGCTGGGCAGCGGTGCCGAGGTTAACGCCCTGCAGGTTCTGGAAGCGGCCGGCCTGACCGAAGGTGATCTGGCCACAGCCGAGCGTCTGGAAGCGGGCGAAGCTGCCGACTTCTTGAGAGACGGACGGGTTGATGCCGCTTTCTTTACCGTCGGTATCGGCGCTTCAGTTATTGATGAGCTATCGGTTATGACCGATATTGTTTTGGTTGATATTGTCGGTGACATTGCTGAAAGTCTCATTGATACCTATCCATTTTATGCCAGCGCAACCATTCCCGGTGATGCGTACACAAATGTACCCGAAGCAGAAACAATTGCCGTCCTGTCGATGATTGTCTGCCGGGAGGATTTGGATGCGGACCTGGTTTATGACTTCATGGTCGGTATTTTCGACAACATTGATATTATTCACGGCGCTCACGATGTCGGCCACATGGTCACACTCGACACCGCCCTAGACGGCATGTCGGTTCCGCTGCACCCGGGAGCGGAAAAATTCTTTGCAGAAAAGGGCATGAACTAAATTAAGGTATTTACCAAAACTTAAATTGGATGGTACAGGGCGTATATACGCCCTGTACCTTTTAAAAATTGTCCGAGGTGATTACATGTGAGCTTGGAAGAAGCAATTAGACAAAGTAAGGAAACCGATCTAAGCGATATAGTAGACGAGGGCAAAATCCGTGCTCCCGGTGGCAGCGTGGCCATGATTATATTCATTATCGGCATTTTATGGTCGCTTTTTCATCTCTATACCGCCGGTGCCGGCCTGATGACAGCTATGCTGCAAAGATCGGCACACCTGTCTGTCGGTCTTGCTCTCTGCTTTCTCTACTTTCCCTTCAACAAGAAAAATGATGAAGCTTTCAAGAAGGTTCCCTGGTATGATCTTCTGCTGGCAGCCGCTGGTTTTATGGCAATTTTTTATGTTTACTATTATTTCGATGAACTTGTCTGGAGGATCGGAGCCCCCATAACAACCGACTTGATTATGGGTGGAATAGCCATAACCTTGATCTTGCTGGCGGCACACCGTGCTTTTGGCCTGGTTTTACCGATTGTAACTATTTTCTTTCTGACTTATCCCTTTCTCGGCCAGTACTACCCCGTGCTGATCGGTCACGGCGGGTATCGCCTGACCCGGGTTATTAACGATCTTTACATGACCAATACCGGCATATTCGGCATTCCAATCGGGGTTAGCGCAACCTTTGTCTTTATTTTTGTTCTCTTTGGATCCTTTTTCCAGACTTCCGGTGCCGGGCTCTACATCGTCAGGCTTGCCTTTTCGACCATGGGTCGTTTCAGGGGAGGGCCGGCCAAAGCGGCTGTAATGGCCAGCGGTTTCATGGGCAGCATTATCGGCAGTTCGGTTGCCAACACGGTTGTTACCGGGTCAATCACCATTCCGGTGATGAAAAAGGCAGGCTTTAGCCCGGAAGTGGCCGGAGGAGTGGAAACCGCTGCCTCAACGGACGGCCAGTTTTTACCGCCGATCATGGGCGCCGCGGCCTTTGTTATGGCAGAATTTACCGGCATCCCTTACTGGCAGATCGCCATTGCCGCTGCCCTGCCGGCGGTAATCAGTTACTTTGCCCTGCTGGCAATTGTCCATCTCCAGGCGGCCAAGACCGGCATGAAACCGATGCCTAAAGATGAGATACCACCCTTCTTCAGAACTTTCATCAGGGGCATATTTTACTGGTTCCCGATCTGTATCCTTGTCTACTATCTGCTGATCGTACGCTTAACTCCCATACTGGCCGGCTACTATGCTATTATAGCCGTTTTTTTAATCATGCTTATAGTAAGGATTGTCAAGCTGGTGGAATCCTTAAAGGGCGAGGACTCTGATTTTTCTGTTAACCTGCTGACCCAGGTTAAGGGGTTGGGGAGCGACTTTCTATCAGGATTGGACAGCGCCGCGAAAAGCATGGCCGGTATAGCTGTTGCCTGTGCCTGCGCCGGTATAATCGTCGGCGTGGTGACCATTACCGGCCTGGGACAGAGCATGATCCTGCTGCTTACCAGTGTGGCGGGAGACAACCTGCTGGTTTTACTATTAATGACTGCTGCAATTTCAATCATTCTCGGCACGGGCTTGCCGACAACGGCTAAGTACGTAGTCATGGCCACCCTGGTCGCCCCGGCAGTTGTTACCATCGCTCCTCAGGTTCCGGTAATTGCTATTCACCTCTTTATCCTTTATTACGCCATTCTCGCTGATGATACACCCCCGGTCGGTGTTGCCGCCTACGCCGCTGCCGCCGTTGCCCGCTCCGAGCCGATCAGAACAGGCCTTTTGGGGTTCAAGTTTGACCTGGGCGCGTTCCTGTTACCTTTCATGTTTGTCTACAACCCGGAATTTTTATTGATCGACACCACTTGGTACAATGCCTTAATGGTGGCGCTAACATCCCTGTTTGGTATTTACTGCTTCTCGGCAGTCATTCAGCGCTGGCTTTTCACCAGGATGAAAATATGGGAGCAGGTTATTCTGCTTGGTGTGGCGCTTTCAATGATCTGGCCAACCTGGTATACCGACATCATCGGCGCAACAGTCTTTCTGGTAATCTATTTTCACCAGAGGGCCGTCAAGGCGAAAGAAGATCAGGCAAAGGCTGCAACCGCATAGAACACTGTAGCCTTGCCTTTAGGCCTCCTCAAACCAATCGACAGGCAGGGGGATAAACGCTTGAAAAAAGCAGCAAGGCAGGGTTTAGAGCGACCGGAAGAATCCCGTTTCGGCCGCTCTAAACCAATCAACCGGAAGCTGCTGTTTCTACTGATTTTGGCGATCGCTTTATTAATCCTGCCTTCTATTAACACCGGCTGCCAGCAGAGGGGAGGAGACTGGCAGATGATCATCAAAGCCCCGCACAGCGATACAATACATTACCGCATCCCCGTTCGGCCAATGGACGAATTCACCCTGCGCTATCGCCATTCAGTAAGTTTATCCTCTGTGGAGGGAATTTTTTTAATTACCACAGAGGGCACTATTCAACCGGTGACAACCACTTTCTCAACCTACGGGCCGGGTTTGCCTGTCGACTCCACAGGGGACTATAGCATCGAAGACGGTCTCATTACTGTTTATAGCGATGAAGAGCCGCGGGAAAAGATTCGCCTGTGGGTTTCCCCTCAGACAGAAGAAAAGATCGTCTTCCGGGACAGGGAATACAACCTATCAAGCCTGTCCGGGGACCATCTTTTATTAGAAATTACGGTTGAGCAAAACTATGACATATCATAAAAGCCAGCCTGCTTTTTTCAAGCAGAAAGGGACCTCAAGAGAACATAGTCTTCTTAAATATCCAGGTTTTGCACCAGGCGCGCGTTATCTTCAATAAACTTCCGGCGCGGTTCAACTTTATCACCCATTAAAACGCCAAAGATGTTATCAGCCTGAATAGCATCAACCAGCTCAACTCTTTTTATAATTCTTGTATCCGGGTTCATCGTTGTTTCCCAAAGCTGATCGGGGTTCATCTCGCCAAGACCCTTGTAACGCTGAATGCTTACCCCGCCATCGCGGCTCCATTCATTTAGCAGCGGTTCCAACTCTTCTTCGCGGAATAGATACTGTTCTTTCTTACCTTTTTTAACCTTGAACAGTGGGGGCTGGGCAATATAAATGAAACCACTGTCGATAAGTTGCTGCATGAAGCGATAAAAGAAAGTAAGCAGTAAAACCCGGATATGTGAACCGTCGACATCAGCATCGGTCATGATAATAATTTTCTGGTAGCGAGTTT
Source organism: uncultured Syntrophomonadaceae bacterium (assembly GCA_964627855.1). Lineage (GTDB taxonomy): Bacteria > Bacillota > Dethiobacteria > DTU022 > DTU022 > CAZVLE01. Next base: position 13,829 of record CAZVLE010000147.1, on the reverse strand, counting down.
TCTGAATATCAAATTCACTTTCTATACCTGTTCCGAGGGCTGTGATTAAGGTTCTGATCTCTTCATTGGCAAGAATTTTATCCAGGCGAGCTTTTTCGACATTGAGGATTTTCCCACGCAGTGGCAAGATGGCTTGAAACCTCCTGTCGCGACCCTGTTTGGCAGAACCGCCGGCTGAATCACCCTCAACAATAAATATTTCACTTTCCCCCGGATCTTTAGTTGTGCAATCAGCTAACTTACCTGGCAGGTTGGATATTTCAAGGGCATTTTTCCTGCGCGTAAGTTCTCTGGCCTTGCGAGCTGCTTCCCGGGCCCTGGAAGCCCTGACCGCTTTCTCAATAATTCTCCGGGCAACAGCAGGGTTTTGCTCCAGAAACGCTTCAATCCCTTCATAACAGATACTGTCAACTACGCTTCGTATTTCACTATTGCCGAGCTTAGTTTTGGTTTGTCCTTCAAACTGGGGATCCATAAGCTTGACACTGATGACAGCTGTAAGGCCTTCTCTGATATCTTCACCGGACAGATTGCTCTGGTTGTCCTTTAACATGCCCAGTTTTCTGGCGAAATCATTGATCAGCCTGGTTAAAGATACCTTAAAACCATATTCATGAGTTCCACCTTCCTGGGTGTGTATATTGTTTGCGTAGGAGTAAAGCACTTCAGCATAACCGGCATGGTATTGGAGGGCCAGTTCAACCTGAAGATCATTAACCGCCTTTTGGAGGTAAATCGGTTTTTTAGGTACCGTTTCTTTACCCTGGTTGAGATAAGATACATACTGAACTATTCCGCCATCATATTTAAATTTTTCTTCTCTGCCGCTGCGCATATCTTTAAAGGTGATTTTTGTTCCTTTATTCAGAAAGGCCTGCTCTCGAAGGCGTTGAATAATAATTTCATTTTCAAAGTCTGTATTCTCAAATATTTCTGCATCGGGCATGAAAGTAATCTTAGTCCCGGTTTTATTGACCTTTCCCACAGTTTTGATCGGGCTTGCTTTTTTACCCTTCTTATAGCTTTGCTTGTAAATTTTGCCATCACGGTAGACCTCTACATCCAGCCATGCGGAAAGCGCATTCACTACAGAAACACCAACCCCATGCAAGCCACCCGCCACTTTATAGCTATCACTGCCAAATTTCCCACCTGCATGAAGTGTGGTTAGAACAACTTCAACAGCAGGGCGTTTTTCCTGGGGGTGCTTCTCGACAGGAATTCCCCTGCCATCATCAATCACTGTAAGGCTATTATCTTCGTTAATGATAATTTTTATCTGTTTACAAAAGCCGGCAAGCACCTCGTCAATACTATTGTCTACAACTTCAAAAACTAAGTGGTGCAAACCACGAGCTGAGGTTGATCCTATGTACATACTAGGTCTTCGCCTCACAGCTTCCAAGCCTTCTAACACTTGAATTTGATCAGCGCCATAATCATTGTTATTACTGGTTTTTTTAGACATTCTTCACCTCATGAACCAATGAGCTATGTTTAAAAATTATTAATTCTATGCTGTTATTATAACATTATTCGGGGTAAATCGACTAAACAAAGCATTATCATGAAGATGCATTTCTACGCCTGGAAAGAGTTAAAGATGATATGGGGGAAATATAGACATTACTATCAGTGACAATTAAAGATTTAAAACATTCAGCATTGGAGCCAACTTTAATAATCTCGGGTGAATTAGAGTCCCCGCAATGATCAGAACTATCATGATCAGCCCTGTCAAGATTAAAAATACCTATTAAGTCTTTAAAAAAAACAATCTGAGAACCCCCAATATGTAAAAACATCAACAACACCTACTCTTCATCTTAGAATATCAAACCATTTTCAGGCAGGGCAGAACCTTTAAATTATTGATTTTAAGTTCAGTTGAAAAGCCTGGATGCTTCATTATAAATCTTATTTTTGGTTAAAATCAATTTTAAAATAAATGTTTTTTACAATTGTACACCCTGCATGTTTATTAAGTTTACTAATAAGCTGAGGTTTCATAATCGACAAATGATAAGACCACACCGAGTCTTTGACCGAAACATTAAGAATACCATTATTAATGCTATCTACACGGGAAACTTCTGCAATGGCAGGTCCAACAATTTCAGCCCAGTCTTCCATTAGAGCATATTGCTTGTAACCCTGCCACAGATTATAGCCACGTAAAAGCTTTTCAACTGCCAAGCTTACTTTTTTCATTTACTATCTGCCCCTGGCTAATATTCATTAACATATACTCACGCTGCAAATGTTCTATAATGTCATCAACTCTCTGCGCAGTTGATATAAAGCACTGCCCGGTGTTGTTTCTTAAAAAATCAAGAAGATGTTCCCTTCTGCAAGCATCAAACTCAGAAAATACATCATCCAGGATAATTATAGGATAATTATTGATGTCTTTTTTTATAATATTAACTTCCGCTACTTTTAAAGCTAAAGCAGCTGTTCTTTTTTGACCTTGTGAAGAAAAGTATCTGGCATCATGATCATTAATTGATATTGTAAGATCATCAATGTGCGGTCCAATAGTTGTTATTTTTTTTCTGAGTTCATTAGTACGTTTTTCTAATAATGATAGATGGTAATTGCGCATCGTTTCTGACAGGTCAGAACAGTAATTGATGCTGCTATTATAAAATAATGATAGTTTTTCTCCATAGTTTGTTATTTTTGAAAAAAATAATTGTGCCTCTTTTTCTAGTTGTTCAATCAACGCAACTCGTGAATGGATGATTTCACTACCACTTTTGATAAGGGCTTGATCCCATGGTTCAAGAAGGTCATCAATATTTCGATTATAATATCTCTCTTTTAGTAGCCTGTTTCTTTGCATCAAAGCGCGTTGATATTCTTTGAGATCGCTAAGATATTTTTGTTTGAGACGCGATAGCAGGAGGTTAAGAAAACGTCTACGCACAGAGGGGCCATCACGGATAATTTGCAAATCCTCCGGATTGAAGATGACCACAGGAAATAGCTGCAGGTTTTCATAACGTTTTGTCGGATTATTATTAAGACTAATTTTTAACCTGCCATTATATTCATAATATATCCTTATATGATAATTAATACTTTCTTTAATAAAATCTCCCTTGATGAGAAAATTTGAAGCATTCCAGTTAACCAGTTCCTGATCTCGGTTTGTTCGAAAAGATCTATTTACAGAAAGGTAATAAATTGATTCTAAAAGGTTTGACTTACCCTGGGCATTATCTCCACTTATTAGATTAAGGAAAGGGTGAAAGTGAGCATTTTGTTGTTGATAGTTACGAAAAGAGTTAATCTGTAAATGATCAATATAAAACAATAAATATCCTCCAGGTTTCAGTTAATCTTCTTGATTGGCAGCACCAGGTACAAATATGAATCGTCATCAGGTATCCTGAAAATCACAGGGCCGCCTTCACCATGAAAATCTATAATAATTTTTTCCCTGTTCAATATTTTTAAAAAATCTAAAATGAACCGGGAGTTTATAAAAAGAGCAACGTTCTCCCCGACCTGCTGAACAGATATACTCTCTTCCATACTGCCTACCTGGGATGAAACTCTTGTTTCAAGTTTATTATCTGATACCTCTAAATTAACCGCTTGATTCTTACCTTCTGTAAGTAATGATGCCCGCGAAATTGTATTTTCAAATGCCTCACCATCTATGTACACTCTTGTTTTGTATTCACCGGGAATTACTCCACTAACATCCGGATACTTCTCTTCTAGTAGTCTTGAAGCAAAAATGATATCATTAAAGTTAAAAATGATCATATTATGCAAATAGTTAATATCAATTGAACCACTGCTGTCATCTAAAATGCGCAGTAATTCTTTCATTGCCCTGGCGGGAACAAGGCAGTTTTTTTCCTCCAATGACCATGATGAATTTTTAATATTTTTTACAGTCAACCTATATGTGTCTGAAGCAGTTATAGAGATAGAATTAGAACAAAATTCAAAGTATATACCATTAAACGCCGGTCGGCTTTCTTCGTTAGAAGCTGTAAAAATTGTTTCTTTGAGAAGTTTCTTTAAAGAAGTCTTATCAACGTTTAAAATATTTTTTTCTATTGGTAAATCATTAAAGGTAGCAGGGTAGTCTTCTGCTTCTGCTCCATATAAATGAAAATGTGCAGATCCCCCAGAAATGTCAATACGGTAATTGTCCCAGTTAAAGACTAATTCAACAGTATCGGTTGGAAAACTACGAATGATTTCTATAATTTTTGGTGGAAGCAGAATCGTTTTACTATCAGAACCATCATATTGTACCATAGTTTTTATATACATTTGCAGATTGGTAGTAGAAAAGGATAAGTGATCATGATTAATATGAAAAAGTATATTATTGATAGCTGGCATAGTAGTACGGGTTGGTAAGGCCTTTTCTACTATATCAAGACACTTTGCCAATTCACTGGTATTTAATGTTAACTTCATAAACTTTAACCTCCCAAGAAAAACCTAAAGATATCAACAAGAATAAAAAAAATACAAATATATATTTAAAATAATAGTAATAATAAGGCATGTTAATTCTGTTAATAAAACAGGACGGAAAGAGACAATGCCACTATATGGGCAGGAAAATGAGAAAAAATAATTTCAACCTGTTAATAAGACAGGAAAATGTTGTTTATAAGAATACCTAAAAATAAAAAACTATTAACAACTCAAGTAATACACAGCTTATCTACAGCTTAATCAGTTCTTATCAAGAATAATATTTTTAATTAAATCAAGGCGGTGTTTAAAATCGTTGTCATTTGATATCATTGAGTCAATTTTTTTGCAGGCATGTAGAACAGTAGTATGATCTTTTCCACCAAATTCATCACCAATCTTTGGAAGTGACAGATCTGTCAGGAGCCTGGAGAAATACATCGCCACCTGTCGAGTTAAAGCTATATCCTGAGTTCTTTTTTTTGAAAGAACATCTTCCGGTTTTAGGTTAAAAAATTCTGCAGTTACTTGAATAATAGTATCGATGGTTATGTTTTTATGACGTGCGAATATTATGTCCTTGAGAGCAGATTCTGTAAGTTCAAGGGTTAAAGGAGTTTCTGTAAGTGATGCATAAGCCACAATTCTTATGAGTGCACCCTCTAACTCTCTAATATTTGTCATCACTTTGCTGGCAATGTATTGAATGACCTGATCAGGAATGTCTATACCATCTGAAAGAGCTTTTTTCTTCAAAATTGCTGTTCTTGTTTCTAAATCAGGGGGTTGAAGATCCGTAATAAGACCCCATTCAAACCTGGAGCGAAGGCGATCTTCCAATGTAGGGATTTCTTTAGGTGGTCGATCGCTGGAAATAATTATTTGCTTATTGTTATCATGAAGTGCGTTAAAAGTGTGGAAAAATTCTTCCTGGGTCTGTTCTTTGCCAGCCAGAAACTGTATATCATCAATTAGTAAAATATCCATGCTGCGATATTTATTTCTAAAGTCAAGGGTTTTATTATCTCTAATGGAGTTAATAAATTCATTTGTAAACTTTTCAGATGAAAAGTAAAAAACTTTTCTGAAACCATGGGTGGCAAGGGTATACTGACCAATGGCATGTAAAAGGTGGGTTTTACCCAGGCCGACACCACCATAAATAAAAAGCGGGTTGTAAGCACGGGCGGGACTCTCAGCAACAGCAAGAGAAGCAGCATGAGATAGACGGTTGCATGTACCGACTACAAATGATTCAAAAGTATAACGAGGATTAAAGGTGGAAATTACATTTACGTTGAGGAATTTTCTCGGGTTTTTATCAGTTAGTGATTGAGGTGACTCAGGCATGTTGATCTGCGAAAGATATTCAGAGGGTGAATCGTGCTCAATATGTTTATCAAAACTGGATGATATAATAAAATTAACACTGTGTTCAACAGAAGTGATTTTCTCAAGAGCTTTGAGGATTCTATTCTGATAACGTGATTCAAACCAATCTTTGGTAAAGTCGTTAGGTACTTCTATGACAAGACAACTGTTTTCTAAGGAGACTGGTTTAGTCAGGTTGAACCATGTCTCAAAGCTTGGCTTGTTTAATTCTTTGCTCAACTCAGCCAAAGTTAATTGCCATATTTCATTAAGGCGGCTATTCATTTTGCATCCTCCAGAAATTATCGCCGAGAAGAGGTAAGATTATTAACAAAGGAAAAAGTTATTAACAAACTTTGTGGATAAGATTTGTAACTTATAAAAAGCGTATCTCCAGTAAAAACATATTAACAGATTTTCTACCACTCTGCAAAAGAAAACTTATTGACTGTAGAAAAAACAATAAGTGCTGTTTATTAATATGAAAATAAACAACAAGCCTGTTTACCTTGACACCTTCTCTTTTATTACTGTATAATTTTTTTACAATATAACAAAGCTAAAGGGGTTAATAATGAAAAGAACTTATCAACCAAAAAAAAGAAAAAGGAAAAGACTGCACGGGTTTTTGAAAAGGATGAAAAACCAGGCCGGAAGGCAGGTTCTTAGAAGAAGAAGACAAAAAATGCGTAAGAAACTCAGCGCCTGAAGCTTATAGATGGGCTGGAGCAAGCTAAAAAAAAACTGGGATTTTAAAAGGGTATATCGTTACGGCAGGACGGTGGTATCAAAAAATATCGTCCTTTATTACTGTCTGAACGGAACTACCATTAATAGAGTTGGATTTTCGATTAGCAAGAAAGTTGGTAAAAGTGTTATTCGAAACCGCATTAAAAGGCTATATAGGGAAGCCTTTGTTAGTATTGAAGATCAACTCTGTAAGGGATATGATTTTGTCATTATTGCACGAAAACCGGCAGCTAATGTTTCTTTTCAGGAAGCATGTAAGGAGTTGCATAATCTTTGCCGGAAAGGAAAACTGCTTTTAAAATAATAAAAGTGACGGAATGCCTCGCGACGAACTTATGTTTAGCGCTAATTGGGTTTTATAGGAAGTTTATTTCCCCGCTAAAGCCTCAGGTATGCCGATTCTATCCTTCCTGCTCACAATATACATACGAAGCTTTACGGAAACATGGTTTTCCAAAAGGAGTAGTTATGGGCTTAAAAAGGTTAGCTCGTTGTCATCCCTTCAATGCCGGTGGCTATAATCCTGTTGAGTAATAATCAGGTAGGAGGACAGTAAATGATTGCTGCAATTGCACAGTTTTTCAGTGTTCTGATCAGTTTTATTTATGATTATATACCAAACCTTGGTTTGGCTATAATTATCATGACAATAATGGTCAAGCTGGTTACCTTCCCTTTGAACAACAAGCAGATTCAATCGGCCAAGCGAATGCAGGTGCTACAGCCGGAACTGAAAAAGATACAGCAGAAATATAAGGATGACAAGGAAAAACAAAATAAAGCTGTAACAGAGTTTATGCGGGAAAACAACATGAACCCGATGGCGGGTTGCCTGCCATTACTGGTTCAGTTTCCTATATTGATAGGCATATTCAGGCTTTTACAGGAGCCAGATGTATACCTTGACATGGCAGTGATTAACCCATATTTATTTCAAAGAGCGGAATTAATCGATTTACTCGCAGTACCAACAGTTGGGTTCGATACCTTTTTAAGCAATATTAGTATTTATTATATTTTCCCATTGATCGCGGGGGCCACAACATACCTTTATTCGAAAATGTCCATGCCGGCAGACAGTAGTCAGAAAATGCTTATGTACATGATGCCGGTGATGATAACAGTATTTAGCTTTAGTTTTCCCGTGGGCCTGGTTATTTATTGGACCATGAATAATGTATTTTCTATAGGTCAACATAAGTTTATAACTTATCTTGATAAGTTAAAAGAATCGACACCTCAGAAAACTACTGATAATGCAACAGAGAAGTCAGAAAGCAGCAATGAGAAGCTAGAAAGCCCAATTAAAGATGGAAAAAAAAATAAAAATATGGATCAAAAAGAAACCAAACAGAAAGCAAAGCCTAAAGAGGGTAAAACTAAGGCAAAAAAAAGAAAGGGCAAGAAATGAGTGAGTATGAAGTAACAGGCCGTACAATTGAAGAAGCGGTGACAAAGGCACTAACAGAGCTTGGCATAAAAAAAGAAAATGCCTTAATCGAAGTTAAAGATGAACCATCACAGGGTATCTTAGGATTGTTGGGAAGCAAAGAAGCCAGGGTGGTGGTAAAAACTTCCAAGGCACCAAAAGAATACCTTACAATATTTATGCGAGAAGTAATGGATTTAGTGGATGTTGATGGATCAGTTGCCGTTGAAGAAGACCATGAAAAATTGGCAATTAATATCAGTGGTCAGGATGTCGGGGTGCTGATTGGGCGACGTGGGAAAACTTTGAGCGACCTGCAATATATTTTAAACGTTGTTATTAGAAGGCAGTTTTCCAACTTGAATAAGATGGTGGTCCTGGATATAGAAAACTACCGGGTTAGAAGAGAAAAAACGCTTACTCAACTGGCAAAAAGTATAGCAAGGAAAGTCAGCCAGGAGGGATATGAACAGGCATTGGAACCAATGTCTCCACAGGAAAGAAGAATTATTCATATTGCCCTTCAAAACTACCCGGACGTCAGAACATACAGCGATGGTGAGGAACCTTACAGGAAGGTTGTTGTAGCGCCAATATAGGTGTTGTTTTTTGAACCGCCCCGCAGTAGGGGCGGTTTTTTAATGCGTAGGGTTGGGGGAATCAAATGTTTTTGGAAAAAGATACAATTGCAGCTATAAGCACCCCGCTTGGGGAAGGTGGCATAGGCATTGTCCGCTTAAGCGGGCCAGATGCTTATCAGATTGCCGGTAGGTTATTTTGCCCCAGCAAATCAGACCCCGATCGCTTTCCTGAGCCAAGAAAACTATATCACGGAATTATAAAGGACAATAGCGAAACAGTGATTGATGAAGTTCTCGTGACGTTTATGCCTGCCCCTTTTACTTATACTAGGGAAGATGTCGTTGAAATCAATTGTCATAGCGGCATATATACATTACGCGCAATATTAAAATTGGTGTTGAATAACGGAGCACGGATTGCCGGGCCAGGCGAGTTTACAAAACGAGCTTTTATTAATGGGCGTATAGATCTCAGCCAGGCAGAAGCAGTGATGAATATCATTAAGGCTCGTTCGGAAGAGGCAATGAAGGCTGCAGCAAAAGCCATGCAGGGAGAATTAACGCAAAAGATTGAGGAAATAAGATCAGACATTAACGTCGTACGCGCCCCCTTAGAGGCTTCAATAGACTACCCGGAAGAATTTTCTGCCGAGGAAGAACCATTAAGACAGGACGCCTTGAAGATGGCCATCAGACAAATACTCTCTCGTCTCGAAAAGTTGATACTGGGTATCAGCAGAAACCGCGCTTATCAGGAGGGAGTTGCTGTAGCCATCATCGGCAGGCCTAACGTTGGTAAATCATCGCTGCTCAATGCTTTACTAAGGCAGAAAAGAGCTATTGTACATGAAATACCGGGGACCACGCGAGATTTACTGGAAGGATATTTGAATCTGGGCGGCTACCCAATTAAGCTTATTGATACGGCTGGAATACAGGGAAGTGATGATCCTGTCGAAAGGGAGGGTATAGAAAGAACCCGTAGAGCTGCCCAGGAGGCAAAAATGATCCTGATGGTATTTGACGGCTCGACTTCTTTGTCGGATCAGGACCTTGAAATAGCTGGCATGTCAAATGATAGTCAAGCACTTGTTGCGGTAATCAATAAAAGTGACCTTAAACAGAAGATCCTAGCTGTTGACCTGGAAAAAATCTTACCTGGCATTGAAATTATCTATACATCTGCTATCCGTGAAGAGGGGATACTTCAACTCGAAGAAGCTGTAAGCAGGCAATTGGATTTATTGTTCAATACTAATACTGAAAACAATTATATGTTCTCTGTCAGGCATGAAGAGGTTTTAAGTGAAGCTATAGATTTTATGAAAAACGCCCTTGATGTAGTAAATAATCAACCAATCGAATTAGTCAGCCTGGAGCTGCAAAATGCATGGGAAAAAATGGGAGAAATTACCGGGGATACGGTAAACGAAGACTTGCTAGATAAGGTATTCAGTGAATTTTGCCTGGGGAAATAAGTGCAAATGTCTTAGCAATAAAGTGGAATAACTATTACTAATGAAGGAGAGATATTGAGGATTGCCTTCTCTGGATGACAGCTCTTGTCTTATTGATCAGTTGATGTTCATGCTTCGACTAGAGTGGAACATTGAGCAGAAAATTAAGCTCCAGAGATATGTGCAGCTTCTCATGGAGGGTTTGAAAAAACAACGATTAACTGGGGAGAAGACCAGGGAGGGTTTAGTTTTTAAACAAATCTATGACTGCATATATCCGTTGCAGCTGTTAGATTTTAGAGATGGAGTTAAGACAGTTGATCTGGGCAGCGGAGCAGGCTTGCCGGGGATACCTATAAAAATATTGCAGCCGGATCTTCAGATGTACCTGCTGGAGGCCAATAAGAGAAAGGCAGAATTTTTAGCAATGGCATCAGAAAAATTAAAGTTGGAAAATGTATTTATATTACATGGCCGCGCAGAAGAATTTGCGAATAGCATACAACACCGCGAACAATATGCTCAACTGGTTTGCAAAGCGGTTGCAAGTATTGCAGTGCTGGTAGAAATTGCATTACCTCTGCTTAAAATCGGGGGGGTAGCGTTGTTCTACAAGGGACCACAAGGATACGAGGAAGCAAGGCTGGCAGGGAAGGCGCTTCAAATATGTGGGGGACAAATAGCAAATGATTTCTCTTACCAGCTGCCAACAGGAGAAAAAAGAACACTCTTCTTAGTAGAAAAAACTGACCATACACCTCCAGAGTATCCAAGAGCTCCAGGTAAGCCTCAAAAAAAGCCACTTTTATAAAAAGGCTCTTTTTTCTAGTGACAATGAAGGAAAGCATAGACGACTGTCAAATTTAAAAATGCAGAAATAATAAAGGATGATGATATGATGGACGATAAGATTGAGCGGGAATGGTTTAATAAAAATAGCCTGGATCAGGTAACGGTTGCAGCAGAAAAAATTCTAGCTATCGACATCGAGAAAATAGAGGCCAACCCATTTCAGCCGCGTCGAGAGATTGCCAAAGATAAGATTGATGAACTGGCACAATCTATAAAAAGCAGCGGCCTCATTCAGCCGATAGTAGTACGAAGAAGAGGGGCGAAATATGAACTGGCAGCAGGCGAGAGAAGACTAATCGCTTGTCGAAGTCTTGGCTGGCAAAAAATAACGGCAACAGTAAAGCAACTCTCCGATAATGATATGGCTACTATTGCGCTAATTGAGAATCTACAGAGAGAAAACCTTAATTTTATCGAAGAGGCAGCTGGCTATGTGAGCTTGATGGATAATTTTAAACTGACTCAGGAGGATTTAGCAAAAAAACTGGGGAAAAGCCAGTCTACCATTGCCAATAAAGTTAGGTTACTCAAGCTGCCCGCAAAGGTAAGAAAACTAATACTGGAAAACGGACTAACAGAAAGGCACGCTCGAACATTGTTAAGGTTGGATTCTGAAAAATCACAGCTTGAGATGATAGATGAGATTATTGAGAGAGGGCTGACAGTTAACCAGTCAGAAAAAAGAGTAAATAAGCTAAAAGAGGGCAATGGCGAAAAGAAAAAATCAAGAAAAAGCAAAACTATTATTAAGGATCTTCGCATAGTTCTCAACACGATCCGGGAAGCTGTAAACATCATTCAGAGTTGTGGTCTCTATCCGGAAGTGAGCGAAAAGATCGAAAATGACAGCATTGAGGTTACCATTCGCCTGACCAGAGAAATGATAGAGCCTAAATGATCAGGAAAGTAAATTATTAGAAATTAAATTACTGCTCAGTCCGGAATATGACAATAGTGTTTGCCCGTTCCAAAATATCCGCGCTGCCCATAAATTCGGAGCAGCAGCCCGGACACCCTGGAGCAGCTGAACACCTAAACTATAGGTGAGCAGTTATAAAATAAGCATTATGAGAAAAACTAAGCCAGGTGGGAGAGATAAAAATGGCCCGGATTATTGCAATTGCAAACCAAAAAGGCGGTGTTGGTAAAACAACAACAGCAATAAACCTCAGTGCAGCCTTAGCAAAAATGGGAGCTAAAGTACTGCTATTAGACATTGATCCACAGGGCAATACAACAAGCGGTGTTGGAATCAAAAAGAACGATGTCAAATCCTGCATTTACAATGCTTTAATTGATGAACTCCCGCTGAAAAATATCATATTGTCAACGAAATGGCAAAACCTTGACATTGTTCCTGCTACTATTCAGTTGGCCGGTGCAGAAATTGAACTGGTTTCGCAAGTGTCGCGCGAAGAAAAACTAAAAAAAGCATTGGAGCCAGTTAAGGAGGATTATCATTTTATTTTTATTGATTGTCCACCATCGCTTGGATTGCTTACATTAAATGCGCTTAATGCTGCGAGTGGAGTATTAATACCTATTCAATGTGAATATTATGCACTTGAAGGCTTGGGACAGTTAATGAATACAATATCGCTTGTAAGAAAACATTTAAACAAGGATCTTCGTATCGAAGGAGTAGTTTTGACAATGTATGATCCCAGAACAAATCTTTCCGAACAAGTCGCAGAGGAAGTGCGTAATTATTTTAAGCAATATGTCTATAAAACGATAATTCCTCGTAACGTTCGGCTTAGTGAAGCACCCAGCTATGGGCAGCATATTCTTGAATACGATCCGCGGAGCAAGGGAGCAGAACTTCATCTGGCACTGGCCAAGGAGGTTGCAAAGAGATGACAGAAAAAAGAAGATTGGGTAAGGGCCTGGGAGCATTGATACCTGAAGTTATGGCAGGTGCTGCAGAAGTAAGTGAAATTGCTCTTGAAAATATTGAGCCGAATCCTTTTCAACCTCGCCAAACTTTCAATCAGGAAAAACTTAAAGAGCTTGCCATCTCAATTAAAGAATACGGAGTTATTCAGGCGGTAGTTTTATCTCCGGCTAAGGAAGCGGGGAAGTATTACCTGGTTGCAGGCGAAAGGCGGTGCCGGGCGGCAAAAATTGCAGGCCTTAGTTCAGTACCGGCTGTAGTAAAAACTATAGAACAGAAAGAACTGCTTGAAATTGCATTGATTGAAAACCTGCAACGTGAAGATCTGAACCCTGTCGAAGAAGCTAAGGCTTTTAAAAGGCTCATGCAGGAGTTCGGCTATACCCAGGAAGAACTGGCTAAGCGGTTAGGTAAAGGCAGGCCAACAATAGCAAACAGTATCAGGTTACTTTCTTTACCCGAGCAAATTCTTGAATACTTAAACAGTGGTGAGATTACCGCAGGGCAGGCGAGACCACTGCTTAGCATAAATGACCCTAAACGGCAGCACGAGGCTGCTTCTATGATAGTGAAGAACGGCCTTTCTGCACGGGAGGTTGAGAAGCTGGTTGCGAAGACCAGCGACAGCGAGCAATCAGGAAGTAATCTCAAAGATAGTTTAATTGAAAAAGATCCGCTACTGGATGAACTTCAATTGCAAATCCAGAGAAACCTGGGAACAAAAGTGATTTTCAAGAAGAGTAAAAACGGAGGAACTATCGAAATATATTACTATAGCGACGAAGATCTGGAACGTCTCGTTGGGAAACTACTGCCAGAAGGGCTGTAAAGGTTTCACGTGAAACAATAACAATAATAGAGCCACTGATATGGAAGTGCACGTCAACTCCTTTTTTTGCAGCGGTGGTTTTATGCTTTTCCAGTCTACCAGTTACTTTCAGCACTCAGCCATCACCAGAAAACTTAAGTGATGCCAAGCAGGAGCCCCGAAGCGCCCCTTAAAAGGCTCCTGCCTCAAAAACCATCTTTGAGGCTTCAAGGGCGAT
>CAZVLE010000146.1:0-5605 GCA_964627855.1 uncultured Syntrophomonadaceae bacterium | reverse complement strand
CCGATCAGCTCTACCGGACCGTAGTCAAAGCCCATGAAGCGGGGCAACCTTCCTCCCAGCAACAGGTTTTTCATTATCACCTTTCGACCTTCACCGTAGGCTTCCGACTCTTCTTTCAGGGCTCTTTTAATTGCCTCTTCGAAAAGTTCTTCGCGTTTTTTGCCGTTAAACCAGGCAGAATCTTTACTGAGCATAACCCGGTCGAAGTTACCGTAAAAATCGTGGAACAGGATAGTTTCATCTACCACGTAAGAAAAGACTTCGCTACCCAGGTTCAGTTCCCCGAAAATAAGTCCGGCCAGCTCACGGTAAAGATTTTCAAACAGGGTGGGAGCACGGGAGGCAGACTCGTAACGCCGATCCCATTTTTTAAGGAGAGCTGCTTTTTCGCCTTCCGGTAGAAGTGGTTCAATAATGTCCATGAAAAGTGCAGCCTGTTTCGAGAACAGGTCAAAGTGCATCTTTTGCATAGAAGCAACGCTATGGTTGTCTTTCTCAGCCAGCAGTTCGCTGATTCGCTCTGTCCGGTAAGGAGCCATAGGCAGGTTAATTACATCTGCTCCGGCGTAAGCATTCAAGTCCTGGTTGGCCGTGGCGATAAAGCCTTCCGGTGGGTTGTATAGGGATGGGTTTTTACTGCGATCGTGAAAACCCTGCCAGTCATATTGCTTTAACCAACCGGGGATGGGTAGAAGACCGCTGAATCCTTCTGGCCTGATGGGGCTGCGTCCGCTAGATTGGAAGCCGATTCGGCCTTCGCTGTCTGCTAAGGCCCAGTTAAAGGAGGCAAAATCGAGCCCGGCAAAAAGGGACATCGCCTCCTGGACCGATTTGCAGGAGAATATTTTTGCCATATTGTCAAGGGATTCAGCCCCGCTACCGCGCCCTGCCGACCAGGCAAAGCAAAGGTAATAGCCATCTTCTGTCGGTTCTTCTTCTAAAACCCCATGCTCGTTTTCATAATAAAGCACTGTAAGGGGATCGCCTTTCTTTACTTTGAAAACTTCTTCCCTGATGGTGAAGGGGTGGCGTTTACCATCCTTGAGGTATTGTTTCCCTTTAACATCTTCTATGAAGTAGTCGGTGACATCTATGTAGCCATAGGTGGCTGACCAGGCCAGGTGCTTGGTGCGGCCGATGGCCGGCGAAGCTATGCCGGGAACGGTGGCACCGGTGAAGTAGTTGTCTCCCTTAATCAAGATTACTTCCTGCCAGATTGCCGGCAGGCGGGAGGTGTCAAGGTGGGGATCGCCGCAGAGGATTGCTTTGCCTGAAGTGCTTTTAGCACTGGATACGGCCCAGTTGTTGCTGCATTGCAGCCGTGGAATGGCGGCCCATTTTAGTGTTTCCGGCACGATAGGCTCCGGCAGACGTACTTTTTTGATCAGCTCAAGGTAATCCTCATCTACATCCTCGCTTAGATAGGGAAAAAGTTCCTTAATCTTTTCCATGGCCACACCCTGTTTGATCATCTGGATAATAAATTTTTCCATCCAACCCTGGGTTTCTGTTAAATCGACGATACCCATCATTTTCAGCATGGTGATGCCGTCAGCCCTGGTCCAGGGTTCAGGTTTATAGCCGATAAGCTTAAACTCAAAGGGAAGCCTGACAGTCTCCAGGCGGTTATTGATACCGGCGCAGTAGGCATCGAGCTGTTCGCCTGCTTCTGCTCCCAGTTTTTCAGCCTCCAGCAAAGCGTCTTTCCACATATTGTAGCGGCGCATGGCTATATCAACTTTGATAAGCTGCGGGTCAAGGTGTTCTGCAGCCTGTCCCCGGGCGATGAGGCGCATCAACTCCATCCCTACCAGTCTGTCGTAAGCGTGTACCCAGCCTAGTCCGAAATAGAGATCGGGCATGTTATCTGCCTTAACAATGGGAACACCATTTTCATTACGTCTGAGTTTTATTTCCCCCAGGTAAGCTTTTAATCCTATTTCCTTGAAATGGAGCTTCGTCATAACTTAACCTCCCGCAGCTTATTGTATTGTGATAATGCAAAAGATTCGGTATGGCCTGACTATTCCCTGCCTTGTTGATGGCAGAACAAAAATTTTGAGGGAAGAGACAGGGGGACGGGGGGAATGACTCATGTAAAATTAGAACAGAATTCCGTCCCCTGTTTCATTTCAGTCCCCTGTTTCATAAGAAATAAAACTGTTTTAGGAAAAGGGTTTTCAACCAGGCAAATTGAAAGTTTTAGCGGTGTAAGTATATGGAGTTTTTACAACAGGAGGGCTTGTAATGAGGGATTTAAAAGTTTACAAAGAACCGGAGCTGAGGGAGCCTGTCGACCTGTGCCTGCCGGATGGCAAGCTGAACCGCCAGGCAGTCGGCTGGTCTCGCCAACCACTTCACAACTGCAACCTTTCCGGTAGGCCTTTGCGTAAAAAGCGCTGGAATTACTGGTGTATAACCACCGACAATTTTCTCTTCTCGGCAACTCTTTCGAACGTCGATTACATGGGTTTGGCTTTTATCTATTTTCTTGATTTCGAATCCGGGTTTTTTCATGAAATGACTGTCATTCGCCCTTTAGGCCGAGGCTGCAATCTTGGCAACATGGTAGCTGACGATGCTGTTTTTAGCGATCCGAAGTTGAACTTAAGCTTCAAAAATGATGAAGATAGCGTGGATATTTCAGTTAACTGCCCTAATTTTAAAGGTAAGCCGCTCGCTGCAGAGCTTAGAGCCAGTATCCCTCCAGCCCATCAAACTCTTAATGTCGTCATTCCCTGGAGCGACAGCCGCTTTCAATTCACCTCCAAGCAGAACACCCTGCCGGTAACGGGTCGGGTAATTATTGGCGATAAACAGTATGATGCCAAAGGTGGTTATGCCTGCCTTGATTTTGGGCGCGGAATCTGGCCCTTTTCGAGTTTTTGGAACTGGGCAGGCGGCTCGGGCAGCTGTAATGGCCATATTGTTGGTCTAAATTTTGGTGCCGGTTGGACTGATGGTACCGGTATGAACGAAAACGGGATCTGCATTGACGGGGTATTGAGCAAGATTAGCGAAGACCTGGTCTTCGACTACACCCCGGCCGACTATATGCGGCCCTGGCAGATCCGCACCCACGCATCTGGTCAGGTTGATGTGACCTTCACGCCCTTTTTTGAACGGGTAGCAAAAACTAATGCCCTGATACTACGCTCAGAGGTGCATCAGATGATCGGTCACTTTTTCGGCAGGATCGTAGATGACGTCGGCAGAGCATACAATATCAGCAGGCTGGTTGGTTGGGCTGAAGATCATTACGCACGCTGGTAGCATTGTCCTTGGAGCTATCGATTGAGCCAGTGGAATGAATGGGATAGAGTAGGCAATTGGATCGCTCTAGTTTAGCTTCAAGGCTAAGTGGTGGGATTATCTCTTATGAAAAAACCAAGGAGGTTAAGGGATGAAAAAGAAAAAAGGTAAGGCCTTGATAGTTGTAGGCATAATAGTTGCCGTTATCGTTTTAATATTTGCAGGAGGTTATATTGCTGTTACCAGGGGGCTTCCAGAGATGCAGGAACTGGTTGTAAATGATGTAAACCCGGGAGAGCTGCCAGATGGAATATACACAGGCGAATTTAGCCGCTATAGATGGTCGAACAAGGTTAAGGTCACTATTGAAGATGGTAGGATTGTGGATCTACAGCCGGAAAGTAGTGGGGCTTTAGAGCAGGATCTGGCCGAGCGGATCATTGCCAGGCAATCATTACAGGTCGATATCGATACGGGAGCCACTGTATCAAGCAAGGCATTTCTCAAAGCTGTTGAAGAAGCTCTCTCGCCTTAGGGGAGGCACTTCAAACCTCCCCCTACCTCACGTCCCCAGATCTCATCGAGAAAAACGGTCGTGACTTGTCTGGTTACTACAGCAGGCGCTTTGTGCCCGTGGCCAGGCTACTGATCGCTTTTTAACTTTACCCAATTTTTGCCTTGAAATTGTCTTTAGGCAATATTTAGCTAAATTTGAAGGGCTATTTGCCGAATGCCTGTTCCCAAAAGTAGGCTCTTGACATTATGTCTGAAAAGTGCTACTTTTTAATTGGGTAAATATTCACATCCTGGCTGGAAAATAGAGAAGGAAGGTGCTCGTGGTGCCGGAACAAATTGCCATTACGAAGCGCAGTGGTGTTCCCGGTATGTTTAAGGTTTTACCTGTGGTTACCTTAGTAATGATGTTACTTCTGTTCAGTGTTTCACCTTGCCAGGCCAATGAGAGTCAGGCCGGATACCCAAGTTATGATACTTCTGGTTACAATATGGACAAGGGTATGGGTTGGAAACCCGGTGGTCCTTCCGCACCGGTGGAATCGCCACCTGCGAATCAAACTCCCGCACAGCAACCGCCTGCCCAAACACCAGATCCACAACCGGCTCCGCAACCCACCCCCACAAAACCGGATCCACAACCGGCTCCACAACCCACTCCCACAAAACCGGATCCACAACCGGTTCAGCAGCCTGCCCCGCAACCCGTTTCCCCCCAACCTGGTGAAGGAGCAAACCAGCAGGGTCCACCGACTTCAGGCCCGGGTGATGATCTGAACTTCGAATGGTCCGATCAAAAAGGCGCACAAGATTCTTTGCCCCAAGATCCCGATACAATGCAACCTCCCGATCCGCAGCCCGACTCGACCGAATCTGGCGAAGGTGCGAACCAACAGGGGCCACCGGTTCCAGGCCCGGGTGATGATCTGGACTTCGAAGAGTCAGATCAGGGACATACACCAGGCTCTTTTCCCCAAGATCCCAATACAATGCAACCTCCTACAGGAGAGATCATGGGCACAGTTACGGATTCAGAACCTGGGTTTTTATTTGACGATGGTGATACGCACCAAATAGATCTTTTATTGCATGACGACCCAACTTACACTAAGCCTCCCTGGTGGGTTAAGGCAACAATAGAAACAATCATGGACGCAATGGATTATGTTCCGACCAATAATATCAAAGCAGTCTATAACGCAGTTGATCATTTCACAAATGGTGAGTACGTAAAAATGGTGCAAGAAATTGCTTTCATTCCGCTGGCTTGGGTTGGAACATTCATTGGGCATACCCAAAAAGCAACGGGGTTGGAACTAACTATTGAAAATTTGGAAAAATGGTTTGGAGAACCCCCAAAACCTCAAGAACCGGTGAAGCCTCCCGAGAAGCGTCAAGATGACCCTAATTGGTGGTTAACTGAAGAACAACCGGTGCAATAAGAATGCAAATAGGGCTGTGCAGCGAAAAGGGGTATAAGAGCTATTCAGCTTACCGCTAAGGAAGATGATCAAGATATATTAGACCTATTTAAGATTTATGTTTGTAATACAGGCGCTGAAAATCTTGAATCCTTTGTATCTTCTATCTTCATACAGGTTTCAGTGAAGAGTGTTCAAACCACTCGGGAGGTGTATTATGGCCTGGCAGCTTAAAGTTATTGATGGCCCCGACCGGGGGCTTGAATCTGTTATTGATGTTGGGGAATTCACAGTGGGCCGAGAACTTTCAGGCGCAGGGTTAGCCCTCTCAGATACAATAGCCTCTCGCCTGCACGCCAGGTTTTTGGTTGACCGTGATGGCAGCTTGCAAATTGAAGATCTGGGCAGCACCAATGGCA
>CAZVLE010000145.1:0-12336 GCA_964627855.1 uncultured Syntrophomonadaceae bacterium | reverse complement strand
CTATATAGTCGATCGTAAAAAAGATATGGTCATTGCCGGAGGTTTCAATATTTATCCCCGCGATATAGAGGAAGTGCTTTATGCTCACCCCAAAGTGATGGAAGCTGCCGTGGCAGGCATCAATGACCCCTATCGCGGTGAAACCATCAAAGCTTACATTGTGTTAAAAGAAGGCGAAACGATGACTGAAGAAGAGGTAACCGAACATTGCAAGGCCAACCTGGCTACCTATAAAGTCCCCAAACTGGTTGAATTCAGGACAGAATTGCCAAAGACTATGATTGGCAAAGTTTTAAGGCGCATGCTGCGGGAAGAGGAAGAGAAAAAACAGAAGGCCGGTTAGACTATACCGCTTGTCTACAACATTTAAGCAAAAACTCCACTTAAACAGTAAGCCCTTTCTCTTTTGCGGAAGGGCTTATTTCATTCACACATCAATGCAACTTGCCAGGCGATTCTGAAGAACCACCATTTCATTGCTCCATTTAGGCCTGAGAGGTATAATAAAACAACTGATAATTACACTCCCGGGAGTGATAATAATGGTTCAGCCGGCCGGGTTTGACAAAATTGCTATTTGCGAATCTCTACAGGCAACAATACCATTTAGTTTTTTATCTGAAGAAACCCTGCATAAAATTGTAACTACTTCTAAGGTTAAGCATTACCCCAGGGGAAGCTATATTTTTAAAGAGGGAGAAAAATCGCACAAAACCCTATACTATATCCTTAGCGGCGAAGCAAAAGCCCTGGCCAGGATCAGTGGGGAAGAATCTATTACCACCGTCAGGAATGAAGGGGATTACTTCGGTGTTACAGTTTTACTATCTGACGAACCCTATCCTATTTCAATGGTTGCATCAAAAGATCTAACCTGCCTGCTAATCAGCCAAGACCTTTTTCAGCAGGCTATGTGCGAAAGTGATCGTTTTGCCGATTATTTTTCTAAAAGTCTTGCAGCACGCTTGAAGGAGCTTTACAAAACCTTTGGCGCTACACAAAAAAGTGAACAACCCCTTGAAGGACAAACCCTCCGGCAAAAAGTGTCCGATATTCAGACTAGAGATGTGATTACTGCCCTGCCAATGGATCAGATCAAAGACGTGGCCCGGAAAATGAGCGAAACAGGCGTAAGCTCTGTGGTTATTAAAGCTTTTAATAATAAGCCGGTCGGCATCATAACAGAAAAAGACCTGGTTAAGAAAGTCCTCTCTGCAGAAAAACCCGACCTTGAACGCAGGGCTCATGAAATTATGTCTTCAGATCTGATCACAGTGCAACCGGATGATTATACTTACCTGGCTCTACTGATGATGACAAAACATAACATCAACCACGTTGTTGTGATCGATGAACACGACGTATTGCACGGCATTGTTACTATTAAAGACCTGATCCGTACCCGCAACAGCGGAGCGCTTTCGATAGTCAGACAGATCGAGCGGAAAGAAGACTTCGCCAGTCTCGCAGAAGTAATTGGCGAAGTAGACCAGGTGCAGCATGCTTTGCTTGCAGAGCGTTCCTATGCATCAGAGATTTGCGCTTTAATAACAGAACTTTATGATCGAATTACACGAAAAATAATCCAGCTGGCCGAGGAAGATATGATCGCAGCCGGCTGGGGACCTCCTCCATTACGGTATTGTTTCATCAACATGGGTAGTGCCGGTCGAAAGGAGCAATTCTCCCGTACTGATCAGGACAACGGCATTATCTTTGCAGACAGCTCGGATGACACGGGAGCAGCAGCTGCTGACTACTTTCTGAGCCTTGGGAAAAGAATCGTTGAAGGCCTGGAGATGTGTGGCTTCAAACGCTGTCCCGGAAAAGTAATGGCTGAAAATCCTCGCTGGTGCACCCCTTTAGCGACATGGAAAAAAAACATTACATTGTGGGTCGATAAACTCGATCCCGATGACATCCGCAACATGACCATATTTTTAGATTGTCGTTATTTGGCTGGAGATCAGGCCCTTTATGATAATTTAAAAACATTTACAACGCAGTTATTCAAAAAATCGCACCATGCTCTTCTATTTATGGCTGAGGATGACCTGAAGCACAGAATCCCTATAAATATGCTTGGTCAGTTTATTACTGAAAAAACGGGGAAATATCGCAAAAAACTTAATCTTAAGGGAGCGGTAATGGTACACATGGTAGATTGCCTGCGTGTTTTTGCCCTGCGTGAAGGAATTAGGGAAACCAACAGTTTTGAGCGGATTCGTCGTCTGAAAGAAATCGGGGTATTCAAAACTGACGATGCTGAATATATCGAAGCAGCCTATGAAACCCTCTTGATGTTCCGCATTAGAGATTCCATTGAGGAAGTTAAGCAGGGGCTGGAGCCCGATCATTACATTGACCCCTTCAAGCTAAGCAAAAAAGATAGAAATATTTTGAAGGAATCACTTTTAATCGTCAACCGCCTGCAATCACTGACGGCACATGCTTTTCACGTTCATAAAGCCTGATTTAAGGGAAAGGTATCAAATGGAAAATAAGTACTTTAAGCCTGACTATCACCAACTCAACCGCAAGGCAGAACGGGTTAATGGTAATAACGGCCAGGGAAGGGATCTGCTACAACGCTTTTTCCCTGTAACGCGCAGAGAAGATCTCTCGCCGCAAAGACCTGAAACGCTCGCCAGGCTGGATGACAGGATCAGCCGGATCAAAAAAAACATTGACTGGGAACAAGATATTCATAATGCTTCTTACGTTGCCTTTGATACCGAAACAACAGGTTTAGACCCATACAGGGGCGATGAAATAATTGCCCTGGGAGCTGTTATAATTGAGAACCAAACAATTCTCGAAGAGCCTTATTTTTGCCGGCTCATCAATCCAAACAGACCGGTTTCAAAACAATCCCAGAGAATTACCGGCATCAACAACGAAATGTTGAAAGACAAGCCCGACTTGATACCTGTTTTAAACGATTTTCTTGATTTTTGCGAATCACGGATTCTTGTCGCTCACAATGCCCCCTTCGACCTCGCCTTTATCAATAAAAGGGTGGCAGAAGCAATTGGCAGACGCATTGTTAACCCGGTAATCGATACTGTCTTGCTGACTTCCTCCCTTTTCTATTCCTTTGGTGACTATTCCCTTGAAGGACTCGCCCCCCGCTTTAATCTTGATCTGCAGGGAAGACACACTGCCCTGGCTGATGCCCGCATTGCAGCCACTTTATTCATAAAACTACTGCCGATCCTTAAGGAAAGAAAGATCACCAGACTTCATCATTTGGCTACTCTTTTTTCCGATCTCGACCTGACGAAGGGATACCCGCTCATATTCTGAGCATGCTGATCATTTGCTACCCGGCAACCGGTGATTTTTTAGTTGCCCTTTCTGACCTGCTCACCCTCGTTTAAAGCAATAGGGGACCGTTAAGCCTTCATTTTATCCTTGATCAGATCCAACTGTTTCTGCACAGCCGCAGGAGCAGTTCCTCCACGGCTCTGTCTGGCTTCTACCACTTTTTGGGGATCTAAAAGCTCACTGATATCTTCACCAAGGGAGGGGTGAAAGTTTTTTAGCTTCTCTGCTGCCAATTCTCTCAGCCTTAGCTTATGTTCGTTACAATAACCGATCATTGCACCAACGATGTGATGAGCTTCCCTAAAACTTACACCTTCCCTGACGAGATAGTCAGCCAGGTCCGTCGCACAAAGATAATCATCATCAACAGCTGTAGCAAGGCGGGCCGGATTAATCTTTAGAGTTTCTAACATTCCTGTCAGGGGTGGAAGGAGAGTCTTTAATGTATCAACGGTATCAAACAGGCCTTCTTTGTCTTCTTGCATATCCTTGTTATAGGCAAGGGGTAAGCCTTTCATCATTGTCAACATGGCAATTAAACTGCCATAAACCCGGCCGGATTTGCCGCGAATCAGCTCGGCAACATCGGGGTTTTTTTTCTGCGGCATCATACTGCTTCCCGTAGTAAAGGCATCATCAAGTTCAATAAAAGCAAATTCAGATGAAGACCAGAGAATTAGTTCTTCACAAAAACGGCTTAAATGCATCATTAGAAGCGAAGCGAAAGATAAAAACTCGATTAAATAATCCCTGTCGCTGACAGCATCAATGCTATTTTCATATAACTGTTTGAAGCCAAGTTTGGCCGCAACCATCTCACGGTCAATCTGAAAACTGGTGCCGGCTAGAGCGCCGGCCCCCAGGGGCATAAGATCGGCCCGCTGATATACTCCGGCGAGCCTCTCGCGATCTCTTTCAAGCATCCAGTAATAAGATAGAAGATGATGAGTCATGAGCAGAGGCTGGGCTCTTTGCAGGTGAGTGTAACCCGGGATAATAACACCCATCAATTCTCCGGCAAGAGCAACAATGGTCTGCTGCAATTTATACAACAGGTCATCGATCTCCCTGATTTCTTCCTTGAGGTAGAGGTGCATGTCAAGAGCAACCTGATCATTGCGACTTCTTGCCGTGTGTAATTTACCACCCAGAGGTCCGATCAACTCTGTCAACCGCTTTTCAATATTCATGTGAATATCTTCAAAAGAAAGATCGTAAATAAAACGTTCTTCTTCAACTTCCAACCTGATTTCTTCAAGGCCTTCAAGAATCTTTTCGGCCTCCTGATCACTTAAGATCATACACTGCGCCAACATTTCAACATGGGCGATACTGCCTTTGATGTCAAAATGGGCAAGACGCTGATCAAAAGGCAATGACGCACTAAACTGCAGGACTGAATCGGCCATGTCCCTGGAAAAACGGCCCTGCCATGGTTTTTTCAGTTTTCATTCACCTCC
Source organism: uncultured Syntrophomonadaceae bacterium (assembly GCA_964627855.1). Taxonomy (GTDB): domain Bacteria; phylum Bacillota; class Dethiobacteria; order DTU022; family DTU022; genus CAZVLE01. The sequence continues at coordinate 7,549 of CAZVLE010000145.1, read as the reverse complement.
TGCAACTTCTGCTTTTTCTCTGCTGTCAGGAGACCTTTAATCATCAGGGGAAGTCCGTAAAGGTTGATAAAACCTTCGGCATCTTTCTGATTAAACAGCTGGTCTGCTTCAAAGGTGGCAATATCCGGATGGTAGAGAGTAAATTCAGATTCCCTGCCCATTACAGTTATGTTACCCTTGTAGAGCTTCAGGTTTACGGTACCGCTTACAGTCTGCTGGGTAACCTGAATAAAAGCATCAAGAGCTTCACGTAAGGGTGTAAACCAGAGCCCGTAATAAATCATTTCTGCATACTTAAGGGCAATTAACTCTTTATAGTGATACGTTTCCCGGTCTAAAGTGTATTGCTCAAGCTCACGGTGCGCAAAAGAAAGAAGAGTTCCACCGGGAGTCTCGTAAATGCCTCTTGACTTCATACCCAGCAAACGGTTTTCAACCAGGTCAACCCGGCCGACGCCATTTCTGCCGGCGATAGCATTCAATTCTTCAACCAGTTCCACCGGGCCTAACTGTCTCCCATTTACAGAAACGGGAATACCTTTTTCAAAACAAATCGACAAATCTTCGGGCTCTTCCGGTGCCTCTTCCGGCGATACAGTCAGTCTGAACATGTCGGGATGCGGTTCCCTGGCCGGGTCTTCAAGAATACCCCCTTCAAAACTGATGTGCCAGATATTGCGGTCAATGCTGTAAGGCTTTTCTGCCGTCACCGGAATGGGAATCTCGTGCTTACAAGCATAATCCATACAATCACTGCGTGACTGCAGGTTCCATTCCCGCCAGGGGGCAATTATCTTCAGGTAAGGGTTTAAAGCTTTTACGGCAAATTCAAATCTGACCTGATCGTTACCCTTACCGGTTGCACCGTGGGCAACAGCTGTAGCTCCGACCTTTTCAGCAATCTCAACCAGTTTCTTCCCGATAACGGGACGTGCAATAGCAGTGCCAAGCAGATATTTACCTTCGTAAACTGCGCCCGACTGAACCATCGGAAAGATGTAATCTTTTACTAACTCTTCACGAATATCTTCTACAAATATCTGGGAAGCTCCAGTTTTCAGCGCTTTCTCTTCAAGACCTTTTAATTCTCCTTCACCCTGACCAACATCCGCAGTCATCGCTATAATTTCATAGTCATATTCCTCCTGAAGCCACCTGACGATCACTGAGGTGTCCAAACCACCAGAATAAGCCAGCACTACTTTTTCTTTACCCATCTTTTTCCTCCTTATTATTGCTTAGATAATCTTCCAGACATCTATTCATTGATCTTTTTGATAACATTATTAATGATTGCCAACCCTTCATTCAGCTCAACCTCATTAATCGTAAGCGGGGGAAGAAGGCGTAGAATTGTATCGCCTATGGCATTGATCAGCAACCCGGCAGATGTAGATTGTTCCTGGATCTTTTTAGCCAAAGGTTTATGCAACTCCAGGGCACAGATTAAACCTTTTCCCCTGAATTCTTTAGCCAGGGCGGGATATGCTGAGACCATATCACTTAAACAGTTCTTAATAGTCGCTCCCCTGGCTGATAAAGCCTCTAAAAAGCCTTCTTGCATGATGATATCCATAACGGCAAGAGCAGCACTGCAAACAACCGGGTTCCCACCAAAAGTTGAAGCATGATCGCCCGGCTGCAACACTTCAGAATAAGGTTCTCTGGCCAACATCACACCGATTGGCAAACCACCGCCCAGGCCTTTGGCTGCAGTAAGCAGATCGGGTTCGATTGACCAGTTTTGATAAGCCCAAAGCTTTCCCGTCCGACCCATTCCACTCTGAACCTCGTCAAAGATCAAGAGGAGTTCTTTGCGATCACATAGATCGCGCAGGCCTTTCAAAAAAGACTCTTCGGCAACATGAACACCGCCTTCACCCTGAATCGGTTCGATCATAATCGCAGCAGTCTGATCATCAAGCAGTTGCTCAAATGAATCGAGATCATTAAAAATAGCATGGGAAAAACCATCAAGAAGGGGCTTAAAGGGGTCTTGATACTTCGGTTGGCCCGTTGCAGTTACTGTGCCCATAGTCCGCCCGTGAAAAGAATTCTCTGCAGTAATAATTTTATACTTGCCGGGTCGGTTTTTCCGAGCCAGCTTGATAGCTGCTTCATTCGCTTCGGCACCACTATTGGCATAAAATACCTTTGCACCACTGAAAGTATTTTCAACCAGGGTACGGGCTAACTCGACCTGCGGTTCCGTATAGTAAAGGTTTGAGGTATGGCTAAGTTTTTCTGCCTGCCCTTTAATTGCCTTAACCACAGCAGGATGGCAGTGACCTACCACATTAACAGCCAAACCACTTAAAAAATCAAGGTACCTTTTACCTTTTTCGTCCCAGAGATAAGAACCCTCCCCCCTGATAAAGCAGGGTGTCTGATCGGGCTGACGATTGTAAGTGTTGATGATATATTGCTTTTCAAGTTCCTGAATGGTTTTCATCGATCATTAAACCTCTTTTCAGTTTCCTCTTTATTGTGTAACCATAGTACCAATGCCGGCATCAGTAAATATTTCCAGAATCATTGAATGGGGAACCCTGCCATCAATAATATGAGTTCTGCGAACACCACCATCAAGAGCCATCAGACAGGAATCAACCTTTGGTATCATGCCACCACTAATTTCTCCATTGGCGATCATTTTTCTCGCTTCCCGACGATTAATTGAAGAAATAAACTCCTTTTCACCTTCATTTTCCCGGTAAACTCCATCGACATCGGTTAGCACAATTAGCTTTTCTGCCTTGAGAGAAACAGCCAGTTCACAGGCTACGTAATCGGCATTAATGTTGAGACTTTCCCCGTTAAGACCGGAACCGATAGAAGAGAGTACTGGGATATAGCCATTTTCGCTAACCGTATGGATCAGGGCAGGATCAATTTGAATAATCTCCCCGACACGACCCAGATCTATTTTTTCACCATCAGCTGCGTCACCTGATACCTGGGCTTCTTTACGTCTGGCCTGCAATATTTCCGCATCCCGGCCGCTTAAGCCCAGGGCTTTACAACCTTGCCGGTTAAAAAGGCTGACAATATGCTTATTGACTTTACCGGCCAGGACCATTTCAACAATTTCCATTGTTTCATCATCGGTAACCCGTAAACCATTTACAAAAACCGGCTCTTTCCCCATTTTATCCATGATCAGGTTAACTTCTTTTCCCCCACCATGGACCAGCACAGGTTTCACCCCGATATATTTAAGCAGCACCAGGTCGAGAATAACTGAGTCCATCAGGTCCGGGCTGACCATGGCCTGCCCGCCATATTTGATCACAAAATATTTCCCGGAAAATGCTCTCATATAAGGAAGAGCTTCCACTAGTACTTCCGCTTTCGCTATATTACGCTTTGCGTCCTGGTTAATAGCCAACACCTGCCTTCATTTAACTGCGGTAATTGCTGTTAATACTAATATATTCATGACTCATATCGGTCCCCCAGGCTGTAACTGTTTCCGAGCCTTCTTTTAGATCTACCACAACCTGAACCTCTTTTTTTTCCAATACCTTCTTAACCTCTTTTTCGCTAAATTTATAAGCGCCACCGTTTGCGGCAACCTTGTGGGAACCAATGAAAATATCAACTTTGCCCGGATCAAAAGCAACCCCGGCATAGCCAAGAGCGGCTAAAATGCGACCCCAATTGGCATCTTCACCATAAAAAGCAGTTTTTACCAGCGGAGAATTAAGAATACTGCGTGCCATGATCCTGGCCCCTTGGATATCTGCTGCCCCCCTGATGGTGAGAGTGATCAGCTTTGTTAACCCTTCTCCATCAGCTACAATTTGCAGGGCAAGCTCACGGCAAATATGTTCCAGAAGAGCCTTAAAAGCTACAAGACTGCCGCCACTATGTTCACTTACTGTTATATTTTCAGCAGCGCCGTTTGCCATAATTAAGGCTGTATCATTGGTCGACGTATCACCATCAACGGTAATGACATTAAATGAATTATCACAGGCTTGGGAAAAAAGTTCCTGTAAAAGCGAACGCTCAATCTTTGCATCGGTTACAAGAAAAGCCAGCATTGTTGCCATATTCGGGCAAATCATGCCTGAGCCCTTGGCCATACCGGCAATGTGAAACTCACCCCCGGGAACGACACAGCGATAAGCTGTCTGCTTGATTACCGTATCTGTGGTTAAAATTGCCTCTGCTGCACTGGCATCAGAGAGATGACCGCTTCCGAGAGAACCAATCGCCTTAAAAATAGCACCTTCCACTGCTTGCATCGGTAAAGGCTCGCCAATAACCCCAGTTGATGAAACCAGGACCTGCCCGGTGTCGATTTTCAAGCCCTCGGCAGCCAATGCAGCCATCCGGTAAGCATCTGAGAGCCCTTGTTCACCGGTACAGGCATTGGCATTACCACTGTTAACAATAACTGCCCTGACTGTATTGATCAGCCGTTCTTTACAGAGGAGAACCGGTGCCGCCTGAACCTGATTCTTCGTAAAAACCCCGGCCGCCACGGCTTCCTTTAAACTATAAATGACTGCCAGATCTTTTTTATCTTTTTTTATACCGCCGGCAATTCCCGCTGTCCTAAAACCGCCAACGGCAGTTATCCCTCTGTCTTCCAGTTTGACCCATTCATAATTATCTTTCACAAGGCACCTCCATAAAACATGTCATTTAGATTGCTATCTGTGCTAAGCCGCTTTCTTCAGACAATCCAAACATGAGATTCATATTTTGCACAGCCTGACCTGATGCCCCCTTGATCAGATTATCAATTGCTCCGATAATGATTAAGCGACCTGTCCGCCGATCGAGTTTCAAGGCCAGATCAGCAAAGTTTGTACCCCTAACAAAGCGTGTCTCCGGCAAGACAGCTCCAGGTAAAACTCTTACAAAGGGAGCTTTGTTGAAGAAGTGACAATAGAGAGCCTGCAGCTCACTTTCGTCTGTATGATTATCTTTCAGCTCCACGTAGCTGGTGCACAGTATGCCACGAATCATCGGCACCAGGTGTGGAACAAAAGTTACAGTTACAATTTCAGCGGCAATTCTGCCCAGCTCCTGTTCAACTTCAGGGGTATGCTGGTGTTCGGCTACCCGGTAGGCTTTAAAGTTTTCCGTGCAGTCGGGAAAGTGAAACGCTTGCCTGGGGGCTCTTCCTGCCCCGGAAACCCCAGATTTTGCATCGATAATAATCTGATCATTTTTAATCATTTTGTTCTTGAGCAAAGGCGCCAGGGAGAGGATAATTGCAGTGGGGTAACAGCCCGGATTGGCAACAAGCTGAGCATTTGCAATATCATGCTTGTATAGCTCCGGCAAACCATAAACTGCTTCTTCCAGCAAAGCAATATTAGGATGTTCTAAATCGTACCATTGGCGGTAATGTTCTTTTATTTGTAAACGGAAATCTGCGCTCAGGTCAATTACTTTGAAATTTTTATCCCTCAATGCTGTTACTATTTCCGCAGATTTACCATGTGGGAGAGCACAAAATACCAGGTCGGTGGCTTCAGGAATCTGCTCCACATTCATCGGTTGCAGAAGCAAATCAACTTGACCGTAAAACTGGGGATGCACTTCACAGTATTTTTTTCCACTATAACTCTCAGAGCTTAAATAGATGAGTTCAACTTCAGGGTGATTATTAAGAAGTCGCACTAACTCAATTCCCGTGTATCCGGTTGCTCCTAAAACAGCTACATTAATCATTGAACACTCCTCCAGAAATTAAAAAACCCCTCATCCATTAAAGGACGAGAGGCTCGCGGTACCACCTTTATTGACCGGCACATAAAAGCCGGTCCACTCATGTCGTTTTCACGAAAAACGACCTTGATAACGGTATAAAACCGGAACGACCTACGCACCGGCATAACCTACCGGCTTCAACCGTCACCTCCGGGGTGCGCTTCTTCGTTTGCTTCAGGTCCGGACTTTCACCAACTCCGGCTCGCTCTTACCGCTGCAAAACAAGTACTCTCCCCATCACAGGTTTATAATATTGTTTAAGATTTTAACATACCCCATTAAAAAGTCAAGGGTATTTTTTCGTGATCAACTTAATTCCAGCCCTGATCTATGGTTGCCCAACACAGCAATCATTTCAATGTCTATTGAAAATTTATGGTTCAGGAAAAAGAATATGCCCCGGTAGTGGAGGACCGAGGCATATCAGGTTAAATGCATCTCTTACAATACATTGAAGGAGGGATGCATTTAATGAACACTATTGCTCCAGTTTGCACTTAGATTACCGCCTGTAAAATTAACCTTTATCGATTGATCGCTATAACTCTCAACTAAATGTGATGTGTGGGGAATTGTGCCGAAATACCTAAAGGTCAGGTCAACCGGAACCCAGCCCAGACCTTCAACATAGAATTCCGCCCAGCTGTGCCGGCTACCTTCCAGCGAACCGGCCGTCATTGCCCCTCGCTGAGGACGGGCATAGCCGATTACTTCACGAGCATTGATACCCTGTTCGTTAACTTTCCTGATAAAAGCCCGGGCCAAATCGCGACAATTGCCATCACCGGCGTAAAGATTATAGGCCTGGCGTGCTTTTTCAATTGTGTCATTGCTTGAGTTTAAAGTTACCGTACTCACATTGATACTGAATTCAGTAACGATAGTTTTCGACTCACCCGGTGCCAGGTCGCCAAGATTAAAAGTACTGACCCGTCCGGAAGTCGATACAATATCGTAGTTGGCTGATTTTAGAGATGTTGTCTGATAGGAAGAATTATTCTCAAGTAGGGGAACAGACACCATGATGTTTTTTGAAGTATCAGAACCATTATTAGTTATTCTTACTTCAGTCCTGAATGTATATGCCTTCGAAGCACCCAGTGACAAGCTTGCAGGAGCAGAAGTGATGACCTTTTCAGGCTCCAGTACAGGTTCAGCAGCTATGCCTGGTGATGCAGCCGGCTGCTCAACTGCTGTTTCAACCACAGGGCTGACTTCTGCCTTTTCAGTTACGGGAATTACCGATTCTGAAGTATTTTCAACTTCAACTGGAATAATTGTGTTATCTTCTTCCGGGGCTTCTTCTGTTACTTCTTCTGGTTCATTTGCATCCTCTTCTGCAAGAAATTCTTCTTCAGCAGCTTCTTCTTCTGAAGCAACATCTTGCGAAGCAGCTTCTAACTGAACAATTTCTTGTTCGTAACTAATCGCTTCAACTTTGCCTTCTGTGAAATCATCCTGGCCATCTTCACCAAGCAGCACAGATACTGCTCCGGCCATCAAGACCAATACCAACAGACACACACTCAAACTTCTTACCAGAATTGCCTTTTTCATTAAAAAAGTCCCTCCTTCGTGAGGGACCGACAAAGCTGAAACTATTATCCCGTTTCGGCAGCCAGGCTGTCTTAGCTCCTGAAGAGCTTTAGACCCTATGGCTTTGCGTCACTGCCTTTCGACAGTTTTGCCTTTGTCGGTCAGGTTTTTTATTCCGGCCTTTTTATCTATTGTGGCCGGAAGCCAAGCTGTTTTTACCTCCACTTTTGTAAAGCTACAAAACGAACAAGAACCAGTTTCGGCGGCCAGGCTGTCTTAGTTC
>CAZVLE010000144.1:0-6244 GCA_964627855.1 uncultured Syntrophomonadaceae bacterium | reverse complement strand
CATTTTATAGCGGGTAGCTGAACTGCCACGGCCAAATGTCTGGCGTCCTTCTTGTCGTTGTTGGGACCTTCGTCTTCCGGGCATCTGTTGTTCTCCTTTCTCCTTTTTGCATATTGTATCCTTATATTAATGCTTGCTAAGAGTTACCTCGGCTCGGGCTGGAAAATAGCATTCCAGTCCCGCTTCATATCCACAACGAGCCAGCCGCGCCTGGGAGCTTCTCTGAGGGCTTCGACAAGCTTGCCGGTGCGGGGTCCGACGAAGTTGTTCACGTAGTCCACTGTCGGCTGGCTGATTGCTTCACCGTCGGGGCGGGGTGTAAAGGCCTCACTAGTCCCCTTCTCCACAGCGAAAGGGGCGACGGCGTCGATGATCATTTGTTGCAGTCGACGCAGATCATCGGTCGGTTCAATGACGATTCCCAGCAAGCCAAGATTCTCATAGGCCAGGTCATAGTAGCCGGTTGCCTTGCATTCCCATTTCACCGGCTGCTCTGCCCGCAGCACTTCGGCCACAGCATTTGCGACCTCTTCGAGGTCCGCTTGACGCACAAACTGCTGAAGAATGGTGATGTGCGGGGCGTGGTTGGCATCGAGGGCGAAACCTTCCGGGTAGTCCTTTCGCAGCTTAGCGTTCACCGACTTTGCCCTCTCAACCGTGGCAGCATCTGGATTCAGCAGTACGTTAATCGCGATCAAGGTCATCTGTCTTTTCCCTTCCTGGTGGTACATAGTGACCGTTCATTTGTGCTTCTCCTTTTATAAAGTTAACCTATCAATCTCAGAGTATCGTAATTATCCGCCAGCTGCTACCACCCAGATGGTTTATTTAAGGTGTACTTCTATCCTCACTATTACAGCGAAACAACAAAAAAATAGCCCTAACTCCTTGGTATCAAAGGGCTTTCGGCTATTTGGGCTGGTATATTCCTGGGTGTACCTTTGTAGCGTGCGAAACTAGAATATATTTACACCAAACACTAGAGCACAGAGCCAGAAATCCTGACCGGGCTGTAAAAAAGACATTGTCTATAAGAAATAGCGGTTGAAAAGGGGTTTCAGAGAAAGCAGCCGAGACATTTTAACGGTTAAGATCGAGTATCGCTTTTGCTTCTTCGACTGTTGCCGGTTCCCTGCCTATTTCACGGGCCAGGCGGACCATTCTTTCAACAAGCTGGGCATTGCTTTTTGCCGGCTCGCCTCTCCTGTAGAACAGGGTGTCTTCCAATCCCGTCCGGGCATTGCCGCCCAGCATGATAGCCATCATGGTTGTGCGCAGGTGGTGGCGGCCCACTGCTATAACCTGCCAGGTTGAGCCTTCGGGCAGGGAATCAAGCATGTTCAGCATGACCCGACCACTGGCCGGAGCACCGCCGCGAATGCCTAAAACGAGGCTGACATGCAAAGGCGGCGTTAAGGTGCCCTTTTCAACCATCTCGGTCACATTAACAATGTGGCTGAAATCGTATATTTCAATTTCCAGGCCGATGTTTTGCACTCTGCAGCCCTGAATGTAGGCTTCGTTAAATGAAATCGGGTTGTAAAACGTAGTTGCCCCGTAATGAGTTCTGAACTCAAAAGTGCCCGCTTTGATAGTGTGCATTTCAGCCTGGGGGTTGATAGTTAGAAGATTATACCTTTCTTCAAGCGAGGGCATGACAATCTGATTATTGCTATCTATGCGGATTCCGATACCGTTGCCGATCTGCCTGATGATCGGGCATTTTCACCGATGAGGTTAACTATATGGCCATACAGATCCACATCGCCTGAACTCTGCCCTTCTTTGTCTCTGGCCTGGATATGAACAATTGCAGCGCCGGCGTTGTAACAATCATAGGAATCCTGGGCCTGTTCTTCAGGAGTGATCGGCAAGGCCGGGTTAGCCGATTTGTCGTGGATGCCACCGGTAATCGCTGCAGTGATGATTACCCTGTCGGTAGATAGTAAATCAGGCTTCATGGCAAACCTCCTCCGAACGATCCTGGTTAGAGAAAAATATAACAATATCATGGCATGATGGGGCGATTTAGTCAATAAGGCTGAGCTGATAATGTGTAACTGAGGTCAAGTGTTTAAAGATCAGGCCTCCATAATACTAATACCTTTTAGTAGGCTGGATCTTTGGTCTGTTTGGGGCCAACCGGTAACTTGCCTAAAAACATTACCAACAATTTGCAAGACAAGGTATATATAATTTGAAGGAAAATGCTGGCTCGAGTGGCGAAACAGCTCAGTTCGCCCCGTTTCCTACGACGGCTACGAAGTCAGGCAACACCCTGAAGCATGCCTTACTGCCCACGGTGATTTCTTCTTCAGGGTGGATGTGAACCATCATATGGTGCTTATTGCCGGAGCATTCAATTTCCAGTGTGGCATCATAAGATTCGCCTGTGTAAGATAATTCTTTAATCTGCCCAGCAATACTGCCATGAGTGCACATTTCAAGTCCATCAGGCCTGATCGAAATCTGGACGTTTTCGCCCGGTAAATGCCCGTGAGTATGGGAACAGGGGAAATCTCCAGCTTCTGTAATGATAGTTTGGCCATCTTCAGCCATTTTCCCTTTAAGTAAATTGCTCCTGCCGACGAAAGTAGCAACGAAAGCATTTTCCGGGTATTGGTATACTTCGCGGGGAGAGCCAACCTGCTGGATAGTGCCATCCTTTAAAACAAAAATTCGATCTGATATAGATAGTGCATCTTTTTGGTCATGGGTAACAAAGATTGCTGTTGTTTGAGCATCCTTAATAATTCTTTTTAGCTCCAATCGCATCTGGTCTTTTAATTCAGTATCTAGGTTACTAAACGGTTCATCGAGTAAAACGATTTCCGGCCTGCGAGCCAGAGCTCTGGCCAGAGCCACCCTTTGCTGCTGTCCCCCGGAAAGTTGATGAGGGTAGCGGTTCTCAAAGCCCTTAAGGTTTACCAGCCTTAAAACCTCTTTTGCTCGTTTTTGCCGGTCAGTATTTTTATAGCCGAAAAGAATATTATTATAGACATTCAGGTGTGGGAACAAAGCATAATCCTGAAATACCATTCCCACTCCCCGTTTTTCAGGTGGCACCCAAAATTCTTCTTCGGCAACTGGATGGCCGGAAATAAACACACTGCCTTTTTCAGCTCTTTCAAAGCCGGCAATTATTCTGAGAATAGTTGTTTTACCGCAGCCACTTGGACCTAACAGAGAAATAATCTCACCTTTGTCAGCAGTTAGGTTTATATTATTAACAGCAGGCACCGTAGCGCCCGGGTAAGTTTTGGTTACGTTTTTCATTTCAATTATCTTCATTTTACAGCACCACCTTAATAACGGCTCAAGATAATTTTTAATGGAATTATGGAAACAATTACAATCAGCAGTGCTGCCGGGGCAGCCATGTGATATACCGCCTCACTGGCTTCTACCCATACCCTGACTGCCAGGGTATCAAAACCGGGTGGCCTTAATAGCAACGTTGCGGGCAGTTCTTTGATTGCGCTTACAAAAACAAGGCCTCCGCCGGCTAAAAGGCCGGGAGCCATAAGCGGTGAAATAACCTTGTAAAGAACTTTCATGGGAGAATAACCAAGATTCCTGGCTGCTTCATCGATCCTTGGTGATATAAGATTAATGAAGCATCGCCATACTGTAAAGCCTGAGGCAGGAAGCGAACCAGGTAAGCAATTGCGATCACGAAAAAAGTATTATAGAGCCAAGGCAAATAAGAGTTTATCAAATAAATTAAGCCCAGGGCTACAACAACTCCAGGCAGGGCATACCCGGAAGTGCTCAGTTTATAAAAAAGTGATGAGAGCACTGAAGGGTAGCGGGATTTTAAATAGATTAGTGGCAGTGCTAAGATCATACTTGCGATAGCCGCAATGCCTGCTACTTTGATGCTGTTTAATGTATAGTTCCAGAAACTACTATCCAGTGCTCCCTGAGATAAGCCGTAAACTGACCAATAGATCAGTATTCCAATCGGAAGAACTACAGAAGCAAATAAAATCAGGCTAATCCATAAAATGGAAAGAGCCTTCCACTTGCCCAGCTTGATTAAATCAAGTGGAGTATATGTGCCGCTGGTTTGGTAATACTTCTGCTTTCTTCTGTTAAGTGATTCGAGCCATAAGAAAAGCAGTGTTAGGACCATTAAAACCATGCTCAGAACTGAGGCCGAAAGGCGGTCGTAACTCTCCATTTGGTAGAATATAGCCGTTGTAAAAGTGTTATAACGCATAATGGCAATAACACCAAACTCGGATAAAACACAAAGAGCAGTTAAGATTGCTCCTGCGCCAATAGCCGGGCGCAGAAAAGGGAAATTAACTTTCCAAAAAAGTTCCCAGTTGTTTAAACCCAATGAGCGGGCGGTGTCTTCATAACTACGATTCATCCCCCGGATTGCAGCCCCACAGATTAGAAAAACATAAGGAAACTTGAATAGAGTCAATACAAGTAAAGTGCCCCAGAAAGAGTATATGTTAAAGGGGACAGAGCCTGTTACATCCCTTATCCATCCAGCCGGCCCAAAAACCATGATATAGGAAACAGCTCCGACATATGGAGGTAACATTAAAGGCAATGCAAAAAGCCATTGCCAGATTCCCCGGCCGGGAGTATCACAGCGATATACCAGCCAGGCCAGAGATACTCCAATTACTATGGCGAACAGGGTAGTGGTAAAGGTGATCTGCAGAGTATTCATTAACAAAAAGGGGATCCGGTAGTCGAGCAGACTAAGCCAACGATCGGCGCCGGCTTGCATTGAACGCCAGATAACAAAACCGATCGGTAGTGCCATAAATGCTGCAGTGGCTGCTCCGATAATTACCAGCATGGGCTCAGGATTATTGCCTTTCCAAAGTTTGTTCCACATGTTTTATCCCCTCATGCAATATGATGCTGGTAGCAGTTTATCTTAATTCCAGATCGAGACCAGCCTGTTCTATCAGTGTTCGTGTATCAAGAAAATATTCCCCAAGCGTACTTAGGGGCATATCCTGGACCTTATAATCAGAAATCGTAGCTGCCTCACCGATTGCTTCAATCGCCGGATTGATCGGCACTTCCATGGAAGCGTAAGAGAACTCTCTCTGATTTTCCGGTAGCAGTATCCAGTCTAAGAATATTCGGGCGTTAACTGAGTTAGGGCCTCCTTTAATTAAGGCTACTCCGGCACCGTTTGCGACAGCGCCCATTTCCCCATCTCGTTGATCGGGATAAATAACACCTACATTGTTATTAGTCGGTTCAAGAAGCTGTTGGTGATAATAATAATTATTAACTAACCCAAACTTATACTCACCTGCCCCGACTGCTCTTCGAATATCCCCGTGGCCTTCCATAATAGCCCCTGCATTATCCTTAATTATTGAGAGCCACTCGGCAGTCTTTTGATCACCCCATTCATAGCGGAGAGCTGATACATGGGCAATCATCCCTGCATTGCCACCCCTGGTTATGGCGAACTGCCCCTGCCATTTTTCATCTGTCAATTCCCATACTGTTTTAGGCATTTCTGCTTCGCTAATCAAATCTTTATTGAACATGAACACTCTAGTACGTGCAGATAACGCAAACCATGAGTTGTCTGGGGCCCGATATTGAGAAGCAATCATATCAATTCCCTGAGGGCTGTAGCTTTCTAGAAAACCTTCCATGCGCAGATGCTCCAAAGCGCCAATATCATTGGATATAAATATATCTGCCCGCACATTGTTCTCTTCTTCAATAATCCGATTAACCGCTCCGCTTCCTGCATGCAAAGCCATCACTTTAATTCCAGTATCTTCTTCGAACTTTTCAAGCAGCTGGTTAACAAAAGTTTCATTCCTTGAAGAATAAACTACCAGCTCTGCTTGATCGTTTTCATCTGCCCCATCATTTGCAGCGCAGCCGGTTAAAAGAAGGATTAAGAAAAAGACTAAAGTTATAAAAAATGTTTTTTGTATTCGCATAGCCCAGAATTCCTCCTATCATCTTAATTATTAGCATAGACTAACTTTAGTATTAAAAAAAAGTTCACCTACAGAGCTATATACTATAAATACTATCAATTTAATATCAAATTGTCAACCAGGAAAGACATAAACTTTGTAAGGCTTGCCCTTGTTCGGAGAAACTTTAGTCTAATGTGTGGTTTAGCACTCCCCTGATCAGGCCGGCAGCGCCGGAGATCATCATGTCTCCATGTGGAACAGCCAGGTAGCCTATGTTGGCGGCAAGTTTTCTCTGCGGACCGGTAACGGAAATAAAGTCA
>CAZVLE010000143.1:0-24679 GCA_964627855.1 uncultured Syntrophomonadaceae bacterium | reverse complement strand
TTTTCCACCTTGCAGTAATCGGGCAAGTCACACCCGCTGCCCAATATGTACCCCCCGTTAGGGCCTCCTTCCGTTATCCGCTGCCTGACCTCGGCATCGACCTCTTCCGGAGTTCCCCGGGTCAGGGTGTAACGCAAATCAATATTACCCCAGAGGCAAACCCTGTGGCCGTACTGCTCTTTAACTGTTTTTAGATCCATACAGCCGGGTTCAAGCGGATGCATCCCGCTCACACCCATGGCTAAAACATCTTCAAATATGGGCATAATATTTCCGCAGATGTGTGTCACCCAGGGCAGTTTGCAAACCTGATCAACCTGTTTAATTTTAGGCAAGAATACTTCTCTAAATACCTGAGGCGATACCATCGGACCGCTGTTATAGGCAATATTGTCATATGACACGATAAAGTCGATGCCAATCTCATTTAATTTTTCAACAACCCGGCAATTCCAGTCGACATACCGCTCCAAAACCCTGTCTATAAGAGAGGGATTCTCATAGAGGGCGTAAGAAAGGCCTTCCAGTCCCATCGAGTAAAGAACCCCACTGATCCCAAAACGGCAGTTGGCATAAATAGCCAGACCCTCTTCCCGGTATTCTTCCACCTGTCGCTTCGCCCGATCATAGAAACTATCTTCACTGGGATCCGGGAATACCATCAGATCCAAATCGCTGTCTTTCTTGATCAAACCGTCCAAAATATATTCCTGACTGCCTATTCTTTTTCGCCTGCAGAATACGGGCGCAGTGAAGTCATCAATGTGCAGGGCGTCGAAACCGATTGTACGGGCAAATTGAGTGTCAGTATAATGCTCCCTGCCCATTATTCTTTTCCTGATCGCTTCTTCAGTATAATCAGCAAAGGGAACCCTGTCCGGTTGCTGCAGGGAAAGTGCGGCCAGGATCCTGTCTCTTGAATTCACAGCTGTCTCCTCGTAAAATTTAAATGAGAGGTCTCACCAAGAATTCCCGCTAAAGGCTGCGCAGCAAGGTTTGACCTGAAGCAGGCTATTCCGGCTCACCCTGCCTTACTTGAGCATATCTTGAACAGCCTGAACCACTGCCGGGTCGGGTTCATTGAAGCTGTCACTGCTGAGAATCGCCAGAGCCTTTTCCCGGGCCAGTTCGAAACAATCTTTGCTGCCCAGCTGCTGCCAGGTCTCAAACATCATCCGGTTAAAAACTGTCGGCATCCATATTTCCCGGCGAAAATGTTTCATGGTATGCTCCGTAGCCAGGAAATGGCCGGCCGGGCCAACTTCTACTATCGCATCAGTGGCCAGGGTATCGCTGTTTACCTCTATCCCTGCCCCAATATGACGTACTGCACTGATGAAGTCGTCGCACATGACCAGGAAGGGCAGTGAACCGGTTTTCCCGCCATCAAGGTAGCCGACATCGTGAACCAGGTTGGCCCCGCAAAGCTGGTTTAAAAGCAAACCCAGTGCCGCTTCCATCCCTGCCTGGGCATCAGGGAGCGGAGCGTTAGAACAACCGGCCTCTGTAAAGTTGGGCAGGCCGTAAAAGCGGGCCAGTTCAGTCATGGCACAATAGTTCATTGCCGCATCGGGAGAACCATAGAGCGTGGCCGTGGTCTGCATCTCCATCGGAGTAGCGCCGCCACCGATAATAATGGGCGCCCCCTTCTTTTTCAGTTGGGCAATGAGCAGGCCAGAAAGACTTTCCGCATTCATCTGGACAATTGTCCCGGCCTTGGTCACCGGACAGGTTCCCCCGGCCACCACTCCGGGGGTATAGATAACCGGAATGTTGTAATCAATGCAGGCAAGCATCTTAGCTACACCATCTTCGGTGTGAACAAGAGGTGATATGGGCTCGGTGTAAAGAATGAGAAAAGGCCTGCTCCTTAAGTTTTCAGCAGATTCGGCCACGGCAATGGCCATCTCAATAATTTTCCGGGTATTCTCTTCATTGAAAGAGGTGAAAATGATCGGCTTGGCACAATTAAGAACCAGCGCGGCAAACTGGTGCAAATCGCCCTGCTCTGCCGGACAATCACCGGGAATGGCATTGCTCATAGCAAAGTCATAACCGGAAAGACTTTCAAGAAGCCTGGCGGTATTAACAATATCAGCTTTCACACTACCCCTTCTTTTCCCTGTCTCCAAATCCAGGTGAAAAGGCAGGTCTGAACCGGTCCCATAATAGGTGCGGTTGCTTTCCAGGCTCAGGGCTGGTAAACCTTCACGATTGTATACATTTATTTTTGAAGGGGCCGACCGGATAGCCTCTTCAATAAGCCAGCCCGGTATTTTCACATCATTATCATGGACCAGGCAGCCGGCCTCTTTGAGCAGCTTTACCGACCCGGGGTGATTAACCCTCACCCCTCTTCTTTCCAGGACATCGATGGTTGCGCTGTGAATTGCTTCGAGCTGATCGGTGCTAAACCACTTTAACTGGGGGGACAACTGCTGGCTGTAATTCGATCGATAAGCGCCTATCTCTAACACCTCCGTTATGAATACCCTACAGGTAAAAATTATACCGTTATTTTTTTGTTCCTAGCCCTGACAGACAACAGAAAACCGACACCATTACTGACATTATGGTATCTTTCCCATGATCAAACATGATTCAAACCGAGACCGATAGTTTCATGCTCGTACCCTTTAACCGGAGCCCCGATGGTGCCGTAAAGTACCACGGCGAGCCAGTCACCGTCTTGATGATCTTCGCTGCTGCGCGGACCCCTGACAACTGCAAAAATAAGGCCCACCGTCCGCAGCATGCTCTCGAGGCCAAGCTGACCCCGGCATATTCCGACAAAAGCATCGAGCGTGGCATGATAAAGAGCATGGGTATCGCGATAAAAATCTTTGCGGATCAGACCTTCTCTCTGGGCAGCCGTTTCAACAGCAGCAAAAATCTTCTCCGTGCTCATCGAGCCAACCCTGCCCTTAATCAATTGATAACCATCCTTCACGGCATCTTTGCGGATTTTTTCTTCAAGATCGCCACTGGAAAGGGTAAACATGATCGCTGTTTTGCCGATACGCTCCATCTATATCCCACCTCCATCAGCCTGCACAAAGCTGAGCACTAATATATTCTATCATTTAAACCTTGCTTTGGCATACCAGGTGAAGGTTGGTGAAGGTTCAGGAAAAATCTACTACCTCACTCACTTCGCGAAGCAGATCTCCGCTGTTAATCAACTGTACAGCTCTTTCGATCAACGGATAGAGAATTTCGTCTTTTTCCATGAAACCAACCTCACTGCGCAACAACCGGTAAGCCCGGCCGGTACCCGCTCCCAGATGTTCGGCACCCCTGAAGTCTATCGCCTGGCCGGCGAGGAGCAATTCAATGCCGATTACCCGTGTAACATTGTCAACGACCTGTCTTGCCTTGCGGGCAGCTGTAGTACCCATGCTGACATGATCTTCCTGGTTGGCCGAAGAAGGTATGGAATCAACACTGGCCGGGTGACAGAGAACCTTGTTTTCACTGACCAGCGAGGCGGCAGTATACTGGGCAATCATCATCCCCGAGTTAAGCCCTCCCTCTTTAGTCAGGAAAGGCGGCAAGCCGCTCAGGGCAGGGTTAACGAGGCGTTCAACACGCCTTTCAGCAATACTGCCCAGTTCAGCTATAGCTATGGCCAGGAAATCCATGGCCTGGGCCACAGGCTGACCGTGAAAATTACCGCCCGATAAAACCCTATTTTCTTCGGGAAAGAGGAGGGGATTGTCATTGACAGAATTAATCTCTATCTCGAGGATACTCGAAACATATTCGAGAGCATTATATGTGGCGCCGTGAACCTGGGGTATACAGCGCAGGCTGTAGGCATCCTGGACCTTGCGCTGATCACTGCCAATGAGTCTGCTTCCTTCAAGCAATTTCAAGACGAGCCCGCCCACATATTGATGCCCGCTATAAGGTCGCACCGAAGCAATTAAAGGGTCAAAAGCATCCGGAACAGCCAGCTGTGCTTCTAAGGTCAGGGCGGCCGTGATCATTGAAGAGCGCAGCAGATTGGCGGCATCAAACCAGGCCAGAGAACCGATGGCGGTCATGATCTGGGTCCCGTTGATCAGGGCCAGGCCCTCTTTTTCAACCAGGGTAAGCGGTTCAATGCCCGCCAGATCAAGGGCTTCAGCCCCGGGCATTCTTTCATCGCCATAAAAAGCCTCGCCCTGCCCGGTGAGAACAAGGGCCAGATGTGATAGAGGAGCCAGATCGCCGCTGGCCCCCAGCGAACCCTGCTCCGGTATGACTGGAACTACATTCCTGTTCAGCATTTCAGTTAGCCGCTCCACCAGGATAGGACGTACGCCGGAGTAACCCCGGGCCAGGGCATTTAAGCGGAGCAGTAAAGCCGCCCTCACCACCTCTTCAGCCAATGGCTCACCTACAGCAGCAGCATGGCTGGCGATAAGGTTCTTTTGGAGCTGAATGGCATCCTTCCTCGATATATTCACATCACTGAAACGACCAAAACCAGTGGTGATCCCGTAAACAACTGCTTCCTCCTCAACGAGCTTCTCGAGCATAGCCCTGGAAGCGGCAATTCTATTGATGGCTTCCGGGCAAATCGAAACCGGCAAACCATGTCTTGCCACTTTGACAACATCAGCAAGGCTGATTCCCTCTCCGTTAATCTCCAGCCGTTTTTTGGTTTCATTGGCTCCACTGGTCGTCTTCATTGCGAAAAATTCCTCCTTAAAAAAATAAAAAGCACAGGGGAATTAGATCCCCTATGCTCCCTAATATCTAATAACTATGAGCTCCAGGATTATATAGTTCTTATTTTACAATTATCTTATCTCAGAGCCAGCCTGCTGTCAATCACAGGGTGGTGAGGCCCAGCATTTGCCTTGCCTGTGCAGGAGTGGCAATTTCGCGCCCGTAGGCAGCTGCCTGCCGGGCCAGCCTTTGAACCAGTTCAAAATTTGAAAGTGGCTTTCCCTCCTCGATCCAGGTAAGGTCTTCCAGGCCTGTTCGCACGTGGCCACCAAGAACCAGGGCAAGGGCGCTTAGCTGGTGATGACTGCTACCGATGCTGGTTACAGACCAGGTGCATTTAGGGGGCAGGCTTTCTATGAGGTAAAAAAGGTTGCGCGGTTTGCCCTGAAGAGATCCGGGCACATGCAAAACCAGGTTAATGTGCAAAGGCTCTTTCAACAGACCTTTATCAATTAAGAACAGGGCATACTCAAGAGCGGAAAGATCGAAAATTTCTATCTCCGGCTTTACTCCATTTTCCAGCATGCGTCTGGCCAGTTCCTTGATTAGCCCCGGAGGATTATAGTTGACCGAGCGAGCAAAATTTGAAGAACCGGTAGTCAGGCTGGCCATTTCAGGTTTAAGATCGATACAGGCTCCCCGCTCTTCGACACTCTTTCCGGCTCTGGCCCCGGTGGAAAGCTGGATTATGATGTCACACTTAGCCCTTACCCTGGCGACAATCTCCTTGAATACCGCCGGATCTGCTGTGGGCAGACCACTGCGGTCACGGGCGTGCAGGTGGGCGATGGCCGCCCCGGCCTGGTAAGAGCGATAAACATCCTCCGCTATCTCATCCGGGGTGAGTGGTAGATAAGGACTATTCTCCCTGGTCGGCACATTACCTGTCGGCGCTACTGTGATAATCAGTTTTTCCATCACCATTAACTCTCCCTGTCAGTACTTCTATAACAAGTTAAAAAGAGAAATAAATCATTGATCTTTACATTGTTTCGAGGGCGGAGACCAGCTCCAGCCTGACCCTGTCCGATTCTTCCTTCTGCCGGAACCTTTCAAGAACTTTCCTGCTCTCGCTACCGCCAATCCGGCCAAGAGCCCAGGCGCTATACTGGCGGACCATCTCCTGCGGGTCTTCCATAGCCTGGGCTAATAGACTAACCACTCCATCATCACCGCTGTTACCGAGGGCAATAGCGGCGTTTCGCTGCAGGAACTTTTTTTCCCAGATGTAGCCGTATAGCAGCTGTTGAACCGTCTCTAAAAAATAGCGATCATCCATGGTCAGTAAAACTTTCGGATCCATACCGGGCACCATTTCTTCAAGAAAAGCATCAGGTACCAGCGCCTGGTTGAGCCTTTTCTGGTTCCGGGGGCAGGCATCCTGGCAGTGATCGCAACCATAGATCCAGGATCCCATCTTTTCACGTATTTCCAGGGGAATATCTTCGGGGGCGCCCGGGAAATTACCGGTACCGTATGTGTTAAAAGCAATACATTGCAGGGGGTTCATCTTGTAGGGCTCATATAAAGCTCCTGTCGGGCAGGCTTCTATACAGCGCCGGCAATCATCGGGACAGAGAGTATCAGGGTTAGCTACTGTCGGCTGCAGCTCGGCGCTGACCGCCATGGCAACAATACCGATATAGCTGCCCTTACCCGGGGCATAGACAAAGGTATTGCAGCCGAAACGACCAACCCCGGCTCTCACAGCAGCCTGCCTTTCAGGCATGGCCGGTCGAAAACCAACTTCCATGCCTTTCGATTCCATGAACTCACGGATCAGACGCAGACGGCTACCGAAAATACGCTTTTTGCCCGGGTATAGGCGCGACTGATAAG
The DNA here is from genome assembly GCA_964627855.1 of uncultured Syntrophomonadaceae bacterium. Lineage (GTDB taxonomy): Bacteria > Bacillota > Dethiobacteria > DTU022 > DTU022 > CAZVLE01. The sequence goes on along the minus strand of CAZVLE010000143.1, from coordinate 18,124 downwards.
CCTTGCCGATCCGCCCCAGCAATTGTTCCGGATAAGCCTGCTTGTAATAGTCATAAACGAGCACTACAACCGAGCGAGCCGATGGCAGAACATAACGGGGATCGGCCACGTGTGCCAGCTGCAGCAAACCATCGCTGATCCAGCTGTAGCCCTCCTTGCGCTCTTCCAGTGCTTCAATCAGCTGCGGAAAGGGATCAGCTGTAGTAAATCCGACATCATCAAATCCAATTTCGAGAGCATATTCCCTGATTGCCTTTTCCATACCCCACCTCCAAAAATAGCATAAAACAAGTCTATCACGGTTTAGATTATATCATGCTGCAGGCACCTTTGTTTTCTCCTCGCGGTAAATAAAAGCAGCGGCCAGAGAAATGGCGGCAAAAATGAAAATAAGGAAAAACCCGGCACGATAGGCCTGCAGGGGGTAAATCCTGACCCCCTCAAAAACTGTTCCAGTCCATCCCGCATCAAGCACATAACCAAAAAGCGGCTGCAGGATGGCCATACCGAGAAAAACTCCCAGGTTTACAGTGGCTGTAACCAGGCCGGTATAGCCGGGAATACTAACTTCCCTGGCCATGGGAAAACTTAACACAGTCGCCGCTCCGCCAATGCCCAGAAGGATACACAAACCATAAATAAAAGGCAGGGGCACCAGCCCGCCAGGCCAGACGGCCAGCAGCAGCCAGAAAAACGCTGCAGAACCAACCATGAAAATAGCGGGCAGTCTGCGAGAGCCGATCCGGTCAGATATTATTCCCGCTGCCGGTGCGGCTGCCATATATGCGAGGTAAGCTACTATCATATAAAAAGAAGCCTGCTCTACACTAAGACCGTAGACATGAACCAGGTAAGAGATGCCCCAGGTTCCGGCAAAAACAACAAAACCGCTGTAGGTGCCCAGGTTAATGAAAAACGGCAACCAGATACGGCGGTTTCTCAGGACCGTCCCTACAGCCTTGAGGTTCATCACTTGCGGTTCTGCAACAGACAATTGACTGTCAACCCTGTCTGAAACCATAGCCCCGAAAACCTCCCGGGGATTATTCCTGATAATATAAAAACAGAGCACTGCAATTAATATCGTGAGAAGTCCGAAAGAAACAAAAGGTGTCCGCCAGCCATAGGCAGAAACGGCCAGGGCCAATGGTGTGGCAGCCAGGAGAGCACCACTGGTGCTGATCAGCAGGGCATAACCGGACATGGTGGCAAATTCCACCGAACGAAACCAGGCGGCCTGAAATTTAAAGATATTGACCAGGACCACAGAACCGCCGAAACCAATCAGCATCCGCCCGAGGAAAATAAAAATTGCCGAAGGCGCCAGGCCAATCATGATCGACCCTGCCGCCATGGCCAGGCCGGTTATAAGGGCAATACGCCTCGGTCCGAGACGGTCAACAAGGATTCCGCCCGGTATCTGCATGAGAACATACATGTAGGTGTAAGCGGCAGCAAGATTACCCAGACCTGCCCCGGTCAGGCTGAATTCCGCGGTCAGCAGATCGGCAACAACATTAAAAGAAACACGATGAAAAGATGTCACCAGGTGCAGGGCGATCAGGAGAAACCACATCAGCCAGCGCGTATTAACGAATTTTCTTTCCAGTATAAGCTCATTGTGCCCCGGGGCTTTCAATCCATTATCTCCTTTGGCTTTAAACCATTTCTTTAGTGTATGCTGGTCATATCATCCTCACCGAGCACTTCAAACCTGCCGACAGATAAGGAAGGATGACCCTGCAGTCTGTTATTTTAAACCAGCTACCGGTTGAGCCTTAATCCGTTAGAAATGCACAAGCTAGCCGGCGGGAGGCAGCCCTCTCCTGGCAACAGCGGCCCGGTTGTGAGCCAGCCTTGCTGCAATAAGGGGCCGCAACTCGGTAACCAGGATCCCGGCCAGAATTAAAGCCGCCCCGGTAAGTTTTTGTGCAGTAAATATTTCTTCCCAGAAAAAATAGGAAAACAGACCGGCGAAAATTGCCTCTGTCGAAAGAATTAATACAGCATGGGTAGGTGGGGTATAGCGCTGGGCAATAGTCTGGGTTACAAAGGCGCCTATAGTGCAAAAAATTATCGCATAAAGGATAGCTCCCCAGATTAACAGCGGCTGGTTAAACATTGCTTCCGTTGGTTCAAAGACAAGGGCGATACCGAAACAGACCAACCCGGTAAAAGCAATCTGGGTTACGGATAGCACAATAGGATCGCGACGCCTGACATGAATAGCAATGGCGATTAGATGAGCGGCAAATAGAAAAGCGCCGATCAGGGTCAGGCCATCACCGACATTCAAGCCCATTGATCGATCGACCGAGAAGAGGTAAAGACCGACTGCTGCCAGAGCCCCGCCGAAAAAAGCCCACCAGCCGGGAGAATGCCTGGTGATAAGGTAATAAAGGAATGGAACGATGATCACCGCAGTACCGGTAATGAAGCCCGATTTGGCCGGAGTAGTGTAAAGCAGGCCAATGGTTTGAAAGACATAACCGCTAAATAGAAATAAACCAATCAGGCAGCCGGCCAGGTAATCGCCCTTCGTTGCCCGCAATAACCTTCTCCAGAAAAAGATCGCCAGAATCAGGGCAGCAAGGCAAAAACGAATTCCCAGGTAGGTGAAAGGGGCAATTACCTCAAAGGCATGTTTCATGATCACAAAATTAGAGCCCCAGAAGATGGCTACGAACAAAAGTGACAAATCGGCAAGGAGCATCTTTCGTTTATCTGGTTGCCATTCCATCTTGTTTTTTCTCAACTACCTCTAAACTGGTTTCAGCGTACCGGGATCTATATTATCATATTCCAGACTGTGGAGATACACGAGATCGGCAAGGAAAGATAAATGAAAAGTTATGCCTCAGGATCAACTGGGCTGAACACTGCCAGTCGGCTCTGAGACATTGCGAAAATCACCACCAGTTCAGATAAGCCAGGTGGAGATTGTGAAATATTCTTTTTCAACCATGATTATATGAAAATGATGCCTGAGCAGACCTGACCCTTAGCTTATTCATGGATCTGTTATCTGAAAAGAACAGGCTAAAGAATTTGACGGAGAAAAGACTTTGTCCGCTCCTGTTGCGGATTCTTATAAAGCTCTTCCGGTTTTCCTTCTTCAATAATTTTACCTTCATCCATGTAAATCATCCGGTCACCCACCTCGCGGGCAAAACCCATCTCATGGCTGACCACCATCATCGTCATACCTTCGTTGGCCAGATTTTTCATAACCTGTAAGACCTCGCCAACCAGCTCCGGATCGAGGGCTGAAGTCGGCTCATCGAAAAGCATTATTTTCGGATTCATAGCCAGGGCCCGGGCAATAGCCACCCTCTGCTTTTGGCCCCCTGAAAGCATAGCCGGATATACATTGGCCTTGTCTGAGAGACCTACTTTGTCAAGTAGTTCCACACCCTGACCAAGAGCCTGTTCAGCAGGTATTCTTTTTACCTGGGTCAGCCCCTCAATAACATTACCCATTACAGTCTTGTGTGGGAACAGGTTAAAATGCTGGAAGACCATACCCACATCCATGCGGATCAGGTGCAGCTTTTTGCTTTTAGGATCAGTTTCCTTGCCGTTAATAAATATTTCTCCCTTCTGGGCAAACTCGAGGAAATTGATGCAGCGCAAAAGGGTGCTCTTGCCGGAACCACTGGCCCCGATAACCACAACCACTTCTTTTTCGGCAACATCAAGATCTATATCCTTCAAAACATGAAGATCGCCAAACCATTTATTTAAACCTCTAATCTTAATCATTATGAGCTACACCTCTAATCCCGATAATCGCTAACCTGGAGACGTTTTTCAACTCTGCCCACCACGAAAGTAAGCACGGTAGTCATGGCCAGATAATAGATACCGACGATCATCAGCATCTCCAGCATCATCAACGTTGATGATCCCATCTGCCGGGCCCTCAACAACAGTTCCCTGACGGCAATAGCACTGGCCAGCGACGAATCTTTAAGGGCAATAATAAACTGGTTACCCAGGGCAGGAACTGATCTTTTGAAAGCCTGCGGCAAGATGATCCGCTTCATAGCCTGCATCGGTGTCATGCCAAGCGAAAGAGCAGCTTCACGCTGCCCCCTGTCAACGGACTGGATTGCTCCCCTGAATATTTCTGCAATATAGGCCCCATTATGAACACCGAGACCGATAAATGCTGCCGGCATTCGGTCGATACTGACTAAATCTATGAGTCCATAATAAATAATCATTAATTGCAGTAATAGCGGAGTGCCACGAATAACCCAAATATAAAACTTTGCAGGAGTATTGATTAGCTTATTTGTTGAAAGTCTCATTAAACCGGTGATCAGACCTAAGACCAGGCCGACCAATATTCCAAAAAATGTTATCTGTATAGTAAGCAGGGCAGCTACATAAAAACCGGGGAAAAATCTCGGAATGGCAGTAAAATCCCAGGGGACATCAAACATAAATTCAGCTCCTTATCTGGAAACCATTAATGCTGCAATGCTGTAATTAAAGTATTTGTTGATCGATAAAAAAAGAAAAACAGCCAAGCAAAATACATTTTATATTTTACTTCCCTGCCGTTCTCCCCCGTTGCGGGGGAGAACGGCAGGGAAGGGTTAGCAAAAACAACTAAACTGGTTTAAGGCTTGGTAATATCTACTCCATGCCACAGCATGCTGATCTCGGTCATGGTCCCGTCTGCATGTAATTCTTCCAGTATTTCACTGACCTTTTCTCTTAGTTCATTATCTTCCTGGCGGAATGCTACAGCCACATTTTCGGTTCGTATCAATTCACCGGCCAGCATCAATTCTTCACCGCCGGCTATCTCTTCCATACCTCTTATGGCTACAAGGCGATCGGTGATCATTCCGTCAATTCTGCCACCGAGCACTTCCAGCAGGATAGTATTAACCTCTGCATAGTGAACATCATTGGCACCCAGGTCTAAGGCATCATCAACGTAGGTTTCACCGGTGATTACCCCGATATCGAGACCCTCAACGTCTTCCGGCCCCGTTAAGCCGGAATCAGCACGAACAATAAGCTGTGCCCCGGAATAGTAATAGGGAATAGTAAAGCTAACAATTTCACGGCGCGCTTCAGTATCGGCCATACTGCCCAGAATGGCATCGTAACGGCCGGCCCTTAAACCGTCAGGCAGACCGTCCCAGTCTGACGTTTCGTAGACCAGCTCAACGCCCAGCCTATCGGCAATGGCTTTAGCGGTATCGACGTCAAAACCGATCGGCGTATCGGGATCATCTTCACCGTAGAAATTAAAGGGCGGGTAACCACCGCTGCCAACTACAACCAGTTGACCGGCATCGAGGACTCTCTGCAGGCTGCCATCACCTTCAGGCACTGCTTCTTCATCAGGCTCTTCTTCAGGTACTTCATCTGGAACATCTGCCGGAACATCATCAGCCGGCGCGCAACCGCCGATAACAAACAACATTGCCGCTAAAAACAGAACAAAAAGAATTAAACTTTTTCGATTCAACATGATCATTCATCACTCCTTTTTTTTGTCGAACCCCTGAACCAATCCAGAACACAAACCAGGCCTCCACAATCACCCCCATATCAAGCTTAATCTCTATAAATAAGCTGTCCCATATATTTAGCAAAGACTGAAACTGTTATGGAGAGAAGCAAACAATGAGACCGCTGGAAAAAACCCCGCAATTATTCTGAATAATGAGGATTAGTTATATTTTTTGTATTATATACCTAGAGGATGATTGATACAAGCCGGTATATTCCTGTTAAGCCAGCAAATTAAAAACTGTGTGGAGTATAATGCGGGTTGCATCGACCATGGTTCCAATATCTACGTATTCGTCGGCGGCATGGTAGTTAGCTCCATCCGGACCAAAAAGCACAGTAGGAATTTTCAGGCGGGAAGCGATGTGGTTGGCATCTGATTCGGAACGAAAATAGGTTGTTTGCATCTTTTTACCGATAACTTCACGACTGCCGGCCTGCAGAGACTGAACAAGCTTACTCTCTTCACTTACAGTCCAGGGTAGAAAAAAAGTATCGGGATGGGGCAGATCGCGCAATTTAATCTCAACTTCACTCATGAGGTCAAGTCCAGCAACAATCTCTTTAACCTCCTCTAAGGCACGCTCGGCATTTCCCTCCACGGTGTGCCGGTAAATGGTAAAGCTGGCTTCCTCGGGCACCAAAAGGTATTTTTCTCCACCATGCAGGTTGGTTATACACATAGTCCCGCTACCCAGCTTGGGATGATAGCCCAAATCAAGTTTATCTGTAAGAGTGGTAATGATCCGTGCGGCATCCTCCACGGCATTAATGCCTTTTTCGGGATTAGCCCCATGAGCTGATTTGCCTTTCACTTTAACATAATAAACCGCCGTTCCCCTGCTGCCGAGGGCAAGACAGGGAAAACTTTCCTTGCCGGGGGCAAAAGGCCCCGATGGTTCTGTGACTATGGCATAATCACTATCGTTAATCAGTTTATCCATGATCAGATAGTGTGTGCCCAGTCCGAAAGGTCCTTCCTCGTCGCTCACTGCTGTGAAAATAATATCACCGGCCAGCTCAATCCCGGCCTCAACCAGTACTTCAAGCAGAGTTACACAAATTACTATTCCAGCCTTCATATCGAGGGCACCCAAGCCGTAGAGACGGCCATCTTTTTCTATTCCGGCATAGGGATCAACAGACCAGTCATCACAGAGGGGAACTGTATCGACATGACCGTTAAGCAGCAGTTTCGGACCACCACCCCGGCCGGGTAGTTCAACTAGAAGATTCTGACCCTTGAACCCGGTGATAACCTTTTCTTCATAATGATGAATTCTTGTTTTCAAACGCTTATTTCCTGACAAACGGCGGTGCAGGTAAGCAATAATCTCCTCTTCTGCAAAAAAGGGGCTTTTTATGGCCACTAGTTCTCTTAATAAGTTGACCATCGTCCTGCGATCGATCAACTGAACAGCTTTGTCAAAAGCTTTTTGATCTGGTTTCACCCCAAAACCTCACCTCACCCGAAAATATATTCGCTCATGCTTTCTTTTCCCTGGCCCTGGTTAGCTAACCCGGTTGATCATTTTTGAAGATTTCAAAGAAGGGGTTATAATAATCCCGGTGCTTTAAGATGACATCATTATAGCCTTTACCGCCCTCGCGAAAGCGCTTGATGTCGGCAAACATGCCCCTTTCCAGAGCTTCTTCCAGGCCAATGCTTTCCACTTCTTCCAGCATGGCCAGGGTCATATCGAGCAAATGGGCAGCCCTGGCCTGAATGCGGCCTCCCCTGACAAAAAGCATCTCTTCACCCAGATGACGACCATTATTATAAACGTACTTGGCATTGGCAATGCTGAGATAACGATCACTGATAAAGGGGGTATGGATCGCTTCGGTTAGCATACCAAGACAGTGGATTTCCTGGCCTGTCAAGACCGAAGCCAGATTACTGATACCGTTGATCAGGTAAGTTTTAAAAATATCGCCGGTGATATGCTTGGTTGGCGGATTGTATTTCATCGGCGATCGGGGGAAAAGTTCCCTGCAGAGCCTGGCCTGGGCAATCTCCAGCAGCAGGCCGTCTTCCAGGGAAGGATCAATTTCAAAAGCATGGGCCAGTCCAATCTGTTCTTCCTTCAGACCAGAACGCAGGGCCAGCTGCTCATTGATCAGCTGGGAAACTATGACAGTGTAACCCTTTTCATAGGCATCAACTGTAGTAAGAAAATTATCTTCACCGGTGTTGATCATGATCCCGGCAAAGGCCTTGATCATCCGTGAAAAATGCTGATCGATCAGGGTTCGCTTCATGTTTATATCGCGAAAGAGGATGCCATACATGGCATCATTGAGGATAATATCGAGACCTTCGAATGCGCCCATGACAGATATTTCAGGCATGCATAGCCCCGAAGCATAATTGACCAGCATAATATAGCGCCCGGACTCCCGGCCGGCTTCGTCAAGAGCCTCGCGCATAATCCGAAAGTTTTCCTGGGTAGCGTACGTCCCGCCAAAACCTTCGGTGGTGGCCCCGTAAGGAACGTAATCGAGCAAGCTTTGCCCAGTATGCCTCAGTAGTGATATGCAATCGGCGCCCTGCAGGGCAGCCGCTTTACCCTGCACGGCGTCTTCATAGATGTTTCCCGTCGATACGATGACGTAGAGAAGCGGTTTTTGCAGTGGCATTGCCCCGGCAATTAATTGCTCACGTTCCTGCCGCACCACCCTGATTTTAAGCGCTGCTTCTTTTGCTTTTTCCCTGGCCAGGTGCAGCCACTGATCGGGGGAGCAGTCGGGTACTTTATCTACAGCCAGCTCATTCACGGCAAGCGCTTCAGCAATCTGCTGCGAAGATTCCCCCCTGACAACCATAGCCCGGGCCAACCAGGAGAGCAGGCCCCGGTCGAGAATACCGGCCTGGTGAAGTTTTTCCACCATCACATTGGCCAGGGGCACTCCTGCCCGATCAACACCATCAACGCCCAGCAGTCTCGCCGTAGAACGCTCGATAGTTGTCGTGGTGTAGTCGCCAATCCAGCCATGAAGGTTGTCTGCTATCCTGGCGGCAATTTCCCTGGCCCGATCAATTTTGTCATGATCAAGATCAAGCTTGTAATCCAACAAAACCACATCCCGTCAATGGTATCTTTAATTATTTCATTTTAGCATATCGTCACAGCAGGGCAAACCGGAAAAATAAATGAGGAGGCGTACCTCCCCATTTACCAGTTCACTGACTATTAAAAATATCTGTTCAAAACTTATGATTCATGCTGATTATTACTGGCCGGATCCTAACCTTCCGCACCCTCGGTGGCTGTTTCTTTTCGCCGCACGAGTTCAGCGACGATATATGAAGAAACATGGTTGGGAAGGGTTCCCGCGCCAAAACCGGCATCATAGCCAAGCTCGATGGCCAGTTCATGTGAAATACGCGGCCCGCCACAGATCAAAAGCACCCGGTCACGCAGGCTTTCAGCCTCAGACAGCTCAACCAGCTCTGTCAGGTTTTCCAGGTGAATGTTTTTCTGGGTTACCACCTGTGAAACCAGGATCGCATCGGCATTAAGTTCCACCGCTTTAGCCAGCAATTCGGCATTTGGCACCTGGCTGCCCAGGTTGTAAGCATCTATTTCCGGGTATCTTTCAAGGCCATATTCACCGGCATAACCTTTCATGTTTACGATTGCATCAATCCCGACAGTATGGGCATCGCTGCCGGTACAGGCGGCCACCACCACCACTTTACGCCCAAGCTCCTGCTTGATCAGTTCATTTACTTCCTTAAAGCTCAGTATTTCCTGCTCACGCTTGGGAATTTTTATGGCAGCATAGTCAACGCTGTGCGTACAATTCCCGTAGACAATAAAAAAGGCGAAACCGGCTCCCAGGTCTGCCATTTCTGTGACCGTCGGACCTTCCAGGCCCAGCTTTAATGCCATCTGCCTGGCCGCTTCCTTGGCTTCGTCTCCGGCCGGGACAGGAAGGGTAAAACTAACCTGCATCGCTCCATCGTTAAGAGTGTCACCATAAGTCTTAACCTTGCTTAAATCCAGTTCCACTTTAGGAATACCTCCCTTCCAGGGACGTTGCATTATTTAAAAAGATAGTGAAAAAAGGGTTGTAGTATGCTTTATCTTTTATTATTACGCCACTACCCCCTTTACCACCTTCACGGGACCGCTTTATATCGGCAAATAAACCCTGTTCCATGGCCTCCGCGAGCCCGATCTTTTCGATCTCCTGAAGCATATCACAGGCACTGTCAAGAATAAAGGCTGCTCTTTGCTGAATCCTACCGCCCGCGACAAAGTTAATCTCTTCGCCGAGATGACGGGCAGTATTGAAAACATAGCTGCCGTTTGTAATGCTGAGATAACGATCGCTGATATAAGGGGTATGAATGGCTTCTGTCAGCATACCAAGCAGCTGGATCTCCTGTCCGGTCAGCACCGAAACGAGGTTGAACATTCCATTGACAAGGTATGTTTGAAAGATATCACCGTTGACATGTTTTGTCGGCGGCATGTATTTTAATGGTGAGCGGGGAAATAGTTCCCGGCACAGCTGAGCCTGGGCAATTTCCATCAGCAGACCGTCTTCCATTTGCGGGTTAATCTCGAAGGCATGCCCAAGACCTATTTGTTCTTCTTTAAGGCCTGAGCGTAGAGCCAGCTGCTCATTGATAAACTGGGATGCGAGAACCGTATAACCCTTCTCATAGGCGTCCGACGTTGTCAGGTAGTTGTCCTCACCGGTATTGATGATAATACCGGCGTAGGCATTGATCATTCTCGAAAAATGCTGATCAATGAAAGTACGGCGCATGTTGATATCGCGAAAGAGAACTCCATACATAGCATCGTTGAGCATCATGTCAAGGCGTTCAAAAGCTCCCATAACCGATATCTCCGGCATGCAGAGACCGGAAGCATAATTAACCAGCTGAATATAGCGACCACATTCTGCGCCGGCCTGATCAAGAGCTTCGCGGACAATGCGAAAGTTTTCCCTGGTGGCATAGGTACCGCCAAAACCTTCCGTGGTAGGTCCGTGGGGCACATAATCGAGCAAACTCTGCCCGGTATGCCTGATCACGGCTACGATATCCGCACCCTGCAGCGCCGCTGCTTTGGCCTGGACTGCATCTTCATAAACATTCCCGGTAGCAACGATAACATAAAGAAGAGGTTTGCCGGGAGGAGCAGCCTGGCTCATCAGCTTCTCACGCTTGTCTCTGGTAGCCCTGATTTTTGCCGCCGCTTCTTCAGCCATCGTGTCCGCTATTTCACGCCACCGTTCTTCCGGCAATTCAGGCACCAGCGAAACATCCAGTTCTCCCTGTCCAAGCTCTTTGGCTATTTCCAGGGGTGATTTTTCCAGTTTTATTACCGCCCTGGCAAGCCATGGAACCAGCCCACAGTTAAGCAATCCGGCCCGTTCCAGTTTTTCAACCATCACATTGGCAAGGGGTACGCCACCTTTGTCAACACCGTCAATGCCGAGCAGCCTCGCCGCAGCCCTTTCGATTGTCGTTGTAGTATAATTGCCGATCCATGAGTGTAAACCGGAGGCAATTATGGCCGCTGTTTCCCTGGCCAGATCTACTTTCCTGTGATCAAGATCAAGTTTACTTTGCACTACTTTCATCATCCTTTCGCTTTGGGATGATCAATCAATTATTTCCTTCAAAAACCAGGTCAAAAACCGGGCAGGGGGCCAAAGCTTCAGTCATTCTATCTAAAAACATCCGTGGATCATACCCGCGCCCGCAGGGATCGGTCGGATTCAAAGTAATGGCCTCTAAATTGATCATTTCCAAAACCATGATTTGGCCACCCCTGTTAAGATAACGATAATAAACCTCGGGAGTAAGGAAAAGCTTCGTTGCATCCTGGACAACAACTTTTGGCGGAGAAACATATATTTCCATAATATCTTCAAGGATCCCATCAACCAGGGCTCCCCCGAACACAAGCGCTGCCGTATCTTCCCGGCATTTGTCAAGCATACGGGCACCGGCAACAAGGGGAATTAATCCGGTCATGGTTTCCACGCTATAACCATCCTCAGCCGGATGCAGCAATGCTGCATTACCCTTCTGCAAACCGAGCCGGGCAGCCTCCTGCAGCTGCTCACTGTCAACCTGTGGAGACATTAATAAGTCACGGCGGAAAACAGTTTTTCGAACAACGTCTTCCATGGTTGGACCTAGAGTTGCCCCCGTTGCCATGATTGTAACATCGGTTACTGAAGGAGATGCAGAAGCCAACCGGTTGATTGCCCCGTCCACTAAAAGATTGTCCGCTCCGTGAAAACTCATCCTGGCAATTAAACTTCTCAGGGCGCTTACGCTTCCCGGTCCGGCAAGTTCAACCAGGCCGGCTTCTTTCACCCTGGCCAGGCATACAGCACCAAGCGGTGTGGAAAAAGAACTGGTCTCAATAAAGACCAACTCGGCTTCGGCTGCCTCAAAACAGGCCTTAGCGGTTGCGATAAAAGCGCCACGGGGAGCGTAAATCCTTGGCTTGTCTTTTAAAGTCAACCTGTCAAAGCGTTCTCCATCATAGCCGGCTGAAACCAGGCCCAAAGTTATCCCCGAAGAATTATATTGATCAACAAGATGGTTAAAAGTTACCGTTTTGCCAACATTTTTAGTCATACCAACGATGGCAATTGATCTTACCTTTCTATTGTTTAGTAAATCGAATAAAGCCGCCATAGCTGACAACTCCCGTAAAATGTATAAAAAAGATTCTACTGCAAGTGATAACGGCTAGTAGCTTATGGTGCGGTTATTAGTGGTATCTCCGGAACTGCGTCTTTTAATATGGCCTGTACCGCAACTTTTACTTCAGCAGTAGAATCACTTATAGTTTACTAAACTAACTGGCCAAAGACATTATCAGTAAAGACTAAAAATATTTCAACTTTTTTATACATAGTGTATAATAAGAGGGCAATGTCAGGTCTAAACAACCCGACCGGTTTAAATACCATTTGTGCGGAGATGGTTTGATGGGTTTAACAGTTGCCAGGGCCAGCCAGATGGAAATATTTAAAAAATGCAAGGTGCTGACCGGAGAAGTTGGCCTGCAAAATGAAGTTTTATGGGTCAACATCCTCGAAATCCTTGATGACTTAAGCCATATTGAGCCGGGAGAATTTTTAATAACTACTGCCCATAACCTTAACCGGCAAAGTGAAAAAGAATTAGAAACTATGATTGAGTTTTTCACTGAAATGAAGCTGGCGGCCATCGCTATTCAGACAGGGCATTATCTGCAAAAGATTCCAACCTTCCTGGTCCGCTGCTCAAAGGCTCATGGTATTCCCCTCCTTGAAATCCCTCCCGAAATCAGTTTTAAAACCCTGACCAGGGCTTTGATGACCGAATTGATCAAAGACGGCCGGACGACAATCCCGGAAAGAAAAAAGATCAGAGATGAAAACCATGAGACAGAGATCTCGGAAATGAAAAGTGTCTGGCAGAAGATGGTAGAACATCAGAGTCCGGATTCTTTTTTGTTGGAGCTTAAGAAATTCAGTATTAGATCACAGGGCCCTTTTCTAATTTCTGCTCTCGTTCTAAAACAGGTTACTGACAATGTCCTTAGCGAAGGAAACGCCTTTCCAGATAATCTCTCCGGCCTGATCGAGCATTCACTGGTCCAGATCTTTCAACAACTGTCCATACCAATCTTAATCGGCTCTTCGAAAACCTATCAGTTATTCCTTTTGCAGACGCAAAGCATAAAAAATCAGGAAATCGATTCTGCGCAAAAAGTTGCCTTGTCACTGCTATCCAGGCTGAACAAGTTCTTCCCTGGATGGAAATTTCAGATCGCCACCAGCGCCGTCCATGAAAATTTAGAAGCATTCAGGCTTGCTCTTGAAGAGACAGAAAAAACTCTGCAGGCCACTCGTCTGGGTTTAACAGGCTCGCAAGAAGTGGCAACATACGGAAGGTTGGGTCTGTACAGCCTGATCATGGAGATAAATAATATGGAGATGCTAAAACAGCTTTTCGAGCAAACCACAGCCCCCCTTATCAGGCATGATTACTCCGGCAGGGGCGACCTGGTCAAGACTTTGCAATCCTACCTGCAACATTGCAGTATCAGGAAGGCGGCAGAAGAGATCTTCGTGCACCGGCATACGATGAAGTACCGTCTTGAGCAAATTGAAAAGCTAACCGGCCTGAACCCGCTAGAGTCCGCTGATGCTCTGCAGCTCAACCTGGGTCTGCACGTATATCGTTACCTTGCTGCAGCCGGTTTACTAAACTGACAGGGGCATCCCTGACCGGCACCCCCTCTGGATTGAACTTCCACCCCGTACATTACTGTCATATTCCAGGCTGAGATTTTACAGATAAACACCTAAAAGACCAAGCAGGCCGGCAGCCAAAAGGTAATACCCAAGCGGCAGCAAAACCTTCCTGACCATGAGGCCCTCGACTCCAAGCAAACCAACTGTCGCGCAGGCGGCAACCACGTTATGGACACAGACCATATTGCCCGCTGCACCACCTACAGCCTGTAAGGCAACGACAAAGGCTCCGGATATGCCAATTTCTGCAGCCACCTGGTGCTGAAAAAAGGCAAACATCATGTTGCTGACCGTGTTGCTGCCGGCAATAAATGCGCCAAGAGCCCCGATGGTCGGAGCAAAAAAGGGCCAGGCACCCTGCACCAGGTCTGCCGTGCCCCTGGCCAGGATCATCGGCATGCTCTCAAAACCGGAGACATTAATACCGGAGTTTATGAATATGCGTACCATGGGCACGGCAAAACCGAGGGCAAAGGCTGCTCCCGCAACTGTTTTGAAAGATCTCTTTAATGCTATACGGCCTGACTGCCCGTCAATCTTCTGAATCAAAACAGCAGCCCCTACGGCAATAAGAAACATCGTTCCGGGCAGGTAGAGAGGCTGCACCGAAGTACTGACAGTGGTGCCGAACAGATTGTCAAAATTTAAGCTTAACGCCGGTTCGTTCAGCAACTCCTTCAGGGGGGTCCAGATCCTGCTTAACAGCAAAAGAAACGCCACCACCAGGTAAGGCAGCCAGGCTTTAAAAATGCTCATTTCCTTACCCCTGTAAGCTTCATTCATCACTGCCGCTCCCATCCAGGAAGGCTCCCATCCGGCAGGGGGCGGAAAATCCCAGCTCTCTTTCGGAATCAGGAAACCTTTCCTTGCTGCTATGACAAGAACCGGGAGACCAACAAGCGCACTGATCAGTGAGGGAAACTCAGGTCCAACCAGGTTGGCAATCAGGGCATAGGGTATCGTAAAAACCAGTCCGGCGAAAATGGCGAAGGGGGCAGCCGGCAGGGCCTCACTGAAAGATCTTTTTTCCCCGAAATAACGAACCAGCATCAGGACCATCACCAGCGGAATGAAGGTACCGATCAGGGCATGGAGGGTCCCAATCTGACCGGCAATTTCATAAAGGTAGGCTAAATATTCGGGGGCAAATGTGTTTTCAGAGCCAAGCATCTCGTGAATGAGGGGATGGTCTAAACCGGAGCTGATTCCCAGCAAAACCGGGGTACCGACCACTCCGAAAGAAACAGGCGTGCTTTGAATGATCAGAGCGCAAAGCACAGCAGCAGCGGCAGGAAAACCGAGGACCACCAGCAGGGGAGCCGCTACAGCTGCCGGCGAACCAAAGCCGGCCGCTCCTTCAATAAAAGCACCGAACATCCAGGCCACGATAATGGCCTGAATACGCCGGTCAACAGTAATACCGGAAAAAGCCCTGCGCATCACCCCCACAGCCCCGCTCTCGGTGAGCGTATTAAGCATCAATATAGCCCCGAAAACGATGTAAAGCAGGGTTGCCGCAATCACCAGGCCCTGCAGCGTTGATGCAGCAGTGACGACAAGCGGTACCTGCCAGACAGTCATGGCGATTAATGCCGTATAGAACCAGGCAAAGGGCATCGCCACCCTGGCCGGCAGGCGAAAAACCACCAGCAGCAAAAATACCAGTAATATAGGAGTAAAAGCGATGAAAGCATGCATGGCAACACCCGTTTCAAAGGAGCTGCGGCAGGGTTGTCCCGCCGTGAGGCATCAGGCAGCATGACGATAACCCGCCGTGCTTTTTCTTGATCCAGGTTAAGGCTTCATCCAGTGACTTGACCGGAATCATACCCATGGCCTTAACAACATGATCAGGCAAAGCAGATAAAACGAGAAGGTCGTTTTCCGCCGCAATAAGGGCGCTATGATAAGCCATCTGTCCGCCAATAGTGTAGTCTCTGCGCAGGGCACCTTCACGCTGTTCATTGTTACTGTAACAGCGAAAAATGTCGAAAAACTGCTCACTACCCACGCCTTCCCGGCTCTCAGTGATCAAGAGCAGGGTTCCCCCCTTTTGCAGGGCGAAATGGGCATTATAAATTGTCTTATAACTCTGGTAAAAATTGATATCCTTGGGATAACCGCCGCAGGATGCGATGACCACCTCAGTCTTTTCCGGCAGGAGCGCCCGAAAATGGGCGTCGACAAAGCGGCAGCCACTTTCATGGGCTGTAACATAGTTACCGGCGAAAACAGCGGCAATGCGGTCGTTATCTTCATCGATTACCACGTTCAGCAGAAAATCAGGGTTAACCAGGGCGGCCCCTTCCACCATATCTTCACTGCAGGGGTTACCCTGCATGCGGCCGGCGCAAACATCGGGATTCAGGCCCTCACCCAGCCCGGGCAAAAAGGCAAGCCCGTGGTTAGCCATGATCGTTTCGCGGGAAGCAACACCGGGAATAATAGCTTTTTTGCCGCCGCCCCACCCGGCCAGAAAATGGTAAACAATGCCGCCGGTCAGAATCACCCGGTCCGCCTCTGCCACGAGTCGATTAATCTTAACCGGGGTGCCATAAGAAGTATCGCCAAGGTAAACCAGATCGTCAGCAGTGGAGATATGATCATATACTTTTACCCTTTCGATGACCTCATCACCGGCCAGCAACCGATATTCATCAGAAGTCTGCTCGCGGTGATCTCCCGTAGCTGAAACCAGCACGATATCATCGTCAGCAATGCCACCGCGGTTTAATTCATTAAGCAGTGCGGGCAGAAAGCGGTCGTGCTTCACCCACAGGCGGGTCATATCACCGATAACAATACATGCTGTTTCGCCCTTACTGACAAGATCGGCCAGCGGAAGACTGTCCACCGGATTAGCCAGGGCAGCGGCGATAATTGCACCTTCCCTTTTTTCAGCGGGAAGAGGCTTTGCCTCGAGCAGGGCAGTAACCTTCTCACCAGGCAGTTCTAAGAAAAGAGGGTGATTGCCGTAACGCATTTCAACTCTCATCCCTGATAGTCTCCTTTTAAGCTTAGAATAAAGGCCGCATAACTTGTACAGGTTAAGCTTGAATAATTTCCGGCAATAATTTTATCTGTCCTCATATACCCGATGATAACAGCTCACCCTGGAACAGCCGTACACTTAAATTATGGCTGATCAGTTTAGACCCGATCAGCCTCTTTTCAGATCCAGTTTTCAATCTGCAGGCCCGGCACCCGGTTAAATTCATTTTCATTATTGGTAATTAAAACTCCTTTACGAGCCAAAACAGTAGAAGCCAGGACTAAATCATTTGGTCCAATCGGCATTCCTTTAGCAGCTAAAACTGACCTGATATGGGCATAGATCTGCGCTGATTGATCGTCGAAGGGCACTACCTCAAAGGGAAGCAAGAACTGTTCAACCTGCTCCTTATTAGCCTTTCGCTTTTTGCTCCGGGCAGCGCCAAAAAGCAGTTCAGCCTTGACTATTGAAGCAATTTTAATTTCACTAACCTGATAGGTGAAAAGTTTTTCCGGCAGGGTGGGATAGAGGCCTTTGAGATAATAGATGCAGATATTCGTGTCCAGATAATATGCCAAAATTTAAAGATCCTCTCTTTTGACATCAGCGGAGAAATCTTTGATTGATTCTGCGCAAAAACTATCGTCTTTAATTGAACCATAGAGGCTGCTATAGTTTTCAGGCCAATTATTTTCCAAGTGCCCTGTCAACCTGGCGCTAACCCACTTTGAAATTGAGGTGTTCTCGATTTCAGCCGCTTTTTCGATCTTTTTAATCGTGTCAGCATCAAGATAAATTGAGAGCTGTGGCATGATCAAGATCCTCCCTTCCAATCCACTTATATTATATATTATACTTGCTGTAAGCCACCCTGTAAATAGCTTAAGCAACTGCACATGTTTTAGCTAACAACAAAAGAGAATGTGGTTATTAAAGGTCGAATATCTTGCCCGGGTTTAGGATATTGTGGGGATCGAGAGCCTGTTTTATCTTTTTCATTGCCTCTATTTCAGGCTCTGAAAGAACAAGCGGTAAGTATTTTTTGCGCTTATGGCCAATGCCGTGTTCCCCGCTGATAGTGCCGCCCAGATCACGGGTGGTCCTGTAAAGGTCAGCAAGAAGCCTGGGCAGTATTTTATGCCATTCTTCCATTGCTGTTTCCGGCTTCTTGATAATGGTAGCATGAAGATTGCCATCACCGGCATGGCCAAAGCAGGGCATTAAAACATTATATTTTTCAGAAAGAGTCTGAAGGTGTGGCAAGAGGCGGGCAATATTGCTGACCGGAACGACAATGTCCTCAACGCTCTG
>CAZVLE010000142.1:0-6255 GCA_964627855.1 uncultured Syntrophomonadaceae bacterium | reverse complement strand
AAGAAACCGTTATCCATCTCAGCCCGGCTGAAAAAGTCGAGGGCTGAGGTATTGTAGGTCAGCAAATCGTTGCAGGCAGCCAGTGGCCAGGGGTTGCCGGCGTGCAGCGAGCCCGCTTCTTCAAAAGTGCTGCCTAGATGAAAATATTTATTGTTTGCCGAGCGGATCCAGCGCACCGTGGTTTTGAAAACTGTATCATTGCAATCGCAAAAACCGTAATGGGACAACAGCTGCAGGCTGCCCGGAGGGTTGTCATAAAGAGAAAACCTGCCATTACCGTCGACAGCCCAGGCAAACATCAAACCCAGTGGACCTTTAATTATGCAGTGCTCATAAATAGTCTGCCGCAGCTCTGCTGCCAGAATCTGAAAATCGCTGCGGTGAAACCAGCGTTCTTCCGCTTGCAGTGAGCCGAGAAAACTGAAAGCACATTGCAGCAAAGCGTTGCTATAGGTCAGGTAAGGATAAGTAACGGGATCGTCTGAAGGGTCTAAAAAAGTCTTGAACAGCCCGTGTTCAGGCACAAACTGTTCAAAAGCTTTTTCGACGATTATTTCCATTCCTTTTCGAATAATACTCTCTTTAAGGATATCTTGATCACCCCCCGAACAAAGGTAATGCCTGAGGGCGATCAGATAAGCTGCCAGTTGGTCCAATTCAAACCCGGGATAAAGTAAAGTGCCGTTGATATAATGAGCATGATCACCGGCAAAGTTAATGTGCCTGTCGAAAGCAGTTAAAAGCAGCTCGTGGGCAGTGTCCCGGTTGAGCAGCATCACGGCCGGAAAACTCCACAACAGACTGTCCCTGCTCCAGAATGCAGCACTGACATAATAGCGGGAACTGCGGGAAGTAATTGCAACCAGTTGATCGCTGTCAATAGATCTGCCCAGGGCGTAGTAATAGGAAAAGAGCAGGTTGCGATTCAGTAATCCGGTTAACTCAAAGTCATTTCTGGTCGGGAGGTGATCTTCCAGCCACCCTACCGCCAATTGTTTTAAAATTTCGTAGCCCTGCCTTCTTAAATCGACCGAGGTGGTTGCTGCACCGTCAGCTTCCAGGTTGACAGCAACATAAAGAATGATTTCATTAGATTCCCCCGCATTTAGGACAAATTCATAAGCAGTTTCATATTGGTTGCCAGTTTCATTAATTGTCCATGTTTGTCCCGGTGTTGTTGCCATGGCCAGTGCGGCCAGGGGTAGACCCGCTGAAGCCTCCAGTACGAGGCTTTTGCTCCATTTGTCATAGAAAACATAATTTTTACCGTCTATTGAACGTTTTTTAAAAATAATGTAGCTGAAACCCTGCCAGACACCTGTCCAGCCAAGCCGGGCTTTGATTGCCTGTTCAGTTTTATTGGTCAGCGTAAGGCGGTAGCAGAAACCCCTTTGGCCGGGAGGGGTGATTATTTCTCCTTCGAGATTCCAGCTATCGTCACCGCCGGCAGAAAAGGAGGGAAGCCAGTCGTGAACGTAGTGCCACCTGGCAGCAGTAGCCAGGTCAACCGGTCTCTGATCAATTTCAATCAGAGGTTCGATGAGTGCTTTTTCACCAGCACCATCGAACTGGAGTAAGCCCCTTTGCTGCAGGTGAATGATATTGATTGCCTCGATCCCTCCACAGGGGTTGATATGGGGAAGGGAGAGATATTCGTTGCCGGTGAGCATTAATACTTCATCTGACGCTATTTCTTCCGGAACTGTCAGAAGGATGTCCGGGGCTGATCCATTGCTCATCGTGACTGCCTACCTCCCTGGATCATTTATAGAACAGGTTTCATGTTTTACCCTTGCCTTAATTTTCTCCCCCTTATTCCGAAAACCCTTTACCGGATAAATTTTTCCGGGTCATTTTTGCTGTTATTTCACAAAAAATAATCTTAACAAAGAATTAGAATGTTGTCACGGTTTTTTTGTTATGATATAATTCTCCCTATAATGAATGCAATATATCATCAAAAAGGGGGTATGTACCGGAAATAAAAAAGCTAGGCTCGGATGGGTAGGGTAAGATATTGAGAAGAAAGAGGAGGTAATAAGGTTTGAAAAATCAACTTTTTTTATTTACCGTGCTTTTTCTGGCCCTTTTCATGGTATTTGGCGTGCTCGGCTGTGGTGAGCCGGTAGAAGATGAAGTAGTAGAGCCGCCCGATGATGAAGTTGTCGATGAAGTTGACGAGGTCGATGAAGTTGACTTTGCCGGAGAAATAAGCATCGCCGTTACCGGGCCCATGACTAATATCCAGGGCGAAATGATGTGGTGGGGCGCCGAGATGGCTGTGGATGAAATTAATGCCGACGGCGGAGTTATGATTGGCGGAGAAGCACATTCTATTCGCCTGATCCAAGTTGAAACAGATGAGATCATGGATCCCCTCGGAGCTGTGTCGGCTGTTGAAAATGTTGTAATCTCAGAGGATCCCGATTTTCTGATCGGTGGATTCCGCACCGAGGCGGTAATGCCTTACACAGATATGATTGCTAACGACTACCAGAAAATATTCATGATCTGTGGAGCCGCTACCAATGAACTGCTGCATGGTCGTGTTGATGAAGATTATGATACCTGGAAATATCTATTCCGGGTAACTCCAGTTCGTTCGACCGACCTTGTTACAGTAACAGTGTTGATGCTAAACGACGTGGCCGCGGCTGTTCGTGAAGAGTTAGGCATCGAAGAGCCCAAGGTTGCCATCATGGCCGAGGCTCTGGAGTGGAACGAAGCTTTGGTTCAAATGGCTCCGGCGATTATACCGACTTTAGGCATGGAATTTGTCGGTACTTTCAGGCCTTCTGCCACGGCAGCGGACGTTACTACCGAGCTGCGCGGTATCGAGGCCTCGGGTGCTCATATTATCTACACAATTATATCCGGCCCTGTCGGGATCCCCTTTGGTAAGCAGTGGGGAGAGCTGGAAATACCTGCCTGCCCGGTCGGCATTAACGTAGAAGCCCAGAAGTCAGGCTATTATCCGGCAACCGATGGTTTCGGTGACTATGATTATACCCTGAATACTTTTGCGCAGAATGCAGAAATTACCGAATATACAATTCCATTTATTGAAAAATTTGTGGAGCGTTACGGTCAGCTGCCCAACTATAACGCTGATACCTACAGCGCTGTCTATATTTTGAAAGAGGCCGTTGAAAGAGCGGGAACTATTGATACAGATGCTGTTATCGTAGAGCTCGAGCAGACCGATTATACCGGCGGTGCCGGCCGTATTGTTTTCGATGATGCCCACGATATCATCTGGGGTCCGGGCTACGTGACCGCTGTTGGTATCCAGTGGCAGGAAGGGGAACTTCTGGCCACCTGGCCTTATGAATGGTACCCTGATCGTGAGAACAATCCTGACCTGGTTATCGGCTACGAAGGTGTAGTGCCTTACCAGATTCCACCTCATGTTCTTGAGCAGTGGAGAGAGTAAAAAGTAAATCTGTTTTACTGTAAAATCAAAGGAAGCGGGGGGCCCTTTCCGGGCTCCCCGGCTTGGATCAAACAACAGCAATCCGACGAGAGGAATGACTCATGCTCAGTGATATTTTAGTCTTAGGTTTGATGAACGGTGCTGTTTACGCCATGCTCGCAGTCGGTTTTTCCCTCATTTTCGGGGCAGCCAGGATCATTAACCTGGCTCATACCGCTTTTTTCATGCTGGCAGCTTATGCCGTTTACATGCTTGGAGCAAATCTTGCTTTTCATCCTGTTATTGCCATACCCCTCTCAATACTGATTGTAGTGGTGGTAGGTGTTATCATTTATTATGTTTTCATGGAGCCGATCAGGGAACATGAAACTGCAGTTTTGATTATTACCGTGGCGGTAGCTCTCGTTTTCCAGGAACTTATCATTATCCTGTTTGGTGGGCATTACCTGGGTGTTTCGAATATTGTCTCCGGCTATATCAGCCCAATGGGCATCCGCATTACATACCAGTATCTTTTAACGCTCGGTGTGGTTGTGCTATCCCTCGTTGCAGTCTGGCTGGTTTTAATGAAAACCCGCCTGGGTATTGCCATCCGTTCTTCCGCCCAGGACCGCGAGGTGGCCAACCTGATGGGCATGAATGTAGCGAAGATCGCTGCTGCCACGATGGCTATATCGGTAGGTCTGGCCGCTGTTGCCGGGGTTATGGTTGCCCCGCTGTATACTCTTGAACCACACATGTGGCTTCATCCTCTGGTGCTTGTTCTAGCTATTGTTATTCTGGGCGGATTGGGCAGTATCAAGGGCAGCTTAATCGGTGCTTTGATTCTTGCCTTCATCGAGGTTACCGTTGTTTTTACCATTCCCGGCGGTGCATTTCTCAAGGTGGCCATAGCTCTGGCCATAATGTTAATTATCCTGGTGGTCCGTCCCGAAGGTCTCTTCGGAGTTTATCTGGAAGGGGAGCGATAGAACAATGGCCGTTATCAAAATGGCTCTTCGATATGTCCGCAATGAAATTATGGTTTTACCGACCCGTGTGATCGCAATTGTCTTTATCCTGGCCCTGCTGTTAATGCCCCTTCTGACTAATGATATGTATGTTTTAAGAATTCTGGCTATAGCTTCGATATTTGCTATTTTTGCCGCCAGCTGGGATTTATTATCAGGCTATGTGGGTCAGGTTAGCTTCGGCCATGCTCTATTTTTTGGCGTGGCTGCCTATACTACCGCTCTCCTGAACCTGCGTCTCGGGTGGCCGCCCATTATTACCATCCCCATCGGGGCTTTGGCTGCCGTTGCGGTTGGCCTGCTTGTAGGCATTCCCTCCCTGCGGCTGAAGGGACCATATCTTGGTCTGGCTACACTGGCCTTTCCGATTATGCTGATGGGAATTATTTTTGTTTTTCCCGGTTTTTTCGGAGGTGAACTGGGCATATCCGGTATTACCCGCCTCGCTCCCACGAGAATAATGGAGTATTACATAGCCGTAGTGCTGATGCTGGTTCTCTGTTTTGCCATGTGGAAGATCACCGATTCCAAGATGGGGATCATTTTTCATGCCATTCGGGAAGATGAAATTGCCGTTCGTGCATCCGGTATCAACACGATTAAGTACAAACTGATGGCTTTCTGTATCAGCGGGTTTTTTGCCGGTCTGGCAGGTGGTCTATTTACGCATTTTTTACGCATTGCCGGTCCGTCAATGCTGGCTGTGCTGATGTCATTTCAGGCTATTATCTGGACTATCTTTGGCGGGGTTGTTACTATCTACGGGGCGGTAGTCGGCGTATTTATCCTTTACCCAACCTTAGAGGTTTTACGAGCATTATCGGAATACCGGATGCTTATCTTTGCCTTGATTGTCCTTTTAGTATTGCGGATCATGCCAGAGGGCATTACTACCTTCGTTCGCGATAAACTGGAACGGGATTGCCCCCGCTGCAAGGCTCGCAATGCCTTCACCAGGAATGAATGCCGGATCTGTTTTTCCGACATGCGTTAAAAACAGACTTAAAAGTCTTTCTCATATTCTAAAATTATAATGCCAGGGCTTTATACCCTGGCATTATAATTTATACTGATCGTGGTATAGGTTACATACCATTTATGCTTGTCTTAAATATACAGGCGTTGCCCTTCTTTTACAAACCCAGGTAAGACTGGCGCACAGTTTCGTCTTTCAAAAGTTCTTCGCTTGTTCCCTGTGTAACAATTTTACCGTGGGATAGGATATAGTTACGATCGGCCATTGCGAAGGTCATACTGACATCCTGCTCTACCAGTAGAATAGTCATTCCAGAAGCCTGGATTTCTTTGATTTTGTCGAATACAAGCTGTTTAATCTGTGGGGCAAGTCCTGTTGATGGTTCATCAATGCAGAGTAGTTGCGGTTTAACCATTAAGGATCGGCCGATAGCCAGCATCTGCTGTTCGCCCCCGGATAAAGTTCCTGAGACCTGTTTGCTGCGATCCTTCAGGATTGGGAATATAGCATAAACCGCTTCCAGGTTCTCATGTAATTGATGCTTATCGGTTATCAGGTAGCCGCCGGCCATCAGGTTTTCCAGCACAGACATTTCTGTGAAGGGACGGCGTCTTTCCGGGCAGTGAATCAAACCTTTTTTGACGATATCATGGGCCGGCAGGCTAATGATATCCTCCCCGTTAAAGATTACAGAACCTTCGATCGTGATATCTCCGTAACGGGTCCCTTTCAGAGTTTCCCTTTCCCAGCGAACCAGACCGGTAATAGTGCGTATAAAGGTTGACTTACCTGCTCCATTGGGTCCGACCAGGCTCACCAGTTCACCGCTGTCCACG
>CAZVLE010000141.1:0-21894 GCA_964627855.1 uncultured Syntrophomonadaceae bacterium | reverse complement strand
ACTGACACCCGGAGAGGTTACGGCGCCGCCGCCGACTCTTGGCCAACACACGACAGAAATACTGGAAGGCCTTGGCTACAGTAAGACAGATATAAAGGGTTTTGCGGAGCAGGGGATCATTTAAGTTAAGGAGCCTGGTAGGCATAGAGAAACTCGAAATTGTGCCGGTTTGGTACGCCGCTGATCTTGATCTTTACAGGAGAGATAGCAGTTTTGAGCTGTTCTCTGCCGGTGAAAAATTTATCAGCCTGCAGGTCGAGACCTGGAAGCACTTGCTCATTATAGCTGAATCCTCCCTCGAAGCGGCACCTGCCACGATAGCCCTGACAGGTTCCGACTTTACCATGTTGAAGAGCTTTCTGGCCCGGGGTAAGCGTGGTCTTCTTAAAAAAAACAGCCTCTTAATTGAGCACGAAGATAATCTGTGTAAACTGGACTGGCGAAGGGGTGTTCCGAAATTCTTTTCGCCAGTTCATTTTTTTAAAGCGGATCGGCTTTTAATCAGTAAATCCTTAAAACAATACAGAGACTTTTTAGCTGAAAAGGAGCTTTCCAGCCCGGCAGCTGTTTTGCTCGGACTGCAGGGTGGCGAAGATTACTTCAGGCAGCAAATTGGCCAAAGCTACCCCCTGGTGGTGGAGTCGTTGTTGAACCAAAACAAAGAAGCTTTCATTATATGTTGTAGAAGGATGGCCGGGTTGGGCAGGGGCTTAACACCAACCGGAGACGATATGCTGCACGGTGCATTAGTTGCATTTCATCATTTTATCAGTGGCACTGCTTTCATTGAGGCAGTCAAAAATGAATTTACTGCGGTGACGCAAAGGACGAATATTTTTGGGCGGCACACCCTGGAAATGGGTTTAAGGGGCCTGACTCCGGAAATATTCGGCATGTTCTTAAGAACAATTGCCCGGGGGGAAGCGGATAGCAGGTTGTTAAAAAGAATTATTTCTCTTGGCTCAAGCAGTGGAATGGATATTGCTATTGCCATGTTTTTCTTTCTAAAAACCTGGCTGTTAGAGAGCAGTTTTGATTAGATAATTACCGGTTATCTTTAAAAATATTGAAGGAAATAGCATTCAGGAACAGAAATTAATAATACAAAATAAAAAAAGTTTGATATAATTGTAACACTTAAAAACATGTATTCAGGACTTAAGGAAAGGAATGTCCTATTCTCCTTCAGAACTATGATCGGAGGTGATAGTTTAAAGTTTATTTATAGCAAGATAAGTTGCGTCAAGTTGAACTGTTTAAGAAAGTGGCGGTCAGAAAAGATTTTATAACTCAACAAGGGGGTAATGAAGCTTCATTAAGTGAATCTACAAGAAAAAAAACAAATTATCAAATATTTACATTATGAGGAGGTTACTATGATGTCGAAAAAGAGAATATATCAACTGCTTGGTTTATTAATAGTGCTCAGTCTGCTCCTGGTAGGCTGTCAGCCCGATGCAGCACCGGTTGACCCGGTTGACCCTGAAGATCCGGCTGAGCCGGTTGAACCTGTAGATGAAGATGTCGAGGGGATAACCCTGGCGATTAATCACTTTAGTATTATCGAGGGAACAACCTGGTCTGGTGCCCAGCACCGCGCCGGACAGCGCATTGCAGAAAAATATGACAATGTTGATTACGTATACCGCGAAGAAGTTGGTCCCGACCTGACCAATCCCTTTGCCGAAGAAATGATTGCCGAGGGTGCCGATATAGTTCTCGGAAATGCCGAGTTCATGGGTATGCCCCTCAAAGATATTGCCGATCAATACCCGGATGTTTATTTCGCCTCGGTTGTGGGCAGTGATGTTACCACCAAGCAGAATTTCATCCGCTACTTTCCAAGGCAGTATCAGGCCCTTTACCTGGAAGGCCTGGTTGCCGGCGCTCTTACCGAAACAGGAAACATTGGGATTGTATCTGCATTCCCGGTAGCCCAGGTTTCCAGGCGCCAGGCAGGCTTTGTCCTCGGTGTCCAGGATGCAGCAGAACTTCTTGGAAAAGATATCAATGTTTACGTTAAATACTCCGGTGACTGGTTCTTACCCCAGGAAGAACGGGAAATTGCCATGACCCTGGTTGACCAGTATGATGTGGATGTTATAACCCAACAAACCGACTCCGGTTCCCCGTTGGATGTTGCCGAAGAAAGAGGGATCTGGTTCGTAGGAAAGGATATGGACACAGTTGGCTTCTATGGCTGGTCTGACACCGACACAGTAGCAATATCCTTTGATACCCGCTGGGAAGTTCTCTTCGAACAAATGGTCCTGGATAAATTGGCCGGTAACCCTGATCCGGAAACTATTTTGTTCCTGGGTATGGAATCTTCTATGGAGCTGGCAGATGGCAGCGAGGTTTACGCAGTTGATATCATGAATGACAACAAAGTCGGACTTGAAGCTATCAGCCCGGCAGCACTGCCTCTGATTCCGCAAGAAATCCTTGACCTTGTTGAACAGCGCAGGGATGAGATGATCGCCGGCGTGTGGGATCCCTTTACAGCACATGAACTGGTAGCCAACGGAACCGGCCTGGCCCTGGAAGGACTGCCTATCCCTGAACAGGGTACAGTCGTTAAACCGGCCGGTGAAGTACCTTCTGCGGAATGGTTGCTGGGTTCCTTTAACTTCGATCTGCTGGGTACGACAATACTCGAATAAAGCGATGGTAACCCTGGTTGTATGGCTCAGCTGTTCTTGAGCAGAACCGACAATCAAGAAAAAACCCTTCTTCCACCGGCCTGAAAGCCGGTGGAAGGAGGGTTATCTGATAAAAACAAAAGTTATTTATTACTATTTTACTATGTAAAGGATTAGAGGAAAGACAGGGAGCAATATGTCCACAGACAATCAAAAAGAACAAAAAACTGTGCTCGAAGTCAGGGGAATCACCAAGCGATTTCCGGGAGTGCTTGCTAATGATCAGATTAATTTTCAAATAAATGCCGGCGAAATCCACGCAATTCTCGGCGAAAATGGCGCCGGAAAGACAACCCTGATGAACATTCTCTTTGGATTCTACCAGCCTGATGAAGGTGAGCTGTTTTTCAATGGAGAAAAAGTCGATTTTAAATCGCCCCTGGATGCGATTGAAATGGGAATCGGCATGGTCCATCAGAAAAGAAAATTGGTTCTGGCCCATAGCGTGATTGAAAATATCATGCTGGGTCATCCCCATGCCGGAAGGATTCTCAATTATAAAAGAGCGAGAAAAGAAATCAGCGAACTTTGTGAAAAATACGGGTTTAAACTTGACCTTAAAGCCAAGGTCTGGCAACTTTCGGAAGGTCAGAGGCAAAGTGTAGAGATTATTAAAGCCCTCTACCGTGGGGCGAAAGTACTGATTCTGGATGAACCTACATCTGCCCTCTCACCACCCGAAACAAAAAATTTATTAGATTCAATACGCACGATGGCAAAAAGTGACCTGGCCGTGGTACCCTTTATCACCCATAAGCTGCCAATAGTTTTAAACATCAGTCATCGTGTGACAGTACTGCGAAACGGTAAGGTGACCGCATGCTTCGATACGGAAGGAGCTACTGAGAAAAGCCTGGCCAAATGCATGGTAGGAAGAGACGTTATTATTAAGCTGGACCGGGTCGAGGTCGAGCGCGGTAAACCCGTACTTGAAGTTAAGAATCTCAGTGCTTACAGTGAAAAGGATCATCTTGCCCTGGATGATGTTTCCTTCACAATTCACGAGGGTGAAATATTCGGTATTGCCGGAGTTTCAGGGAATGGTCAAGAGGAATTGGCGGAAGTCCTGGCGGGACTGCGTCGATCTGCCGAAGGCACTATTCTGCTTGATGGAAAAAATATTACCCATGATTCAGCGCTGCAGCGCTGGAAAAAGGGGATTGGTTACATTCCCGCCGAACGAAATGAAGTCGGTTCGATAGGCGATTTTTCTCTGATCGACAATGTAGCGATGAATTATTATTTTGAGGATAAATATGTCCCCAGGGGTATTATCAACTATAAAAGCCTTCGGGAATTAACCAAGTCATTAATCACGGAATACAATGTGGCGACTCCTGGTCCGGATACCACTGCTCAGTCGCTTTCCGGCGGCAACCTGCAAAAGGTTATTCTTGCCCGGGTCCTCTCCAGGAACCCCCGCTTAATCATCGCCAATCTTCCGACACAGGGACTGGATGTGGGAGCGATTGAGTTTGTTCAAAATAAGCTTTTACAAGCAAAAAAAGAAAAAGCTGCCATTTTATTGATATCCGGCGAAATCGAAGAAGCCCTCTCCCTGAGCGACTGGGTGGCGCCGATCTACGAGGGTAAATTGATGGATATAATCCCCGGAAATGACGCAAACCGAGACAATGTGGGGTGTATGATGGCAGGCATGATGCCGAAGGTGGAAACTATATGAAAATCGGAGACTACGAAGTTAGAATTCTGAAGCGAATGGAGCTTCCCTGGTATACCGCAGCGATCATATCAGTTTTGTCGATCGTTGTAGCTCTTTTAATGTTCAGTCTGATCTTTGTACATGCAAATGTCAATCCCTTAACCGGTTTTAAAGAGATCTTCAATTTTGCCTTCTTTAACCGTAATGGTTTGTCGATGACGATCAACCGGACCATTTTTATCTTCCTCTGTACCTGCGCATTTATTATTCCTTACCGTGCAGGACTATGGAATATCGGTATGGCCGGTCAATTGTATGCCGGTGCCCTCGGTGCTTTCGGGGTGATGTATCTTTTTGGTGCCCGGGGAGACCCAAACATATATGTTAACCCCCTTATCGGTATTCCATTAATGATGGTTGCAGCAGGACTTGCCGGTGGACTAATTGGTGGATTGGCCGGTTTTTTAAGGGGTCGATTTAACGTCAATGAGATTGTCACCACAATGATGATCAATTTTGTCGGGTTTTGGTTCATATCATACATGGTTAAAGAAGGCGGGCCATTTATGAACCCGGTAGGGCGGAGCGAAAGTTTTGATCTGCCGTTATCGGTGCGGGCCCCGGCATTAATGGGAGTTCCTTTTACGCTCATACTGGCTCTTTTGCTGGCAGTTCTATTATACTGGATTTTTGCCAAAACCCGGATCGGCTATAAAATCAAAGCCTATGGTCACAATCCTCTGGCTGCTAAATATTCCGGTATCAATCCCTACCTGATTCCGGTCCTGGTTTTTGTTTTAGGCGGCATGATTGCGGGGTTGGCAGGATATCACTACTTTGGAGCTGTACCCGGTGTTTTTAAGATTGCCCGAAATTATGCCGAGTTCGGGGACCTCTCTTTTTACGGGATAATCTGCGGACTGATTGCCCAGGGTAACCCGCTGGCGGCGCTGCCCGTCTCGCTGCTTTTTGGCGGCTTAACCAACGGGGGAAGATATGCTCAGGGCAGGCTGCAGATGGGTTTTGGGGTCGATTATGCCCTGCTGGGTATTATGATGATTACCATGGTAGCCTTCCAGTTTTTCTATCGGCACAAAATAGTTTGGATCAAACCCGATAAGGAGATTTCAGATGTGGGAACTATTCGCTAGAAGCTTAGATGCTTCCATTATATTAGTCATTGCAGCTCTGGGTGAACTTATTGGTCAACGCTCTGGAGTGCTCAATGTTGGTGTGGAGGGAGCAATGCTATTCGGAGCTACATTCGGGTTCATTGTTGCGCAAACTACCGGTGATTATACGATGGGATTTATTGCTGCTATTGCCATCGGTGCCCTGATTGGCCTGATGCACGGGGTTTTTTCTATCACACTAGGTGTAGACCAGGTAGTAAGCGGTATGGGGATATGGATTTTAGGTTTTGGCTTAACTACGTACATTGGTAATCCCTTTACCGGTCCGCTGGGTATGGGCAGGTTCCCAAAAATTTGGGGCTTATCACCTTTCTTTTACGGCGCTGTAGCCCTGGTCATTCTGACCTGGTTTGTTTTAAATAAAACCAGCCTGGGACTGAAAATTCGTTCGGTTGGTGAAAATCCAATGGTAGCGGAAGTCTCAGGAATCAGCGTAACCAAAATACGGTTCCAATGTGTTATTGTCAGCGGCATGTTGATGGGATTTGCCGGAGCAGTTTACGGGCTGGTTTATAACCCGGTATGGAACTATAATTTCCTGATGGGATGGGGCTTTATTGCCCTGGCCCTGGTCTTTTTCTCAATGTGGAACCCCTTGATCCTGCTCGGCGGCTCAATCTTATTCGGAGCGCTCTGGCAGCTGGCTTTGAACCCTGAATTTTTGTTGCCGGGAGTCATGTCGCGCTATCTCTGGAGGATGGTCCCATTTGTAATTACCCTGGTTGCCTTAGTAATGATGTCAACCAGGTGGTTCCGGCACCGGTGGGGGGCTGCCAAACCCGAAGCCCTGGGGCTACCCTATGAAAAGAATTAGGGCAATTAGATCTTTAAATTTTGCTATTGGGGCTGTCATGCCACAGCTTTAATGAGCTCAAATCTATCGTTATACACGCAAAAGAGTGGAGGGTTTGCGGTTTAGCCTGCAGACCCTTTATCTTGCTTTGATTTATCTTTGTGAGCAGTTACGATTTTATAACTGCCGGCAGGCGATTTGTTTCCTGGAGCTACACAAATAAACCCTTTGCCGGCGGTGGGAGGCCAGCTTCAGATGTTTACTGCGGGTAAAGTAGCAAGAGTAAATTTAAGTAAAAAGACAGTAGCATTAACCTCCTCCGAAGAATATTACAGGTGGCTTGGGGGAAGAGGTTTCGGTGTTAAAATTATTTTTGATGAAACGTCCCCAACTGATCAACCTTTATCGGAGGCTAACAAGCTGGTCTTTTCAGCCGGCAGTCTAACAGGAACATTGCTCCCGGGTGCCTCCAGGACAGCTTTAGTAACCAAAAACGTTCTTAATAATGGAATATCTTACTCGAGTGGTGGGGGTAATTTTGGTGTCCGGTTGAGGTGTGCCGGGTTTAATGCGTTGATCGTCGAGGGGGCTGCGACGGAGCCGGTCTATCTCGATATTAGAGATAATCAGATAGAGATTAAAGACGCTCATGATTTATGGGGAAAAACTACCTGGGATACAGTTGATCAAATTCGCACCAAAGACGATGATCTTACAACTGAAGTTGTATCGATCGGCCCTGCAGGGGAAAACCAGGTTAAAATTTCCTGTGTCATAATCGACAGGGCCCATGCCCTGGCCTGGGGAGGGTCTGGAGCGGTTATGGGCTTTAAGAATCTGAAAGCCATCGCTGTAAATAGCAGAAACAACAAATTTGCTCCAGATGATGCAACAGGGTTTAGAAGGACAGCAGACCGGTACCGCTGGGTATTACAATCTTCAGGAGCATCTCATGCCTTAAAGGAAGGTGGTACCCATGGCATGGCAGGAGTGGGTGGTTGGAGTGGTTTAGTGCCAACTTCTGTGAATAATTTGCAGGAAGAATACTGGGACTCCGAAAAATCGCAGAGAATCAATGAAGCAGCTTATAAACCTTTTGAAAAGGAAAGAGTTAACTGCTACAATTGCCCACTCTATTGTCTTCATCTTTACGAGATGGAAAAGAGGGGCGAAATTATCAGATGTGAAGGAATGCATGCAAATTCAGTACGCGGTTTTGGCTCTAACTGGGGCGTTGATGACCCTTTTGCCGTTCTGAAAGCACATGCACTATGTAATATGCTTGGCCTGGATGTTGATGGAGTTTCTTCAGTGATTGCCTGGGCTCTGGAGTGCTTCGAAAAAGGTTTCTTGAACAGTAATGACACGGGAGGCAGAAGTTTGTCGTGGGGTGATCATGAAACGTTGCTACCTTTAATTGAAGATATCGCCTTAAGAAGGGGCTTTGGAGATGTTCTAGCAGAGGGGGTTTATAAAGCCGCCTTGCAATTTGGAGCTGAATGCACTGAGCCGGCGATTAACTTCAAGAAGGTAGGCATTAATGAGCAGGGTTTACGCTCACACAGGGCCTGGTCTTTTGGTATGGCAGTTAGCTCACGGGGAGGTGGCCATCTTAGCGGTTCCCCTCAAACGGAGAATAGACAGTTACCGGAAAATGTCGGCAAGTGGCTTTTCGGTCTGGCCGGTGCAGGTAAACCAACTTCGTACGAAGGAAAGGGAAAACTTGTCGCATGGTATGAAATATATAAAGCATTGGTTGACTCCATGGGGCTCTGTTATTTTACGGCAGGTTGGTATGAAGTAGCGCTGGCCGATGTAAACAATCTTGTCGACTGCTACAATGCCCTATTGGGAACCGAGAGCAGTCGTGAAGAGTTTTGGCATGAAGGAGAACATATTATCAATATGGAAAAGGCTTTTAATACCGTTCATGCCGGGTTTGATCGGTCTGATGATACTTTACCGGCCCGGATCGTAAAAGCTCCCCTTACTGAAGGCCCCTATAAAGGAGAATATTTTGATGCGTTGAAATTTGAAAATATGCTGAATGAGTATTATGCCTTCTATAAATGGGATAAAGATAGTGGTCTCCAGCGGCAAAGCATCCTAAAAGAAAAAGGGTTCCTTGAAGTAGCTTGCTTTTTAAATAAACATGGCCTGGACAAATGAAATCTCAGAAAATCATCGTTTTCAGCTCAGTCATTCACCATGCAATTTAGCGCTGGCTTCTTTTTAAAGCTTAAACTTTTTCTGCACGAAACATCTTTACTATATTGACCGCTATTTCCAGATTCAGGGCATCTTCGGGCTTGTCGAAACTGGCACCAGTCAATTTCTCAATTTTATTAATTCTGTAAAGAACAGTATTGTAATGGGTAAAGAGCCTGGTCGAAGTAAGTTTAAGATTTCGGTTGGTATCAAAGTATGTCTCCAGGGTTTTTAACAGGTCTCCCTTTTTTCTGCGATCGTATTCAAATAGCGGCTGCAAGAGTTCTTCCACAAATCTTTCCAACTCGGCACGATTTTTTTCACTGAGAATCTTGTAAAAACCTAGATCGTCAAAAAAGATAACATTGGTATGTTCGGAAAGCTGGGCAATTTTTAAAGCTTCACGCGCTTCTTCGTAACTGCGACTGATCAAGCGGATGTCTTGATAGGATCTTCCTACCCCGAGTTTAATGTCGAGAGGAGACAGGGTGGTGATTTCTTTAATGTAATCGATTAACTCGCTGATCCGGGCTTTTAAATAAGAAGAGGGGTTTTTTCGATCGCTACCGGCGACAACGACAATATTATTACCTTTGATACCGGCGATTAGGTTTTTGATCTGGTATTTCTTTGAAAAGGTAGTGACCGCTTTTAGTAGTTCTTCTTTGGATCTGTTAGCTTTGAAATTCATTTGACCGGGAAATGATTCAATATCGTTAAAGCTGCCTTCATTTATGATTATTACAGCGGTCGGCAGTTCGAGGTCGATGGCAAATACACGACCGCGATTGATGATTTCACTGATATTGTCAAAGTCGCAGGAGAGCAAAATTTCCAGAAAATCATTGTAATAACTTTTTTCTATCTCAAAAATTGCTCTTCTTTTTGTAAATTCCAGGGCGGCAATTGTTGCAGCTCTTTCCATGATCAGGATATCAGTTTCTGAAAAAGGACTGTTGACAATTGCGACCATATGACCGTAGCTGTAATTGTCAGCGATAATCGGAATTCTGATTGCTTTTATAGTAATCGGTTTGGCGGTATCGGCAGTAAATTCAAGTGAGTACTTGACTTCCTTGATATTACCGATCCGCAATTTTTCTTTTTTGATCTCCACACCATGTTCGGAGAAAAATAGTTCGAATTTATACTGGTCGGGGCAATCTTCGTTAACGATTAAGGCCCCTTCCTCGTCCATGATCGCTACCGGGTTTGAGATAAGTTTTCCTGTTTCTTTACAAAGGTCTTCAAGAGGATTGCCGTTAAGGGCCAAATCCATCAGGTTTTTATGGGCCTGTTCTAATTTCTGTAATATTTCATTCTGTTTGTTGAATACAACGCCTAAAACAGGAGCTATAATCTCAGAAAAAGAAAGGTCATAGGGCACTTCAAGCAGGGGAATGGCGTATTTGTCTGCACTATTGATCAGATCAGCAGGTATTTCATCGAGGTAACGTTTGGTTTTAATGGCCAGAGCCGCACTATTGGTTTGCTGCATACGGGGAATTAATGTCCGCATCATTTCCGGGTATTCACGGAAAGAATAACCGGTTGTCAACAGTAGTTCACCATCAATGAGCCAATCAATGATATCAGGTACTTCAATGACATTAACAAGTTTGATGACCCGATCAAGACCGTTATGACCACCAGCTACTTTCAGGCGGTTAACCGGGTCCAGAGAAAGAGCTTCACGGACCGAAATCCCATTATGTTTTTGCATATTTCAAGACTCCTCGTAAGTACAATCAAAAGATAACAAAAGTAGCGAGAATAGTCAACCTGATTTGTTAGAACTATACAAAGATTTAACTATGATTTAGTAAAGTTCCCTAGAGGATATTGCCTCTAAATGTTTAATATTTAGAAATGTCCAGGCAAATTGATGAGGTTTTGGGGGAGCGAGATAGAGTAGTTTGCCGAATCAATGTATTTTATAATGTAAACTGCTCAGTCTGGATTATGACAATAATGATTGCCCCTTCCAAGGTACCCGCGCAGCCCATAAATTCGTAGGAGCAGCTTAAGTATATGGGCAGCGCGGGTACCTTGGAACAGCTGTACACTTAAACTATAGCAGAGCAGTTACTTTTCAGTTAAGATAGTTATTAGTTGACTAATGTTTAAAAGCCTTAATGAATAAATTGGTATAGGGGAGGCATTAATAATGACTTTAAAAAGTTATATCTCAAAAAACACTTTTCGGGACTCAGTTTACCTGATGCGCCTGTCGAGCATGGTCAGGGAATTTGTGGGTGTTATTGAGGCTGAGGTGATTGTCGGGACCGATCATAATAAGAAATTTTTACGTTCGGGAGATCTCTGGAATGCTGAAATCGAGAGTGAAGCCGGTGCCAATGACCTTATTATTGCCGTCAGGGCTGAGGATGAAGAGAAAGCTGATAAGGCAATTCAGGGGGTTCTTGATGAACTGAATAGATCTGTTGAAAGGGAAAACTTGCTCGGTGAGTTTGTTCCCCGTACCTTTGAAACAGCTCTTGATAACCTTCCAGGAGCAAACATGGCCCTGCTTTCCATCCCCGGAAGATATGTTCAGCGAGAAGCGGATAAAATCATTGATGCCGGTTTACACGTGATGATTTTTAGTGATAACGTACCGATCGAAGCAGAAATTGCCCTGAAAAAAAAGGCCGGCGAAAAAGGTCTGCTGGTGATGGGCCCGGATTGTGGCACTGCAATTATCAATGGTGTTCCTCTCGCTTTTGCCAATGAAGTTAAAGAGGGGAAAATAGGAATTGTCGCCGCTGCCGGAACTGGTTTGCAGGAAGTATCGACCATCATTAGCAATCTCGGGGAAGGGATCAGTCAGGGTATTGGAACCGGTGGCCGGGATGTCAAAGATGCTGTAGGCGGAATCACCATGCTCCAGGGCTTAAAAGCCCTCGTTGAAGATCAAGATACCAGGGTAATTGTCATTGTTTCAAAGCCGCCGGAGCCCGGTGTAACGAAAAAAGTTTTAGCCCTGGCGGCAAAAAGTCCCAAACCGGTTGTGGTCAATTTTATCGGTGGAGATGCCGAAGATATTAAGGCTGCTGGTTGTATTCCGGCTGGCAGCTTAAAGGAAGCCGCTCAAATTGCCGTTGCCCTGGTCAATAAACGGGATGCAGAGAGCGGAATGGCAATATTTGAACCCGATCCTACGCTAATTAAAAAAACAAAAGACAGCTTCAAAGATGGTCAACGCTACCTGAGAG
Organism: uncultured Syntrophomonadaceae bacterium; assembly: GCA_964627855.1. GTDB lineage: Bacteria > Bacillota > Dethiobacteria > DTU022 > DTU022 > CAZVLE01. The sequence continues at coordinate 10,120 of CAZVLE010000141.1, read as the reverse complement.
CGCTATACTCGGGGGGAACCCTTGCTTATGAGACCCTGGTTATGCTCCAGGATAAGATCGGAAGCATCTATACCAACCTCAGTTTTAAAAATGCTGAAATCATACCCGACGTTTATAAAAGTATCGCCCATACAGTGATCGATTTTGGCGAGGATGAGTTTACACAGGGTCGTCTTCACCCGATGATTGATCCGGCTTTACGCAACACGAGAATAACTGCCGAAGCAGACGATCCGGAAACAGCCGTGATCATGCTGGACCTGGTGCTGGGCTATAACGCTCATCCTGATCCGGCCGGTTCAGCGCTTGAAGCGATTCGCGAAGCAAGGGCTTCAGCTGCAGGAGATGGCCGCAGTATTGCTTTTATTACCAGTGTTTGCGGTACTGACCAGGATATTCAGAAACGCAGCGAGCAGGTAGAAAAACTGGAAGCCGAAGGAGTGCTGGTATTTCCCAGCAATGCCGATGCTGCAGCCTTTGCGAGAACGCTGCTGGCGATTTAAGAAACTTTTTCTGACCATGTGCAAGGCGGAAGAGAAGGCAAACAAGCTTTTGCCTGGGAATTTTGACGGAGAGGAAGTGTTTATCGATGGAAAAACTGTTTGAAAGTGAATTAAAAGTTATAAATTTAGGTCTTGAAGGGTTTTCCGAAACCTTGAAAGAACGTGGAACTACAGTAATGCATGTACGCTGGCAGCCGCCGGCTATGGGAGATGAGAATTTACTTAATTTACTTGATAAGCTAAAATAAATTCGAAAGGATTGATTTGGATGAGTAAGATTGATCAGGCAAATCAGGAAGCGGTAAAAAGAATGATGTTGTCAAGGCCGGTCTGGGTAGATGTGGCCAGGGCCAGGGATGTTATTCCCGGTATGAAAGATAACCTCTTTCTTCATGCCGGCCCACCGATCACCTGGGACCGGATGAGCGGACCCCTCAAGGGAGCGATTATTGGCGGGTTGATTTATGAGGGAAAAGCAAAGGATGCTGCCGAAGCGGAGAAGGTAGCCGTTTCCGGTGAAATTGAGTTTGCCCCCTGTCATCACTACAATGCTGTCGGTCCCATGGCCGGTGTGACTACTCCTTCCCAGATGGTTTTTATCATTGAGGATAAAGAATGGGGAGGCTACACTTATTCGAACATGAATGAGGGTTATGGCAAGGTTCTTCGCTATGGTGCTTATGATGACGAGGTCCTAAATCGACTCCGCTGGCTCGATGAAGTTTATGCCCCGGTGATAAAGGAAGCGGTTCATCTGGCAGGTGGTGTAGATATCAAATCAATCATTGCCCAGGCCTTACATATGGGTGATGATGGTCACAACCGCAACCGGGCCACTACATCTTTATTTATTAGGACTATTGCCCCCTTTGTTGCTGAAACGAAATGGGGCAAAAAGACTGACTACGATGCTCCCAGGCTTGATCTGAGCAACGTTTCTCCCTATTTCACGAAGAACAAAGCATCAGTTGCTGCAGAGGTGCTGGCCTTTATGCACAGCAACGATTTAACTTCCCTCAATGCTATCATGGCTTCCTGCAAAACTATGGCTCTTGCTGCTCACGGTGTTGAAAATTCTACAGTGGTTACAACCATGGCTCGCAACGGAACTGATTTCGGAATCAGGGTCAGTAGTACAGGTGATAAGTGGTTTACGGCGCCAGCCAATGTGCCGGACGGTCTCTATTTTTCCGGCTTTAAGGCCTCCGATGCAAACCCGGATATCGGTGACAGTGTCATTACTGAGACTGCCGGTATCGGCGGATTTGCCATGGCTGCCGCTCCGGCTATTGTCAACTTTATCGGTGGTAAACCCGGCGATGCTTTTGAAGCAACTAATGAGATGTATGAGATTACCGTTGCTGAAAATAATAATTTTAATATTCCGGCCATGGATTTCAAGGGAACTCCGACCGGTATTGATGTGCGCAAGGTAGTTGAAAAGAATATTTTGCCTAGAATTAATACCGGCATTGCTCATAAAGAACCGGGCATTGGCCAGGTTGGTGCCGGTATTGTCAAGCCACCGATGGAAATCTTTATTGCCGCCATCAGGGAGCTGGCAGGGTAGATAAACTAAGTTATTAAAGAAACCCCTTATTATGGAGGTGAACTGGAAAATGCAAGGTTACGACTACGTCAGGTGTAAAGACCTGCAGGAGGCATTTCAACTTTTAGAGAAGGGAGAGCAGGTCTATCCCTATGCCGGTGGCACCGATCTGCTGGTTGGTATGCGTGGTGGAAAATTTACTCCACGGACTCTAATTGATATTAAAGGATTGCAGGAATTGCAGGTGCTGAATGAAGACGAGCAGGGTATAACTATCGGGGCCGGAGTGACGCTTAATGAAATAGCTACTTTTGATCCGGTTGTTAAACAGATACCGGTGCTGGCAGAGGGCTGTCACAGCGTCGGCAGTTATTCAATCCGCAACCGGGCTACCATTGCCGGCAATATCTGTAATGCTTCTCCGGCAGCCGACACATCTGCGCCGCTCTACTGCCTTAAGGCTAAAATCAATATAGTCAGCGTGGCAGGTTCCAGGTCGCTGCCGGTTGAAGAATTTTTTACCGGTCCGGGTCAGAATGCCCTGAAAAAAGGTGAACTGGTTCAATCGATCTTTATTGCCAGGCCTTATCCGAAGGGAAAGGGAATTTATTTCAAGGCTTCGAGGACCGGTTCTGTCGATCTGGCCACTGTTGGTGTTGCGATCCAGAATTGGGGCGAAGAGGTTAGGATAGCCATCGGTGCCGTTGCGCCCACCCCTGTCAGGGCCTATAACGTGGAAGAATCAGTCAATAAGAAAGGTGAAAAGAATTGGGCCGCTGCAGCAAAACTGGTTTTTGATGATATTTCACCGATTACCGACCTGCGTGGTTCGCGAGATTATCGTTACCATGTTGTAGAGGTTCTGGTCCGCCGCGGTCTTGAACAAACGATGGGGGTGTGATGATGACTGAAAAAAAAGCGATAAGCTTTACGGTTAATGGAGAAAAGGAGTCCAGGGAGGTGGTTGTCGGTCAGACCCTCCTGAAGTTTATCAGAGATGATTTACATCTAACCGGAACCAAAGAAGGCTGTGAAATAGGTGAATGTGGTGCCTGCACGGTCCTGCTTGATGAAAAGCCGGTAAACTCCTGCCTGGTCCTGGCAGTAGAACTCGATGGAAAAGATCTTGTTACCATAGAAGCTCTCTCTAAAAATGGTGAACTGGATCAATTGCAGCAAGCTTTTATCGATCACGCTGCCATGCAATGCGGCTACTGCACACCCGGCATGATCATGGCTGCTAAAGCTCTCCTGAAACGCAAAGCCAATCCTACCGATGCAGATATTAACGAAGCCCTCAGCGGAAACCTTTGCCGCTGTGGGGCATATCAGGAAATCAGGGAGGCCATCAAGGCCTCGGCAAAAAAATAAGCGGGAGAGGAGGATAAGATAATGGCAGACTTAAAATATGTTGGGACATCGGTGCCGCGGAAAGATGCTATTGAGAAGGTTACCGGATCTGCGAAATTTATTGAAGATCGTTTCCTCGGACCGCTTCTCTACGTGAAAATGAAAAAGAGTACAGTTGCTCACGGTAAGATTAAGCGTTTAGATTTTTCGAAAGCCCTGGAACACCCTGGGGTAAAAGCAGTTTTAACAGGCAAGGATTACCCTAATAAAATTGGCCTTTACCTGGTCGACCGTGATTTTTTAGCTGTAAACAAAGTTCGCTATTGGGGAGAGCCGGTTGCCGTTGTTGCTGCCACTTCTGAAAAGGCAGCAGCGGAAGCGGTCGAACTAATCGAAGTTGAATACGAAGAACTTCCCGGTGTTTTTGACCCCTTTGAAGCTTTAAAACCGGATGCGCCGATCATCCATGAAGATCTTGGCAGTTATGAGGTCGTGCCTGTTTTTTATCCCGAGCCTGGCACGAATGTTGCCAATCACTTCAAGTTACGCAAAGGCGATATTGAAAAAGGCTTTGCCGAAGCAGATTTAATCGTCGAGCGCGAATACAAAGTTCCCCAGATGCAGCATGTGCCGATCGAGACACATAAAGCGGCGGCCCAATGGAGCCTTGACGGCAAACTAACCGTCTGGAGTACCGCACAGTCTCCAAATGTTGTGCGTCAGCTGCTGGCAAAAGCTTTTGAACTGCCAATGCAAAAAATCAGGATTATATCCAGCTATATCGGTGGTGGTTTTGGCTGCAAGGCCGGCGCATCGCTTGAAGGACTGGTTGTGCCCCTGGCGATGAAGTTTCCCGGTTACGTGGTCAGAATCGTTTTTAACCGTGAGGAGGACATGCAGGGAACTTTTACCAGGCAGGCCCTCTATGCAACCCTGAAAACAGGGGTGCGCAAAGACGGCCGCATCACGGCGTTGCAATATAATATGATCTGGGACGGCGGGGCTTACACTGAATATGGTGTTAATATCGTGCGGGCCGCCGGTTACAGCTCGACGGGAGCTTATGATATACCCAATGTAAAAACAGATTCTTACTGTGTTTACACCAACAACTCTATTGGCGGACCTGTGCGCGGCTTCGGTATGTGTGAGATGCAGTGGGGCATTGAGAGGCAGATCGAGGAAATTGCCCGGGAGTTAAAGTTGGATCCCCTCGAAGTGCGCCTCCTGAACGGAATGAAAGATGGCTCCACTACTGCTGCCGGTCAGGTCGTGCATCATGTTGGTTTTGATAAATGCCTGAAAACTGTTGCCGGCAAGATTGGCTATGGTACAAAAGAAGGCAAATATCGCGGTAAAGGCATCGCCGGCCTTGTTAAGTGCCCGGCTCAGCCCAGTAATGCCTCTTCTTCAGCCATAATCAGGATTAATGAGGACGGCAGTGCCCATGTTATGATTGGTGCCACAGAAATGGGACAGGGTATGCTTACGGCAATCAGTCAGATTGCCGCTGAATCTTTGCATATTCCACTGGAGAAGATCGATATCAAAGTTCCCGATACAGACTTTACACCCTATGAATGGCAGAGCGTGGGCAGCAGGATTACCTACACCTGTGGGACTTCAGTCAAACGGGCGGCGGAAGATGCACTTGGCCAGATCTACAGGATTGCCGCGGATTTGCTCGAGGTTCCGGCGGATGAACTTAGTTTTGACGGCAGCACGGTTTATTCCACCCGTGACCCAAACATCAAGGCTACAATAAGGGAAGTTGCCGACAGCTGCAAGAAATGCACCGGGGAGGGGATCGCCGGTCCAATTATTGGCAGGGGTTCCTTTATCCCTTCCAACATGACCAACCTTGATCCGGATACCGGCCAGGGCAACCCGGGCATGTTCTACTGTTTTGGTGCAACCGCTGTTGAAGTTGAAGTAGATCCGGAAACAGGGGTGGTCACCATTTTGCAAATTGCCAGTTCAATCGATGCCGGTAAAGCGATTAACCCGCAGCTCTGTCATGTTCAGCTACACGGCGGTACGATCATGGGTCTTTCTACTGCACTCTATGAAGAAGTCCGTTTTGACAAGGGCATTATGCTTAACCGCAACTTTACCGATTACAAAATTGCTACTATTGAAAATGTACCGCATATCGATAGTTTTATCGTCGAAACACCGGAAGAGAAGGGCCCTTACGGGGCCAGGGGTATCGGGGAACAACCGATGATTGGAGTTGCCCCGGCTATTGCAAATGCAGTATGTGATGCTCTTGGCATCGATGTTTATACCTTCCCTCTGACACCGGAGAGGGTGTGGCAGGCGCTTAAAGATAAAAAATAGAGATTAAGTGATTAATACAGCTAGCGGGGGTTACGGTTTATGTGCCCCCGCTCTGATCAACAGGAAACTTTGTATGGGAGGCTTTGCATGATTTGCAGATGCCACGTCTGGTTTTAATCCGCGGAGCCGGCGATCTGGCTACAGGGACCGCACACCGCCTCTGGAGAGCGGGCTTTGCAGTAGTAATGCTGGAATTGTCGCAGCCACTGGTTGTCAGGCGCACCGTATCATTTGCCGCGGCGGTCTATGAAAGGACCATGGAAGTTGAAACTGTCAGGGCCGAGTTGTGCCCTTCAAACGATCAAGTAGCGACCCTGTTGAAAAGTCGGGTGATACCTGTGCTAATCGATCCTGAAGGAGTTGCCATTGAAATTCTTAAACCTGCTGTTTTGGTTGATGCGATCATGGCCAAAAAAAATACTGGAACAGGGATTAACAATGCCGGGTTGGTGATCGGTCTTGGCCCCGGCTTTACCGCCGGGAAAGATGTTCACGCTGTTGTTGAAACAAAAAGGGGCCATAACCTGGGGCGCGTATTATACAAAGGATCGGCGGCTGAAGATACCGGAGAGCCGGCAATGGTTAATGGTTATGGTTCAGAGAGGCTGTTACGCGCTCCGGAAGAAGGTAATTTCTATCCTCTCAAAGCAATTGGTGAACTGGTTAAAAGCGGTGATCAGGTGGCATATGTCGATAATCATCCCATCATCGCATCGATCGATGGGCTGATCCGTGGACTATTATACCCGGGATTAAAAGTTGTTAAAGGCCTCAAAGTTGGCGATATAGATCCCCGGGGAAGTGAGGTTGATTTTAAAACTATTTCCGATAAGGCCCGATCTATCGGTGGTGGAGTTTTGGAAGCAATCATGCATCGCTATTTCTACAACTAATTGCTTTTACTTTTCCAGGGGTAAGGTTATACTGTAAGAGGTTTGGGGTTGATCCGGAGGGTTGCAATGAACAACGCAAAAATTTTGCCAAAACTCGAAGAGATGGAATACTGTTACTGCCGCCATTGCCAGAGATTAAGGGCAAGCGAAGAACTGGTTTTGACCCCTCAAGGTCTGAAATGCCGCCATTGCGGTTATGATGAATTTGACGAGCCGGGCTGGGTATCATGTCCCTATCATAAAATGACTGCAGTGAAATGTCCCCGTGCCGGTAAGGGAATCATCGATAATGGCTCAGGCCTTGACTGCTCAGACCGCTGCTTTTTTCGGTCATGACTGGATTAATAATGGCAACGGGGAGATCTTTTTGGACCAGCTTTCTCTATACTCCTGCTTAAAAATAAGAGAGCCGGCCGTTGTTTCCTTTTTCGGGGCCGGGGGAAAAACAACTCTACTGCGCAGGCTCGCCGCTGAGCTGATTTCTGCGAAGCATAAGATCTTACTGACAACAACGACAAAAATATATCAACCCTGCGATTTACCTCTTCTTTTTGCCTCCACCAGTGAGGAAGCTCTTAAAGTCCTGAAGAAACACTACAGCACCAATAACGTTGCCGTCCTTGGCAAGAGAATTACGAAAGATGGCAAAGTTGAAGGGGTAGATATTGGAGTTATAGATACTATAAAAAAAGAACTGCCCCTGTCTATCCTGGTTGAAGCGGATGGTGCAAAGGGTAAATCTCTTAAGGGTTATGCACCCCACGAGCCTGTTATCCCGGCTTCTTCAGACCTGGTTGGAGCAGTCATTGGAGCAGATGCTTTCGGGGCTGAGTTATCTGAAAAGATAGTTCATCGCCTCGATAACTACCTGGAGACCGTAAACGGGCAAAAAAGACAGCAGATCACCACGGACATGATTGCCAGAACCTATCTGCACATGAGTAAGATTGGCCTTGAACAGGCTCCGCAGGCCAAACAGGTTTTTATCCTCAACAAAGCAGACCGTCTTCAAAACAGCCAGGCCCTTTCTTTTCTCTTAACTAACCTGAGTTTTGCGGAAAGCAGGGCTATCAGCCTGCTTGTTACCTCTGCTATTTCAAACGACCCCGTTAAAGTGATTGTTAACTATCATAGGGATAAACCGACATTTAAAGCATCAGCCATAATCCTCGCCGCTGGAACTTCTTCACGCATGGGCAGAGATAAACTGGCCCTGCCGCTGGCCGGCAAAACGGTTCTGGGCCATACTCTTGAAAATATCAGGCAGGCTGGTATTGAAGATATTATTGTTGTTGTCAAACCAGGCAACCAGTGGGAAAAGAACATGGCTCAATATAAATGCCGTTTCATTGTTAATGCTCGTTACCGGGATGGTATGTCCAGCTCAATCAAAGCCGGTCTTGAAGCACAGGATAGCAGTACACAGGCAGTCTTTTTTGCGCTGGGTGATCAGCCTGCTGTACCCCCTGCGGTTTACAGGGTATTGCTCGGTCAGTACAGGAAAAACCTTAGACTGATAACCTGTCCGGTATACAGGGGTAAACGAGGTAACCCGACAATCTTTGACCGGCGAACCTGGCCGGCGTTACTGCAAATTTCCGGTGATAAGGGAGGAAGAGAGCTTTTCAGTATCGTTGCCGAAGAGGATATTGATTATGTTGAAACTGATAATATTGAAGTTATCACTGACATCGATACTCCGAATGACTATCATCAAGCTTTAAAAGGTCGAAAAGATAGCTAAAAGGAAATGCTGGAGCAGTCCAGCTAGGGTGAGTTCGATTAACTTGCAGGACAGTTTGCTGTAATGAACGAATATATAACTGAGAATACAAATTGCTGGGTTCAACCAGCTTATAACATTATTGAATAAAGGGATGTGATTGAATGGCTGATTTGAAAAAAATGCTTGATGAACATAAAATCCTGGGAGAGTTTTCTTTTCGACCGGTAGCTCTGGCTAAAGGTTACGCCAACCGTTACCTGCGCATAGATCTGGATAATAATGAAATAACTACCGGTGAAGTGACCGAGCAGGTGAAGGAACTCTGGACAGGTGGAAAAGGCTTCGATCTCTGGCTGACATTGCAGGAGATCGATCGTGATACCAGGTGGGACAGCAATAATAACCCGATCTGCTTCTCTTCCGGACCCCTGGGTGGGACCACTTCTTTTCCCGGTTCCGGTAAAACCCTCATTACGACAATATCACCGCTAACTAACCTGATTATTGATAGTAATGTGGGCGGTTATTTTGGTCCCTACTTGAAATTTGCCGGCTTCGATGCCATGACAGTTGTTGGCAGAGCAGGGGAAGATGTGATTATTTATATCGATGCCGTGGCAGGAAAGGTTACCATTGAAACAGCTCCCCTGGAAAGTGTCGATTCCCACCTTATTGCCGAGGAACTAACCGAAATATACGCCGAGAATGATTATGACAAGAAGAATATTGCCGTTGTTTCTTCCGGCCAGGCAGCTGAACACAGCAGGATGGGCATTCTCAACTTTTCCTTCTGGGATTGGCGCAGGGGGGCAGCCCGGCTCAAGCAGGCTGGAAGGGGTGGAATCGGGACTGTTTTTCGTCATAAAAACATTAAGGCTATTGTGATTAGAAACAAGGACTACACTCCCTCATGGAGGGTTGAAGAGAATAAAGTCGCTTCTCTTATCACTCCCTCGAAAATCTATCTTCAGGATGAACCTGCCGCAATTAATGAAATCAAGGCAATTATCAAGAAATGGAACAGTGATTTCGAATGCATCATTGAAATGATGCAGGATATTCAGGATCGCTTTAAATATATATCGAAGACTGCTGTCGACCTGCTTTGCACTCATACCGGAGCCCCGAAAGCGACGATTTACCATATTGCTACTTTTTACAAATCATTCAGCCTGGAGCCCAGGGGTGAAACCCTGATCCAGGTTTGCGTGGGAACTGCCTGTCACGTCAGAGGGGCACACAATGTGTTAACGGCTTTCGAAAGAGAACTTGGTATTGAAGACGGCGGAACAACCTCAGACAGGAAGTACAGCCTGGAAGGAGTCCGGTGTCTTGGGGCATGCAGTATTGCCCCGGTGATCAAGATTGGCGATGAAGTGATCGGTAATGTTCAGGCCAAGGATGTCACAAAGCTCATTAAACAATATGAAGAGGAAGTCAGGGAAGAAGCTGTTCTTGAAGAAATTGAAAGTAACGTTTTGCACAAAATAGGGCCGGATGACCTGGCCAAAATTAAAAATGAATTATCATCTAAGATGAGTGCTTACCGGGGCATGTTAATGGTCTGTACGGGGACCGGCTGTGTATCGGCAAAGGGTTTGCAGATACGCCAACGCCTTGAAAAGGAATTAAAAGCCCGCGGTCTTGAAAAGGACTACCTTGTTGTTGGTACCGGTTGTAACGGTTTCTGTGCTGTCGGGCCAATCGTGGTGGTCCAGCCGCAGGGCGTGTTTTACCAGAAAGTGAGCGATGATGATCT
>CAZVLE010000140.1:0-11506 GCA_964627855.1 uncultured Syntrophomonadaceae bacterium | reverse complement strand
GGTTCTTCTGCTGCCATGTCAAGGCTCAAGCGGCCACGGGCATTAATAAAGTCAAGTTCGGCATAGGCCTTCCTGTTCTGCAACAACACATCCCCGGAGAGTGAAACTTCCTGGCTCAGATGATATAAAATTTTTTCAATTTCTTTTTCCTCTTCACGTTCAAGCCTATTGAGTTCGTTCTGCATCTGCACAACTGGTAAAGGCTCAATAAAAAGAGTGGCTCCGCTGGACGACTGGTCATGGACGACCCCTTCAATGGACTGACGATATTCCTGTTTCACAGGCAATACATATCGTCCTCCACGAATGGTGACCAGAAAGTCCTGGAGGTAGCGCTGGTAATTAGGGTTACGGATATACTGATCCAGCTTTTCGCGGATTCTACCCTGTAATGATTGCTTTTTTCTACGCAGTGAAGATATCTCCGGAGAAGCACTGTCTAAAATATGACCCTCTTGGTCAAGAGATCGCTCCAGTACTGCACTTAGAGAGGGTAATTCTTGAATGGTAAGGGCATAGCTGGAAAGTAAAGGATATGTTGAAACCTGGTCTTGATCTTTAAAAAACCGCGGCCAGCGTCTCGCTTCCTTTATGAAAGCCATTATTGTTGCCAGATCGGACCCTGCCAGCATCGCTCCTTTGTAAGCTCTCTCCAATAGTGGCCTAATATCATCTACAGCGCCGGGATTAAATTTATTCTTCAAATTAAGTAATCTGCTTTCAGTGGTTTCCTTTTGCCATTTTTTAACCAGGTCACAATCAGCTGATGGGTTCAGATTTTCAGCCATTTTCTCCCCCATGGAGCTAACTGTAAGCATAGCAAGATGAAGCCTGATCTGGTCAAATTGAAGAACCTTTATTTCTCGTTCAGTAATAACTTCAGACAATCGGCTCTCTCCTTGATAAATATTTATTGCCACTAACAATAAAACGCAGTTTTTTATCCTGTCCGGAGGATATCCCAATCCGAGGGGTAGCAACTATTTTCTGCCGAGCATAATTCTCTTTAGATGCAGCAATATAAAGGGGACTAAATCGAAAATCATGGCCATCTAAAAATGTATCAATAGCAAACGCCTGACACAATTTACCAGGGCCATTGGTCAGGTTACAGTCTTGTTTTTCCGCTCTCCTCTGTCGCATCAGGTTAAGCCCGCTTAAAGGTTCAACAGCCCTGATCAAAACTGCTTCGCCTATACCTGTGGGTGCACTGACAACGTTCAGACAGTAGTAGTTACCATATATAAAGTAGATATAAGCTTTTCCCGGTGGCCCAAACATTGTTGCGTTACGCCTGGTTTTTCCCCGTGCCGCATGACAGGCAGGATCATTATTGCTTAAATAAGCTTCAGTTTCAACGATGATACCGGAAACAAGGCCATCAGGTGTTTCACGGTAGATAGAGTAACCAAGCAGTTCTCTCGCTAATTCCTCAGTAGTCAGCCTATATAGTGCAGGGTTCATTTAGCTGCCAAATTGCCTTTCAGATTATTACTTAATTAATTTGCAACTGCTACGCTATAGTTTAAGTGTACGGCTGTTCCAAGGTGCCCGGGCTGCCGATACACTTAAACCGCAGTAAGTGGAAGCGGTTCAGCCGCTCCTGCGAATTTATGGGCAGCGCAGATACTTTGGAACGGGCAATCATTATTGTCATATTCCAGCCTGAGCAGTTAGATTAATTGAAATAGTAATTGGTAAACTACGATTACATTTAATGATGGCCAATGAACATAAATGCACATCTGATCATGATCCATTGAGATTCAAGTAAAATTGGATTGCCAGATCTTTCAATTCCTCGGCAGTCGGTGTTAAAAAGTAATCGACGATGAAAACAACCTCTGAATTTTTCAGGGCATCAATAAAGAGTTGCAACGGAACCAAGGATACCGCAGCAATAATAATATAGACGAATGTTATACCTATCAAAGCACCAAGCAAGCCACCGCCCAGACGATTGAAAAAACCGATAATAGGCACCCGGTTCACCCAACTGAAGCCACCAGAAAAGAGGCGATAAGCAATGCTTAATAACAAAAATAGCAGTAAAAAGGTAATTACACCGGCAATTATCTGTGGTGCTTTTTCAAAAGCGATGTCAAGGCCTATTTTTTGTATGAGCTCATGATGAGGAATAATATCTTCCGGATTAATATATTCGGCCAGAGAATCACTGAATAGCCTGCTACCCCAGAAGGAAACTATGATCACCACTATAAAACCGAAAAGATCAAACAACTGTCTGACCAGGCCTCTTGATAGGCCATTAATGATATGCAAAAAAAACACAGCAAGTAAAAGGATATCAAACCAGGTCATAGTTTAAGTATCTCCCCCGGACTCTCCAGATAGTTTATGATACCCTTCTTTTAGCTTAAGAAGCTCGTCGGCAATATTAAGCGCAGCGAGGATGGCAATTTTGTGCTTGCTCATTTGTATATTGCTTTCGGAAAGAGATTTCATCAGCTTGTCGACATACTGGCCTGCCTTATGTATCTGTTCAGGGGTCGAGGACCCTTTCAGAATATATTCTTCTCCCATGATCATCACTGTGACCCGGCTTTTATCTAGATCATCCATGCCTTCGCCCGCCTTCCCCAGAATGAGAAACAACTGGCAACTTATTTCGCGATTGTCCTGAGCGAATCCTGCCTTATTAACTGCGCATAACAGCGCCCAATGCTAAAAGGGCAGATTCAATTTTTTGTTGAGCTTCATTGACTTCAGTATCAGTGAGCGTCCCTTCCTCAGATCTGTAGGTAATCGAATAGGCAAGACTGCGTTTGCCTTCAGGGATCTGTTGTCCTTCGTATAAATCGAAGAGTTTTATTCCCTTAATAAGTTTACCACCTGCCTCTTTTATTTTTTCTTCAACCTGAAGTGATGAAATCTCCTGGGGAATCACAACAGCGATGTCTCTCACCGCAACTGGATAGCGGGGCAAGGGCTTTACTCCCGGAACGATTACAGCATGTTTTTGCAGTACAGAAAAATCTATTTCAGAGATTATCACAGCTTGATTTATATCCAGCTCGTTTGCTATGTCAGGATGAAGTTGCCCGACAAAACCCAGTTCCTCACCGTCTATTTTAATCAAAGCACTGCGAGTAGGATGCGTAAATGGCATCGCCGCCGGAGAAAACTCGACCCTGTCAATCTGAAGTCTGGATAATAAGCTTTGCAAAGTGCCCTTCAGAGTATAAAAATCAACTTCTCGCGGAGGTATGATCCAGTTTGGATCCGGTAATAATCCGGTCACAGCAAGGGCTAATTTCATTTTTTCAGCTGGTAATTGGCTGAGGGGGATACTATCGGGTTCAAAAACTGAACCTAATTCAAAAACCATCTGGTTGAGCTCACGAAAGCTGATGTTATGCTGGATGACCTTAAGCAGTCCAGGCAATAGTGTTGTTCGCATAATGGCCTGTTCTTCAGAAAAAGGGTTTTGCACAGGAATTACTTTCAGCCTGTAATCATTCTCAGGAAGTCTTAGTCGAGCCAAATGAGCAGGATTAATAAATGAATAGTTGATTGTTTCATAGTAGCCGCAGGCTGTAAGTAGATCTTTAACCAGATCCTGCAGCCTTATTTCTACTGCTTCCCGGTTTTCAGTAACTGCACCACTTAAGGGGTTGACCGGAATTCTATCATAACCGTAGAGTCGGGCTATTTCTTCTACAATATCTTCTTCCAGGGTGACGTCTGACCTTCGCAAAGGAACAGTTACATCGAGGCTGTTTTTACTGTTTACCTGGACAGAAAAACCGAGACTGCTGAGAATAGTTGTCATATCTTTTACAGGCACATCCAAACCCAATATGGCACTAACACGCTCCGGATTAACAAAAACCCGGTTCTTTGTTGCCGGCAATTTGTTTATATCAATAATACCATTTAAGACTTCGCCACCTATTAACTCATGAATAAGCAAAGCTGTTCGATCCTGTGACCAAAGCACAGCTTCAGGGTTAACACCTTTTTCAAAACGTTGTGATGCTTCAGAGGGAAGATTATAGCGGCGGGCTGTACGCCTGATGTTAGTCGGGTTAAAGCCGGCTGCTTCAATCAGAACCCTGCTGGTGTCTGCATTTATTTCTGTATTTTCGCCACCCATTACTCCTGCTAATCCAACCGATTGATTACCATCAGTTATAACAAGCACTTCATGATCAAGGTTACGTTCAATTCCGTCAAGGGTTATCAGTTTTTCCCCTTTATGGGCTCGACGAACTACTATCTGGCTATTATTCAGTAAATCCAAATCAAAAGCATGCAGTGGCTGCCCAAATTCCCACATCACATAATTAGTAATATCTACAACATTACTGATTGGTCTAATCCCGGCCTTCAGTAATCTAAGTTGCATCCACAAAGGAGATTTTCCTATTTTTATCTTATCAATAACCCGGGCACTGTAGCGCGGGCAAAGATCAGTATCTGCTACACTTATCTTTATTGCTTCATTTACATTCCTGTCTGACTCCGGTGGGCTCAACCGTGGCATGCTAACAGACCTGCCGGTTAACGCCGCTGTTTCACAGGCAACACCGAACATGCTGAGACAGTCAGCACGGTTTGGGGTAATTTCAAGCCACAGGATAAAATCATCAAAGCCTAATAATTTATCTACTGATTCACCAATAACAGCACCGTCATCCAGAATAAGAATCTCGTCTTCAGCACCAATCTCTAGGTCCAGTTCGTGAGCAGAGCAGATCATCCCAGAGGAAGTAACCCCATATAGCTCGGCTTCTTTAATTATCTTCCCATCAGGAAGCTCAGCTCCTGGAATAGCCACCGGAACCTTGTCTCCAACGCACATATTTTTTGCACCACATACAATCTTCAGAATCCGCCCTCCAATATCTGTATCAGCCAGAACAAGATTGTTCCTTCCAGGATGAGTTTCAAGTGATTTTACCTGGCCGACAACAATTCCGGAAAGTGTCGGTCCAAATTTTTCAACAGCCCCTACTTCCACTCCCGCCAGAGTCATTTTTTCTGCCAAAGCCAAGGCTGATATACCCGGGTCAATATAGTCTAAAAGCCATTCGTATGAAACACGCATCAATTATCTCCTCCTGCTAACTTACATTTTTAGGATAGCTTTTCATACTTGTGTCAAACACGACAAATTCGGCTGAATATTTACAAACTATCAACCAAACTGTTTTAAGAAACGCAAATCATTGGAGAAAAAAAGGCGTAGATCATTGATGCCATACTTGAGCATAGCAATGCGCTCAACACCCATTCCGAAAGCAAAACCAGTGACTTCTTTAGGGTTGTAGCCTGAAACTTCCAGAACCCGGGGATGAACCATTCCTGATCCAAGAATCTCCAACCATCCTGTATCGCTGCAAACCCGACAACCTGACCCACCACAGATCACACATGATATATCTACTTCGGCGCTGGGTTCCGTGAAAGGGAAAAAACTGGGCCTTAAACGTATTTTCTGTTCCGGCCCGAACATCTCCCTGGCAAATAAAAGTAGAGTACTCTTGAGATTGGCAAAAGAAATTTCTTTATCGACAGCCAGACCTTCAACCTGGTGGAACATCGGCGAATGAGTGGCATCATCATCTCGACGATAAACCTTTCCCGGGACTATAATGCGTACCGGTAACTGCGGTGAAAGCTTTTCCATTACCCTGACTTGAACAGGAGAAGTATGGGTTCGTAAAAGGTACTGCTCAGTAATGTAAAATGAATCCTGCATATCCCGGGCCGGGTGATCGGAGGGTATATTTAAGGCTTCAAAGTTATAATAATCTGTTTCTATATCCGGTCCATAAGCAACCTGGAAACCAAGCCCGATGAATATCTCCTTGATTTCATCCATCACCATCGTCAGAGGGTGTTTTTGGCCTATAGAGAATGGTCTGCCAGGTAAGGTAACATCTATTCTCTCTTTTTCCCACAGGTCTTCCTTAAGGCGATCTTTTAAAAACTTTTCTTTGAGTCCAATTATCTGTTCAATCTTTACTCTTAAATTATTTGCTTCCTGCCCAATTTTAGGCCTTTCCTCGGGTGCAACGGTACCAAGAGATCTTAGCAGGTTAGTAAGGGCTCCTTTTTTCCCTAAGTATTTTACTCTTACTTCCTGTAACTCATCCAGGCTTGATACAGCTTCAATACGATGTTTAGATTCTTCTTCTAGCGCAAGTAATTTTTCCAGCAAATCCTTACACACCTCCAAAAATAAAAAATCCCTCTTGTGAGGGACGAAAGGAAACCTTCCGCGGTACCACCCAGTTTAGCCACCGCTGACTCACTTGGTATCGATAACGGGATATCCGTACCCGCCTACCAGACCGGATGGCAATCCAGCGCTTCAGCGGGAAGCTCGGGAGTGAATTTCAGCAGGATGCGCCCGGTCGGCTTTCAGTCAGGACCGTACCTCCCTGTTAAACACAGCAAGACCCTGCGTACTGATCTCCTTCATCGCCAAGTAGCTATTAAGATATAAGCATTATAGCACCAGTAGCAATTGGCTTCAAGTAGATTACCTGCTATTAAGATTGCGGACCATCTCAAACAACAATATACCGGAGGCTACAGCGGCATTTAGTGACTCAACTTTTCTCTGTAAAGGTATAGTAATCTCTATGTCAGCGGCAAGACGCATCTTTTCAGACACACCCTCAGCTTCATTGCCGATAACCAGAGCAGTTTTTTGGCTAAAATCAACATTCCGATAATCATGACCATCGCCGGCAGATGAAACGACAACCTGAAAACCTTCTTGTCTTAAGCTGGACAATAACTCCAGAGGCTTGCTAATTTGCTCTGGAGGCAGTTGAAATATTGCTCCTGCTGTTGCCCTCAGAGCTTTAGGGCTAAAGGGATCTGTGCTTCCGGCAGTATAAAAAATTTTGTCAACTCCGGCTGCAGCCGCGGTGCGAATAATTGCACCCATATTACCGGGATCACTAATCCGATCAAGTATTAGAACCGGATTCTCCAGAGGAACCTTCGATTTATCATTGTTAGAATAAGAATATTTGAATATCGCAGCTACTGCCTGGGGGGTTTCTGTATCAGCCAGGTATTTAAATAATTTTTCATCTAAAATCAACTCTTTTACATTCTTATGATGAAACACCTTAAGTTTCAACCAGACAGAATGGTAGAAGTCTCTGGTAAAGTATAAAATTTCAGGCGTATAAGCAGCATCCAGGGCTGCAAAAACAAGATTTGGTCCTTCAACAGCAATGCGAAAGCTCCTCTTCCTGTAACTTCTGCTACGCTTCAGCTTGATGTATTCTTTTACCAGGGGGTTATCTTTACTCCAAATCTCAACAGTCAAGTCTAAATCCACTCCAGCCTTTTTAAATGCTTATTCTCACCAACCGCCACGATTAGATCACCTTTTTCAATTCTATCTTCAGCAGCTGGTGCAATATTCATTTTCTCACCGTTCAAACGACGCAGAGCGATAACGCTAACACCCAGTCGAGCCCGCAAATCAAGTTCCATCAAACTTTTTCCGATCATCTCATCCGGCGCCATTACCTCAACGACACTGTAATCTTTAGATAGCTCAATCAGGTCAATTATTGTCGGCGCAATAAGGCTGTGAGCCAGCTTTTGACCCATATCCCTTTCAGGATAGACTGTGCGATTAACACCAATCTTTTCAAGGACTTTACCATGTAAATCAGTTTGAGCCCTGGCAACTACATATTTCGCTTCCATTTCCACAAGTAGGATTGCAGTCATTATACTGGCCTGGGTATCAAAGCCAATTGCCAGAACAACAGCATCAAAGTCGTTCACCCCCAGGGCTTTAAGGCTTGCCTCAGAAGTTGTGTTCGCAGTAACAGCTGTTGTAAAATCACCACTGATCTGCTGGATCAGGTTTTCATCTTTGTCTACCACCATCACTTCATGACCAAGATTATACAAAGTTCTTGCCACGCTGAGCCCAAACCTGCCGGCACCAATTATCAACACTGATTTATGCAACATGACTGCCTCCATGAAAAGATTATTTAAGCATGACACTTTTTCTTTAGCTGTATGATAAAGCCCATTAACCCGATACCAAAACATACGCCGGGTTTATGGGCTTTGGCCTGCTTGGCAGATATGTCAATTCAATGCAGAAATATTGTTTATAATACAAACAACATGCAGGAATTTAGTTGTTATTTTTTGCAACTTCAACCAGCTGGGCAAAAGCAGCTTTATCATTGACTGCCAAATCGGCTAATACCTTGCGATTAATCTGGACATCGGCCTTCTTTAAGCCATTTATGAAGCGGCTGTAGGAGATACCACTGTTCCTGGCAGCAGCATTAATTCTTGCAATCCAGAGTTTGCGGAAATCTCTTTTCTTTTGCCTGCGATCACGGTATGCATATGAGAGAGACTTCATAACTTGCTGGTTTGCAACCCTGAATAGCTTGCTCTTTGAGCCGTAATATCCCTTAGCCAGTTTTAAGATTTTTTTTCGTCTTTTCCTGGCAACTGAACCTCTCTTCGTACGAGGCATAGCAAATCATCCTCCTGTAAACAACCTTTTATGGAATTAAAAGCTTAACCCTTTTCATATCGGCGGGTTTTACCAGTGTCGACTTACGAAGCCTTCTTTTGCGACTCGGACTCTTCTTACCCGTCAGGTGACTGGCAAAGGCTCGATAGCGCTTAATCTTTCCACTACCTGTCTTTTTAAACCGTTTTGCCGCACCGCGATGAGTTTTCATTTTAGGCATTTCAGCTACTAACCTCTTTCCAAAATTATTTCGGCGTCAGAATCATGATCATATTGCGCCCTTCCTGCTTAGCGGGTCTTTCAACATCACCATAATCAGATAAGTCTGAAGCCATCTGCTTACAAAGACGCTGGGCGATCTCGGGATGGGTAATTTCACGCCCCCGAAACATAACCGTAACTTTGATCTTATCTCCATTTTCTAAAAACTTCTGGCCTCTTTTTACCTTTACATCAAAGTCATGCTTGTCAATATTGGGCCTTAACTTTATTTCTTTAATCGTTGTTAATTTCTGTTTTTTTCGTGCTTCTCGATCACGTTTGCTCTGTTCATATTTATGTTTACCATAGTCCATTAACCGGCAAACAGGTGGCCGAGCACTCGGGGCAACATTAACCAGATCTAACTTTTTTTCACGCGCCAACTCCAGGGCATCCCCTGTTTTCATTACTCCAAGCTGAGTACCGTCAGCATCAACAACTAAGACTTCCCTGGCATTAATTTGTTCATTGACGAACAAATTCTTACTAATGTTATTTCACCTCCTTTAATAATTAAGAGCAGGTGATCACCACCTGCTCTTGCTATCCGCAAAACTTTCAGAGTAACCCTGGTAACAGTGAGAACGCCTCAGGGTGAGAAGCGGTGGCTTCTTCTTGGAAACTACCATTGTCTGTTATTGAATATATCAGAACTGTTTAGTTAGGTCAAATTTTTTTCTGCCACTCCATCTTTAAGAGTATCAATGAATGTTTCAAGTTCTGAGGCTCCGCTATCTCCGTGTTTGCGGTGACGAACAGCAACCTGGCTGTTCTCTGCTTCACGGTCGCCGACAATCAGCATGTAAGGAATCTTTTTAACCTGCGCTTCCCTGATCTTATAGCCTACCTTTTCATTGCGCAGATCAACTGCACAGCGCATTCCCTCTGCTATCAGTCTGTTGTAAACTTTTTCTGCATATTGATGAGTTCTGTCTGTTACCGGAATAACGATTACCTGGATTGGGGCAAGCCAAAGCGGAAACGCTCCTCCATAATGCTCTATCAGAAGGGCCATCAACCTTTCCATCGAACCATAGATAACCCGGTGGATTACAACCGGCCGGTGTTTTTCTCCATCTTCACCTATATAGGTAAGATCAAACTTCTCAGGCATTTGAAAATCGAGTTGAATTGTTCCACACTGCCAGCTACGCCCGAGACAATCCTCAAGGTGAAAATCAATTTTTGGACCATAAAAAGCCCCTTCACCCTCATTAAGCCTGTAGTCAATTTTTCTTTCTTTTAAAACCTGATCGAGAATTGCAGTTGCCTTATCCCACATTTCGACACTACCCATTGCTTTCTCAGGCCTGGTACTCAACTCAACTCTGTAATCAAAACCAAAAACTGTATAAAAACGGTCCATCAAAGTTATAATACCCGCTACTTCTGATTCAACCTGGTCGGGCAGCATAAAAATATGAGCATCATCCTGAGTAAAACTGCGTACCCGCATCAAACCATGCAGGGTTCCGGAAAGTTCATGACGGTGCACAATCCCCATTTCTGCGATACGACGAGGCAGATCCCTGTAACTGTGCATTTTTGATCGATAAACAAGCATAGCCCCCGGGCAGTTCATCGGTTTAACTGCATAATCCTGCTCGTCTATTTTCGTGAAATACATATTTTCACGAAAATGATCCCAATGCCCGGATTGTTCCCAGAGATCACGGTTTAAAATGAGAGGCGTTTTAATCTCTTCATAACCGGCAAGGCGGTGTTCGCTGCGCCAAAAATCGGTCAATTCCTGCCAGACAACCATCCCGTTATGATGAAGAAAGGGAAATCCCGGCCCTTCGTCATGTAAACTAAATAGTTCAAGCTCACGGCCAAGTTTACGGTGATCTCTTTTTTTTGCTTCTTCGATCATATCTAAGTAATTAGCGAGACGTTCCTTGTCTGGAAAGGCGGTTCCATAAATACGTTGCAACATCGTGTTATGTTCGTCACCGCGCCAGTAGGCTCCGGCCAGGCTGGTCAGCTTGAAAGCTTTGACCAAACCGGTATGTGAAAGATGCGGGCCGGCACAAAGGTCAATGAAATCATCCTGTTCATAACAGCTGATCGTAACATCTTCAGGAAGCTCCCTGATCAGCTCTAGCTTATAACTCTCGTTTTTTTCTTTGAACAGCTGCATGGCTTCCTCACGGCTCATTTCGCGCCTTCGAATCGGCTGCCGCTCTTTGATGATCTTTTTCATTTCCTTTTCGATCTTTTCAAGATCAGCAGAAGAAATCGGTTCTGTAAAATCAATATCATAGTAAAAACCATTATCAATAGCAGGGCCTATACCGAGCTTCGCATCCGGGTAGAGTCTTTTTACGGCATGGGCAAGAATATGGCTGGCAGTATGGCGATAAATACTGGCTCCCGGTGGTGTGTCAAAATCCACAAATGATACCGTACTGTTGTCTGGAAGAGGCAAATGTAAATCACATTCTTTGCCATCAACAAGAACGGCAATTAAATTTTTATTATCAGCGGTTTTTTCCCGATAAAGATCCATACAGGTCGTACCGTCAGGATAGGCAGTTTCTTTGCCGCTTTCCAATTTTACTTTTATTGACATGTTTTATAGGCCTCCTTCCCGGGCATGTTCTCAGATGATCTTAAAACTTGTTCTAGAGCCTGTCAAGAAAGGGCACCTTAACCCTTTATCGTTATGGCCCCGGGCAATATTTCAATTTCAACCGGAGCTTGCCCTGTCTGCTCACCGTCAAGTTCAAGCAGGGCATCACC
>CAZVLE010000139.1:0-17068 GCA_964627855.1 uncultured Syntrophomonadaceae bacterium | reverse complement strand
TTTATTCTCCACCATTTCAAGGCCACGAATCAGAAAAGAGCGGGTCTGACGCGGATCTATTACCTCGTCAATCCAACCCCGGGCAGCGGCAATATAAGGATTGGCATATTTTTCACGGTACTGTTCAACCAGCTCCTGGCGTTTCTGCTGCTTATCATCTGCAGCTTCTATCTCACGGCGATTGACGATGTTAACCGCCCC
This sequence comes from uncultured Syntrophomonadaceae bacterium, assembly GCA_964627855.1. Taxonomy (GTDB): domain Bacteria; phylum Bacillota; class Dethiobacteria; order DTU022; family DTU022; genus CAZVLE01. The sequence continues at coordinate 16,867 of CAZVLE010000139.1, read as the reverse complement.
TTCGGGTCCCATAACCGCAATTTCAGCCGATGGCCAGGCCAGGCATAGATCAGCACCCAGCGAGCGGGAATTCATGGCAATATAGGCACCACCATAGGCTTTTCGCAATATAATCGATATCTGCGGCACAGTTGCCTCGGAGTAGGCATAAAGGACTTTGGCTCCATGACGAATCACACCACCCCATTCCTGTTCAACACCCGGAAGGTAACCCGGAACATCGACAAAAGTGATCAGGGGCAGGTTGAAACTGTCGCAGAAACGGACAAAACGGGCAATTTTGTCAGATGAATTGACATCGAGGCAGCCAGCCTTCACCTGGGGTTGATTGGCAATAATACCAACAGGACGACCGTTAATACGAGCGAACCCAACTACTGCGTTTTGCGCATAACCCTGGTGCACTTCCATTAATTCGCTCCCGTCTACAACCCTTAAAATAATATCTCTTACATCGTAGGAGCGGTTTGGGTTTTCGGGCATCATGGTCACCAGCTCTTCTGCATCGAGCTCCGGCTCACACGGTTCTGCCAGGGGGGGATCATCAATATTATTCGAGGGAAGATAGCTTAAGAGTCCGCGGATTTTCGCAAAACAGTCTTCTTCATCTTCGGCAAAAAAATGGGCTACGCCACTGGTCTGGTTATGGGTTGCTGCGCCACCCAGCTCTTCTGCAGAAACCTCTTCTCCGGTTACTGCCTTGATCACCTGCGGCCCTGTTATAAACATATTGCCCGTGCCACTGACCATAAAAATAAAATCTGTAATGGCGGGAGAATAGACAGCCCCGCCGGCACAGGGTCCCATAATAACTGAAAGCTGGGGAATAACTCCTGAACAGATCGTATTACGGTAAAATATTGAACCGTACCCATTGAGCGCATATACTCCTTCCTGAATCCGCGCTCCGCCTGAATCATTCAGGCCGATCACCGGAGTGCCGCTCTGAGCAGCCAGATCAAGAATACGGCATATTTTCGCTGCGTGCACTTCCCCTAACGAACCACCGGCTACGGTGAAGTCCTGGGCATAAACATAAACCCTTCTGCCTTCAATAGTACCATATCCACTAACTACACCTTCACCCGGGTTCGGGTAATCAAGGCTGCTGGCATCTTCCAGACCGGTCTGGGAAAAAGTTCCCAGTTCAACAAAGCTGCCCTCGTCCAGGAGCATGGCCAGCCTGTCCCTGGCAGTTTTTTTATTTTTATTATATTGATCCTGAATTCGTTTTTCGCCACCTCCGGAAACTGTCCGGCTCCGTCGTTCCTCCAGATGCTTAAGTTTATCGTCCATTACAATCACCGCTTTCTGCGCTTAATAGATCGCTGTTACCTTTCACAAAGTTCAATTAAAACTCCGTTGGTTGATTTTGGGTGTAAAAAAGCAATTTTAGCCCCTCCGGCCCCATAACGGGGTTGCTCATCGATCAAAGCTACACCCCTTTCTTTCAGTTCTTTAAGCTTACCTTCAATGTCAGACACCCTGAAAGACAGGTGATGGACTCCTTCGCCTTTTTTTTCAATGAACTTACCTACAGGGCCGGCCGGGTCAGTTGACTCCAGCAACTCAATTTTACTTTCTCCGACCGGGAAAAAAGCCACCCTGACTTTTTGTTCTTCAACTTCCTCTGTTCCCTTAAATTCCAGGCCGAGTTGATCCCGGTAAAAGGCAAGTGCTTTTTCAAGATCAGCTACGGCAATGCCGACATGATCGATTTTTTCAAACAAGTTCAACGCTCCTGTCCTGTCAATTATTTACTCTTTCTTTAATGAATTTAATAATATCTTCAGTGGTTGAGCCGGGCGTAAATACCTCAGCCACTCCATGTTCCTTGAGGTAAACAATATCTTCTTTTGGAATGATACCACCCACAACCACAATTATATCACTGCTGTCCTGCTCGCGCAGCATTTCCAACACAGGAGGCAAAAGCTGCATGTGAGCTCCGGATAGAATGCTCAGGCCAATGACCTGAACGTCTTCCTGCAGGGCAGCTTCAACAATTTGTTCCGGGGTTTGCCTCAACCCGGTATAAATTACCTCCATGCCAGCATCGCGCAGGGCCTGGGCAACAACCTTAGCTCCGCGATCATGACCATCGAGACCCACTTTACCGACGAGCACTCGCAAGGGTTTATCGATCATCAGTTAATTCCTCCTCACAGTTTTGTTCCCTAACCTATAAGGTTATTTGCTGTTGATACTCGCCGAAAACATCTCTTAATACTCCACATATTTCGCCCAGGGTAGCATAAGCCTTAACTGCGGTCAAAATATAAGGCATCAGGTTTTGATCAGACTGGGCCGCCCGGCGTAATTCCTGCAGGGTTTCTGAAACACTGCCCTGATTACGGCTTAAGCGAACCTCTTTCAGACGTTCTACCTGGCGCTGACTTGTTGCAGGATCCATCTTTAAAAGATCGATGGGCTGATCACCGCTCATGGCAAAGCGGTTCACACCGACCACAACCCGCTCCTGCGACTCTATTTCTTTCTGGTAACGATAGGCGCTGGCTTGGATTTCTTTTTGGATAAATCCTTTTTCTATTGCCTCGACAGCTCCGCCCATCTCATCAATCCGCTCAATATAGCGCAAAGCTTCTTCTTCGATATGGTCGGTCAGGTTTTCAATAAAGTATGAGCCACCCATGGGATCAACCGTATCTGCCGCCCCAATCTCATGACCAATCACCTGTTGAGTTCGCAGAGCCAGTAACACCGAGTGTTCGCTGGGCAAAGCCAGTGCTTCATCACGTGAGTTGGTGTGTAAAGACTGTGTGCCGCCGAGAACAGCACTTAACGCCTGAAAGGCTACCCGCATCAGGTTAACATCAGGCTGTTGGGCCGTAAGAGTAGAGCCCGCTGTTTGGGTATGAAAACGTAACATCATCGAACGGGGATTCTTGGCATTAAACCGGTCCTTCATCAGGCGGGCCCATATTCTGCGGGCTGCCCTGAACTTGGCAGTCTCTTCGAAAAAATTTGAATGAGCATTGAAAAAAAACGACAGCCGTGGGGCAAACTTATCAACTTCCATTCCCGCTGCCAGGGCTGCTTCAACATAAGCTATAGCATTGCTTAGGGTGAAAGCTACTTCCTGCACGGCTGTGGAACCGGCTTCCCTGATGTGATAACCGCTAATACTGATGGTGTTCCAGGTTGGTATTTTTTCACCGGCAAAGGCAAATATATCAACAATTAAGCGCATCGATTCACGGGGTGGAAAAATATAAGTGCCACGGGCAACATATTCCTTGAGAATATCATTTTGAATAGTGCCGTTAATTTTCTCCATCGGTACGCCCTGTTTTTCGGCTACAGCCATATACATGGCCAGTAAAACAGCCGCCGGTGAGTTGATCGTCATCGATGTGCTGACCTGGTCAAGAGGAATTTTATCCATCAATATTTCCATGTCAGCTAAAGAATCAATGGCCACCCCTACTTTACCTACTTCACCTCTGGCCAATGGATGGTCCGAATCATAGCCAATCTGGGTTGGAAGATCAAAAGCGACACTTAAACCGGTTTGGCCCTGTTCAAGCAGATAACGAAAACGCTTATTGGTTTCTTCGGCGCTGCCAAAGCCGGCATACTGGCGCATAGTCCACAGTCGACCGCGGTACATGGTCGGCTGAATACCACGTGTAAAAGGATATTCGCCGGGCCAGTTAAGATTATCTTCGTAGCTAAAACCCTCCATGTTGAGAGGATCATAAACAGTTTCCACTTTCAAGTCTGAATCAAGTTTAAAATCCTTACGTTCCGGATGTTTCTCAACAACTTTCTGCACTTTTTCCTGCCAGGCCTTTTTTGCCTCGATTAGTTTTTCTTTTTTTTCCCGATCATTCAATTATGTTTTTATCCTCCTTTCCGGGATCATTTATTTAAGGAAACTTTTAACCAGCGGTGGTATATCGCCGGGCATTTGGGCAACCTTAACACCCGCTTCGTTCAGAGCCTTTACTTTTCCCTCAAATGTGCCCCTGCCCCTTTCAATTATCGCTCCTGCATGACCCATTCTCTTACCCGGTGGAGCACTGCGCCCGGCCAGATATGCTATTACAGGTTTTTTGATCGAAGCTGAAATGTAAGAAGCCGCTTCTTCCTCGGAGCTGCCCCCAATTTCTCCGACCAGAATAATCACCTCTGTAGTCGGATCTTCGGCAAACTGTTTCAAAACATCGATAAAGTGTAACCCCACCACCCTGTCTCCACCGAGACCAACGACAGTTGTTGTTCCAATATCGCTTTCGGTAAGGTGACCAACAATTTCATAACAAAGGGTTCCACTGCGTGAAACTACTCCAACCGGTCCGGGAATGAAGTAACGGTTAGGCATAATCCCAATTTTACAGCTTCCGGAAGAAACAAGGCCAAATGTATTCGGGCCAACCACGACAGCCCCTTTGTGGCTGGCATAAGCCATTATCTCCATAGCATCGTGAACCGGGATATGCTCGGGAATTAAAACCAGAATTTTTATCCCGGCGTTAAGTGCTTCAAAAGCAGCATCTTTGGCAAAAGGAGCTGGTATAAAAAGGATGCTGGCTTCTGCCGGCTCCTTTTCCAGGGCTGCAAAAACAGTATCATAAACTGGAATACCTTCAACTGATTGCCCTGCTTTTCCGGGCGAAACCCCGCCAACAATATTAGTGCCGTAAGCAAGCATCTGACCGGTGTGGAATGAACCCTGCTTACCGGTCATGCCCTGAACTAAAACCCGTGTATCCTTATCGACATAAATAGCCATCAGTTATGCTCCTTTCCCGCTCAGCTCAACGGCGTGGCGCACTGCATCGTCCATTGTATTAAAGGTCTTGATGCCGACCTTTTCAAGAATAGCTCTTCCTTCCGCCTCATTGGTACCGACAAGGCGAAATGATACCGGTAAATCAATGCCCTTACTCTCCCTGACCCCGGTGAAAGCTTCTGCGACCACATCACAGCGGGTAATACCGCCAAATATATTAATCAGCAAAACCTTCGGGGATGTACCCAGCAGCAGTTCGATAGCCTGTGAAGTTCTCTTTACATCAGCACCCCCGCCAAAATCAAGAAAATTAGCCGGAGCCCCGCCGTAATGCTGAACCATATCGAGAGTAGCCATTGTGATACCGGCCCCGTTTGCCATGACCGCGATATCGCCTTCAAGTTCAACGTAGGCCAAATCAAGTTCTTCCGCTTTTAACTCCAGGGCAGTTTTCTCGCTAATTTTTGGCAGTTGGGGATGACGATAGAGGGCATCGTCGTCAATCGTCACTTTAGCATCAGCAGCCACGAGACCATCGGGTGTCAGGGCAAGCGGGTTCACTTCGGCCAGTTCACAATCAAGTTCCCTGAACATCCGGTAGAGCTTGGGCAAAAAGCTGATAAACTCCTTCATCAGGTCACCGCTTATCCCCATCTGGCGACATATTTCACGGATCATGTAATCCTGCAAACCAATTGTGATATCAACCGGCCATTTAATCATTCTCTCTTCGGCTACTTCCTCAACATCCATACCACCATCCAGGGAAGCAAGAACAACAGGGCAGCGGGAAGAGGCATCAATTGTTATAGCAAGATAGAGTTCCTGATCAATCTGTAACTTCTGCTCAACCAATAATTTTTCCGTTTTCAGGCCGTTAAATTCCATCCCTAAGATTCTTTCCGCTTCTTCTCTCGCCGGCCCCGGCTCAGAAGCAAAGGCGATGCCGCCGGCTTTACCTCTTTTCCCTGATAGAACCTGTGATTTGATAACAACATCACCAAGCTCAGTTACGGCTGCAGCTGCTTCTTGCGCATTTTCGACCAGCTTGCTTCGCGGAACCGGAATATCATAACGGTAAAAAAGCTTCTTTCCCAGGTATTCGTAAAGTTTCAAAACCCAGTCCTCCATTCACTGTTATTTAAACGCTGTACTTTTTTAACTTATTATATAGAGTAGCCAGAGATATATTCAAGGCCCGGGCAGCCTTTTTTTTACCTTCAAGAGTCTCGCCGTACCTTGTCAGAGCCAGCTTTAGCATGATTTCCTCCATTTTATCGAGGGGTATAATCTCGTCAAAAACCGGGACAGCCCTGCTGCCCGGCTTGCCATTAAAAAGTGATAAGTGATGGTGTTCAATAAGCGGCCCTTCGGCAACAACTATAGCCCGTTCGAGAACACTTTTTAATTCGCTTATATTTCCAGGCCAATCATAATCGGTTAACTCCTGAAGTGCCCGCGGTGATAGTTCAGATACTTTTTTACCCAGTTTACGATTCAGGTTGTCCATCAGCACATCCGCCAGAAGGTTAATATCCTCGCTTCGCCTGCGCAGTGGCGGTAAATCGATTGCAACCAGACTCATTTTTCTGTAAAGGGTTTCAGAGAATTTCCCCTGTAACGAAGCTTTTAGGAGATCTTCGCTTGCCGAAGCAATAATCCGGACATCGACAGAAATAGGCTTATCACCGCCAATACGGTAAAAATATTGATCATCTAAAACCTTGCTGAGCTTTTTCTGCAAGAATGGATTAAGGGAGTTGATTTCTTTCAAAAAGAGCGTACTCCCTTCGGCAAGTTCAATTTTACCGAGACGGGTACGTAAAATACCCGGCATGGCGCCCTTTTCACAACCAAATATTTCAATTTCCTGTAAAGAGTCGGGGATCGCCACGCAATCAGCCACTATGAGAGGTCTCTTCTTCCGACTGCTGTAATTATGAATGGCACGGGCAAAAAGGCTTTTTCCAGTGCCGCTTTCCCCGCTGATCAACACGGATGAATCACTCCGGGCTGCCTTGCGGGCTTTTTCAACAGTAGCAGTAAAAACCTTACTTTGACCGGTCAGTGCTTCAAAGGTCAAGTGACTGCCCGATATCTGATCGATCTGGGCGTAAAGGTTGTCAATTATGGCATTGCTATGTTTCAGTTCGTCCATCAATTTTAAGATATCCCCTACTGGCTGGAAAACCACCACTGCACCCATTAATTCCCCATCAACAATGATCGGTGAAGCATTGGAGATAACATCGGCATCAGAGCCGCCCACATAGGTCCGGTAACCGGTAACAGGTTTTTGCTGAATCAACGCTTGAGCCAGCGCACCATGCGGTGAAACTTCAAATATATTGCAACCAAGACGCCTACGCTCCGCTATTCCAGTTACTCTGGTAAAAGCAGGGTTAACATACTTGATGATCCCTTTTTCATCGACAACTTCTATTGCATCCTGGACAGCATTGAGGATGGCCAGCAGTTCTCCTTTGATCAGGCGATTCTCAAGTAGCTGTTCATTCGAACTGAGCATTGTCTTAAAGAGCGAGCAAGGTTTAATCTCCTCAAGCTGAACTCCATCTGCAAGCTTTTCTTTCAAATAATCACAAACAGAAGGATCCCCGCTACAATCAATAACCGTTTCCAGCTCCGGCAGGGCAATCATTTTTTCAAGATCAGAGGTAATAAATAGCTTCTTTCGCTCCTTGCTATTTAACCAGCCGCCTTCTTTATCAAGACAAACCAAGCCGATCAAGTCAATTTCAGTGCATTGCTGAAGGAGTTGATATAACTCATTACCCCACTGTCCTTTAACCACCAAGCCTGTTTTAATCAAGAGGTCAAAACATCCCCCTTTCTTCACCTTAGAATATTCGTAAATATTAGAAGAAATCCTGCCGGAAAAGATCTTTATTCTTTTCCGGGGCGATAAACAGAACTAAAGGCCATGCCAAAGATGTAAAATCTAAATAATTTGTAAAGTTTTAATTTTGGGCAGGAAAGATGAGATTTCTGTTGAAATGATTATTATACCGCTCGGTATTTTTACAAGAAAGATCATACTGCTTGGTTTAAGGAGGAGCAAACGATGATTTTCACCAGCACAGAAAAGATGTATGAGGTTTTAGGTGAACTATTCAACACCCTGCTGGAAGATCCTACTGTCGGGCCCAAGTACCAGGAGGCTGGCATTGTTATCAAGTTCAATATCCACGAACCTGATGGCTATATCTGGCTAACCAACGATGGCCAAGTGATCTGTGGCGATGCAGATTACAAACCGACCATAGAGATGAGTTTAAGTGGTGACAGCTGCCACCAGTTCTGGCTGCAGGAAATTAAACTGCCGACGGCACTGGCAAAAGGACTGATCAAAGCCAAGGGCCCCATGCCAAAAGTTTTAAACCTTCTCCCCATGCTGAAACCGGCTTATGAAGCTTACCCTGAAATAGCCAAAAAGCACGGCATTACCTGATAAACTCCGGCAAAGGAAGTGAACAACCCGTGAGTATGGAAAGAAGTATCAAACAGTTTGAAACAGACCGTTTTGAAGCAGTAAAAATAGCCGCCCGCCTGCTGCTGGCCTCCGCCACAACAGCACCGAGAGTCGGTGGTGTTGGAGAATGCACCGTTCATATTGTCGATGACGAATGCGCTATAGAAGATTTATGCCAAAAAGTAGAAGCCATGGCTAAAGACAACAAGAGCTGGCAGTTTTTCAAACGCGACGCAGAAATGCTTCGCGATGCCGACGCCGTTCTACTGGTCACCTCCCTGCGCAGCAAGACCGACCCGGCGGACATTAACTGCAACATGTGCGGTAAGCTGACCTGTGAATACCTCAGGGAAGCGGAAGAGCTACCTTCTGAAACTAGCATTGCTTACCCCGGACCGTTATGTATATTCAGGGCTAACAATATTGCTTACGCCATTGACGGTATGATCTCACTTGCCCGTAACTTAGGTATTGACTACGGCTTATTCTGGTCAGCCGGGGTTGCTGCGATAAGGCTTGGCTTGCTGCCAAAAAACACAGGCTTTGCTCTCGCAGTAGGCATATCGGTAACCGAAAAAAGTCCTTTCAGGGATATTCCCCTTAAGTATGACCAGTATAACGAAAAAACGATGCAGGACAGGATTATCAGGCGGCTCTGGCCGCAGTTTCGCTCAATCTACAGTTAGCCTGTCTAGCTAAGCAGTGATAACGTCTTCAAGGAGGTCTGATCATGACAATCAGAGAGATGGATGACCTGGTCCAAAAAGGTTTGGATCGCGCTGTAGAACTGATGGCCCTGTCTGCCCATAACAGCATTCGCTTTGGTAATCACAATACCATAAAAATGATTACCATCGGCAATGAGGAAATGGAAATGATTGCTGAATTCTGTTTTTCCCTCGGTGACATGTCACCGCTTGCCGCCCGCGACGGCCGCCATCTGATGGAATTAATCAAGGAACCCTGTTCTCTGCTCATTATCGGTGACAAGAGAAGATCTTATTTCAATTACGATTGCGGCGCCTGCGGTTACCGCACCTGCAAAGAATTAAACCGTGCCGAAACCATGGAATCATTAACGGCCCGCGGACCGAGCTGCCAGTTTCGGAACATTAACATCAACCTGGCTGCCGGGGCAGCGGCATCTATTGCCTGGAGACTGGGCCTGCACTGCCGCGTATTCAGCACCTTTGCCTTTGCCGCCCTGGCCCTGGAAATTATCGAAGATGTCGATCTGGTAGTCAGCGTCTCTGTCAGTGCCGCCAAAATAGATCCCTATTTTGACCGCCACAAGTACTGGACGGAAGAATACTGGGAAGAAATCTTTAACAAAGAGTTTCCCACCTATAACCGGGGCTTCATTGGCGCTATTGAAGAGTAAACACCCCTGATTTCTCTGGAAAAGAGGTGATCAAAGATGTCCAAAGCACACTTGAACCAGGTCATTGCTTCCCATTTCGTGGAGATGCAGGCAGATAAAAACCCGGACCGGGAAATATTCATTTTTGAAGACGGCTGCGGTGGTGAAGAAGTTCTCACCTATGGCAACCTTTACAGACAATCAAACAAACTGGCCCGCCTGCTGGCCGACCGGAACATCGGCAAGGGCGACACCTTCGCCGTTTACATGCGTAACCACCCCGAATTTATTTATGCCCTGCTGGCAGGAACCACCCTCGGTGCTGTAGCCGTACCGGTTGATCCCCGTTACCGGGAGAAAAGACTCAAGTACCTGCTCGAAAACAGCGGCGCCCGGGCGGCTATCGTTTCCGGCGAGTGCCTCCCCTACCTGGAAGAGATAAAAAAAGAGCTGCCGCGCCTTGATTTCATTTCCGTAGCCTATCGCCCGGAACAGGATATTGCACCATCCGGCACTTATCATTCATTAAATGATACCCTGGCAGAAGAAAACTGGCAAAAAGTTGAGCAGCAAATCATGGATGTGCGTCACCCGATGCAAATAATCTATACCTCGGGCACAACGGGAGACCCCAAGGGAGTAATGATCCGCAACAACCGGACCGGCCTTTTTACGATCCTCACCCGCCTGGTGTGGCAATACAAAAAAGACGATATCCTCTACAACGGTCTTTCCCTGACGCATGGCAATGCCCAGGCAGTGACCCTTTTCCCGGCGCTTTACCTCGGCATAAAGGCAGTTTTCAGCCCCCGCTTCACTAAAAGCCGCATCTGGGATCTGTGCCGCAAATACGGGTGCACCTCCTTTTCCCTGCTGGGCGGAATGATGTCTTCAATATATAACGAACCGGAGCGGGAAGATGATGCAGACAACCCGGTAACAAAGGTGATCAGCGCCGGCACCCCAAAAGCAATCTGGGATCAATTCGAAAAACGCTTTAACGTAAAAATTTTAGAATGGTACGGCTCGGTAGAAGGCGGTTTTGCCTACAAACCGATCGGTAAAGGCCCAATCGGCTCCTTTGGCAAACCAGTACCCGGCATCATGGAATTTAAAATCGTCGATGAAAATGACAAAGATTTACCGCCGGGTGAAAAGGGTGAGCTAATCTGCCGCCTCTTAAAAGGAGAAACCAAGGTTGATTACCTTGGCCTGCCGGAAGCATCAGCCGAAAAAACGCGTGGTGGATGGCTGCGCACCGGTGACATTGTTTCCCGGGACAAGGAGGGCTGGTACTATTTTCAGCACCGCAAGGGAGCAGAACTGCGCCGCTCCGGAGATTTCATTCAGCCCGATTACCTGGAAAAAGTAATCGGTGAACACCCTGATGTCAGTGAAGTCTGTGTCTATGGTATCCCGGCAGCTTCCGGAGCCCCCGGAGAAAGCGATCTCGTGGCAGCAGTAACGCCTTTTAGCGGTAAAACAATTAATGCGGAAAAAATATTTGAGAAATGCCGCCAGGAGCTGGCCACAAACTTTATTCCTTCCTACTTACAGGTGGTTGCAGAAATTCCAAAAACCATATCAGAAAAACCGCTTGACCGACTCTTGCGTGAAGCGCTCGAAAAAAATGAAGGAAATATTTATAAGTTTAATCCTTAATAGAAAGGAACCTAAAAATGGCCTATCTCGATTTGGATCTGGACCTGACAGAAGAGCAGTTAATGTTTCGCGATACGGTTCATAAGTTTGCAAGCGAGGTAATGCGCCCCATCAGTGAACGACTTGACCCTTTAAGTCCCGAGGAAGTGATCGCTCCAAACTCGGAATTCTGGGACTACATGAAAGGGGCTTACAAACTGGGCTTGCATAAAATTCTGATCCCTGACGAATACGGCGGGCTCGGCCTGGCTCCGGTCGAGGTAAACATGGTTGCCGAAGAAATGGGCTGGGGCGCCTGCGATTTAACCATTGCCCTGGGAGTCTGCTGTTTCCCGGCCTTCCTTTCAGCAATGGTCCCGACCGACTTTCTGGTCGACAACATTATCCTTCCATTTTGCAATGATGAGGAGGGCAAGTATACCGGTTGCTGGGCCATTACCGAACCCGATCACGGCTCTGACACCCTGGCTTGCAACACCGGTCAATTCCAGGATTCGGCCATATCCGGTAAGGTCAGGGCCCGCAAGGAAAAAGATCACTGGGTTCTCAACGGGCAAAAAGCTGCCTGGGTTTCCATGGGCACTGTAGCTTCGCATGCTGCCGTTTACCTGACCATAGATCCTGAAATGGGCATGGCAGGCGGGGGAATCTGTATTGTTCCGCTCGATCTGCCCGGGGTAACGCGCGGGAAACCGCTGGACAAGATGGGCAAAAGAGCGCTTAACCAGGGAGAACTTTACTTCGACAATGTTAAAGTGCGTGAGGAATACATGCTGATCGAAGAAGACAGCTACGAGGCTATTCTTGATGTAACCCTGGCTACGGCCAACGCCTACATGTCTGCAGTTTATACCGGAGTAGCCCGGGCTGCCTATGAAGAGGCGCTGGTCTATGCCAAGGAAAGAGTTCAGGGCGGCAAAGCCCTATTTGAGCACCAGCATGTTCGCTACAAATTGTTTCACATGTTCAAATCAATTGAAGCCAGCCGTGCTTTATCGAGGGCGGCCATGAATTACAACATGAATAACACTCCACCGGCTACAGAATACTCAGTCGCCGCTAAAATATTCTGCACCGACACAGCATTCCAGGTAGCTCATGATGCCATTCAGATCTTTGGCGGTAACGGCCTGGCCAGAGAATATCATATCGAGAAAATATTTCGCGATGCCAGGGCTGGTCTTATAGAAGACGGTTCCAATGACAGCCTGGCTGTATTCGCCTCTGAAAGACTTTAGCCTGGTGGAAAGAGAGGAACAAAATGTCTGATAATGTTTACATAATCGGGGCAGCCATGACCAATTTCGGGAAGTTTCTCGACGGTTCTGTCAAAAAGCTGGCAGCAGAAGCAGTCAATGCAGCCCTGGCAGATGCCGGCTTAGAAAAAGAGGCCATCGAAGCAGCTTACGCGGCCAATTCATTCTGGGGAATGTTCAGCGAACAACATTCTATCAGGGGCCAGGTGATGCTTACGCCCATGGGCTTTGCTGAAATACCGATCATCAACACAGAAAACGCCTGTGCCGGTGCCGCCACTGCCCTGCACCTGGGCTGGACGGCCATTAAAGCCGGCCTTTACGATGTGGTTCTTGTCCTGGGCGCTGAAAAAATCAGCAGCGAAGATAAAATGCTTTCTTTCCGTTCTTACGCAACCTGCCTTGATGTGGAAGAGTTTCCGAACAAGCTGGCCTCAATCATGGAAATGATCAGTTCACTTCCCCTTGCTGTCCCACCGGAATCAGAACCCGGAGCAGGAAGAAGTATTTTTATGGATATCTATGCTTTCGGCACAAGGTTTCACATGGCCCGTTACGGAACCACCCAGGAACAACTGGCTATTATCGCCTCAAAGAACCATACCCATGGTTTTCTTAACCCTCAGGCCCAGATCAGGAAAGAGATGAGCGTTGCAGAAATACTGGCTGATAAACCCGTTGCTTATCCTTTCACCCGTTCAATGTGTTCACCTGTAGGTGACGGGGCCGCAGCAGCCATCCTCTGTTCTGAAAATTACCTGGCCCGTCTTAACAAAGCCCGCCCGGTAAAAATTCTCGCCTCTACCCTGGGTACAGGCAGAGAAAGGGCTATTGACGGTGAGCATATTGGTAAACTGATCGCTCAAAAAGCCTATCACCAGGCCGGTGTCGGCCCAGAAGATATCGATGTAGCCGAGGTTCATGATGCTACAGCTTTTGGCGAACTATTGCAGACAGAAGTGCTCGGTTTCTGCCCGGAAGGTGAAGGTGGAGAATTCGCCGCTTCAGGAGCAACAAAAATAGGGGGCAGGCTTCCCGTCAACCCTTCGGGAGGGCTGGAGTGCCGCGGTCACCCTATCGGAGCTTCTGGTCTGGCCCAGGTTTATGAAATAGTAACCCAGCTGCGTGGTGAAGCCGGAAAACGCCAGGTTATGGACGCCCGGTTGGGCCTGGCTGAAAACGGGGGTGGTTTTCTCGGTGTGGAAGAGGCAGTAGCAGCCATCCACATATTTCAAAAAGAGTAGCAGTCTATATTAACACTAACTATCAATCAGGCCAGAGGAGACTCAGCTTTGAAAACAGTTGCCCTGACAGGCGCAGCCGGTTATCTCGGACAAAAAATCCTGCAACGACTAAGCCTGGACAATTCAGTTAAAAAAATTGTTGCCATCGATACAAAACAAATTAGCGCAACAGAAACAACTGATAAAGTCTTTTTTTATCAGATCGATGTTCGCAGCCCTGAAGTAATTGAACTCTGCAAAGAGCAAGGAGTTAATAACATTATTCACCTGGCCTTTGTCGTCGATCCTATCAGGGATGTCAAGGCCATGCACTCAATCAACCTGGACGGAACTGCTAATATATTAAAAGCAGCAGCAGAATGTACTGTTAACCAGGCCATCATCGCATCATCTACATCTGCTTTTGGCGCTTTTCCCGACAACCCGCCCCTGCTCGATGAAGAAGCCCCTGTCAGAGAGCACAGCGGCTATGTATATGCAGCAGACAAGTATGCAGTTGAAGGTACAATTAAAAACTTTGCCGGCGAACATAAGCAAATAAAGTTAGCCATGGTCAGGCCCTGTATCATCTATGGACCGGGTGTCGACAATTACCTCTCCCGTTTTGTCCTCAACTGGCCTTTTTTGCTCCAGATTAGCGCCAATCGGCCACAGATGCAATTTGTTCATGAAAATGATGTGGCTGAAGTCTTTATGAAAGTATTTGAAATGGAAGCAGAGGGCGTTTTTCACGCAGTTGGCGAAGGATTGGTATCTACTAAAGAGATCGCAGCCATGGCCGGCATCAGAGTACTGGCCTTGCCACCCTGGCTGGCCTACCCACTGATCGACCTACTTTATTTAATCCACTTTCCGGGTGTGGAAGCCCCTTCCGCGATGCTTGACTTTATCAGGTACCGCTGGACTGTCTCAGATAAAAGGACCAGAGAAATGCTCGATCACAAACCTCTATACAGCAGCAAAGAAGTAATTCAAATCTTAATCAATAGCAAAAACACCAGAGAGGATAAAAATAAATAATTTTAACAAGGAGGAAGAAAATGATTGATTTTACCCTGACTGACGAACAAAAAGCGATGCAACAGATGGTTCATGATTTTGCAGAAAAGGAGATTCGCCCACGGGCCGAAGAGTACGATGAATCAGAAGAATACCCCTGGGATATCGTCAGAAAAGCAGCCAAACTGGGTTTGACCAACTTCGGTTTTCCCGAAGAATATGGCGGAGGAGACGTGACCGACCCCATAACCCATTTTATTGTCGCTGAGGAGCTGGGCTGGGGCTGCGCCGGCATAGGCACGGCCATCCTGAGCAGTGGCCTTGCCGCCACGGCAATCATGGTTATGGGTACGGAAGAACAGAAAAAGAAGTACATTGGCCGCTTTTGCGACCCCGATGATGTTCGCCTTGGTGCAATGTGCCTCACAGAACCTGAGGCCGGTTCGGATGTATCCAACATTTCAACCACCGCTGTCCTTGAAGGAGACGAATACGTCCTTAATGGAAACAAATGCTTTATCACCAATGGCGGTATAGCCGATATACACGTGGTCTTTGCCACAACTGATAAAAGTCTGGGCTGGGGAGGACTGGCCTGTTTTATAGTTGAAAAAGATACACCCGGCCTGGCCATGGGTAAAAAAGAAAAGAAAATGGGTGTTCGCGCATCCCATACCTCTGAAGTTATTCTTACCGACTGCCGGGTGCCAAAAGCAAACCGTCTTGGTGGAGAACCAGGTGAACCCGGTTCCACCGCCGGAGCTTTCGGGGCCATGGCCATGCTCGAGCACTCGCGCCCCGGAGTCGGAGCCGTTGCCCTCGGCATTGCCCGTGCCGCTTTCGAGTATGCCCTGCAATACAGCACGGAAAGGATTCAGTTCAAAAAGCCAATTATCCTTCATGAAGGTGTTGGCTTCAAATTAGCCGACATGGCAACCAAGATCGAGGCAGCCCGCCTGCTGATCTGGAAAGCCGGTTGGATGACCGGCAACGAAATACCCTTTCAGCGGGGCGAGGGCAGCATGGCCAAACTTTACGCCGGAGACGTGGCGATGGAAACCACCATCGAAGCCATTCAAATCCTTGGCGGTTACGGTTACATGCGCGAATATCCGGTCGAGAAATGGGCTCGCGACGCAAAAATTTATCAAATCTGGGAAGGAACAGCCGAAATTCAACGCCTGGTTATTTCCCGGGCCTTGCAGAGCTGCGGAAAATAGTTACGGTAAAGCCAGAACCAGTCTTCAGGAAAAAATAATTTTGCAGGGGAAGGAAAAACGACCAGCCAAATGGTTTTTTATCCTTCCCTTTGCATTTCCGGGTGGTCAGCTATTCGATTACCGCCTACATTTACAGCAATTAATATGTGACCCAAGGCATATCAGCACCGATTAAAGCCCGTAAAGCACGTGGAATAAGTTCTTCGTAACTTGAAGTTCTTGAGAAAAGCAGTTATAATTTAATGCGGGTTATAAACGCGGGCGTGGCGGAACTGGCAGACGCGCTGGACTTAGGATCCAGTGGGAGAGATCCTGTGGAGGTTCAAATCCTCTCGCCCGCACCATTGACTTTAAGAGGTTATTAATCTTTCCACTAAACAGATATCCCTCGATAAAGAAACATCATCTGATTAATAAATGCAAAATGTAGTCTAACCAACTTCATACCTCAATCCATCAACTGAACTCGAAAACTCCAAATTTGTGCCGGATAGCTTTCAGCAATCATCCCATCATAAAAAATGATCACCTTATCTCCAACTTCAACCGCTGTGATATCTGCTTCAGCACCTTGTAGATCAACAATAATCGCATCACCTACATGCGCTACAATTCTGTCTGCACTGCTTAGCTCAGCTGAACCTTCAACAGGCTCTACCAGAAGGTTAGATTGGTTATTCTCTATAACAGTAGCAACAAAAGAGACTCCTTCTTCTTGCTGATTGGAACATCCCGCTAATAAGCATAGCATGATTAAGATAGAGCAAATAACCATTTTGGCTAATGCGACCATATTAACACCCCTTCAACCCACACTAACAATCAGTTTAGCTATTTCCATTTTATCATGAAAGCAAATAATCAACTCAGAAGAGGAATG
>CAZVLE010000138.1:0-10938 GCA_964627855.1 uncultured Syntrophomonadaceae bacterium | reverse complement strand
CCGGCAGCGCCGGAGATCATCATGTCTCCATGTGGAACAGCCAGGTAGCCTATGTTGGCGGCAAGTTTTCTCTGCGGACCGGTAACGGAAATAAAGTCAAACTTGAAATCTACTGCTTCGGGAAGAACAGCACAGCCGTGGCCGTGATCGTTAAACACCTCTTCATGAGTCAGTCTGCCGATCTGAAAACGTTTTAAGTAATCGGATAGCTTTTGTTCCGTCAATAAGCCGGTGTGGTGTTCAAATACGCCATATACTCGATTACCTGTAACAAGAAAAGCTATAGTATGCTGATTGCCTACATTGACCAGCATACTGCCATCATTTACCGTGGCCTCCCTGACCCTGGTATCTTCCAGGCTGCCCAGGATTGCCGCTGCACCTGTGTCCATCAACCAGATCTCCTCAGCATCATCCCGGCAGCACTTAAGAACTGCCCTCATTCTGGTAAGATAGTCAGGCAGGTTGTGATGATCATAGAGCAAACCTGATAGTTTGCCACCCTGGTTAAGAAATCTTTGCCAGTGTGCAAAACGAAATTCCCGGTTACTACTGTCCGGGGAAAAACCGTGATCCTGAACAGCAAATGCAAAAACACCCGGCAACTCCTCTTCAAACAGGGACAGGGTTTTTCTCAAAGCGGGAATATCAATATCTTTAAATTCTACCCGGGCGCAGCCAGCGGGAACGGAATCTGTCAGCTCAATTCCCTGGGCGGTTACTTTCTCCAGGTTATCTTTGATAGTCAGGGCCGCTTCACGGGTAGCATAGAGCTTAAGGCCCGCCTGAAGATGCTTTTTAACTGCCCCGGATGAACTCCCACCACCCATCAGGTAGCCATGAATGAATATATCTTTCCCTTCTTCTGTCAATCTCTCAATCTGTCTGGCTACAATTTGAGTCTGGGAAGGAAGAATCATCTTGATATTGTTTTCCATTTCCTGCCCGGGTTGATAGATTAAAATATCCTGGGTTCCGCTGCCAATATCTACTGCTAGTATACTGTTCATATTATCCCTACCTCTCTTCAATGACCAGGCCGTATGAAATTCAACATTACTATTTTTTCTGCTACTGTTCAAGGCTTACTTAAAAAACAAGTACTTTTTTCGCGCTCCCTGTTAAGCTGGCCAGTTCGGACATGGTGCTTCGTTCAGCACTGGCAACGACATTGCCTTCGCTCAGACCCCGAGCGTCCATGCAGCTTCCTCAAAGCTTGACTTTACCTTATAGAATTAAGGATTTTTAAAGGATGCAGGTACAGTCAACCCTTTACACAGAAACAGCCAGGCAACCTTTTAAACCAGCATTATTTCAACTTCTTCCACTGCCCCCTCGTTGATGCGAAAAGCTCGCAGTTCAGGTTCAGTATAGTTAATGAATGATGCGATCAGGTAATAAGTTTCCGGGTAATAGCTCTGTTTAATATCCCTTTCCGAGGGATAAGGATCCGTCGCCGGGTGCGAATGAAATATACCCCATAATTCATGGCCCTTATCCTCAAGTTCCATCATGATCCGGAAAAGATCTTCTGGGGCAATGTTGTAACTTGTCAGGCTTTGCAAATCATTATGGGACGGGTAATAGTTGAGAGCACGCCTATCTTGGCCACCGACAATCCCGCATGCTTCAAAGGGCATTTCACAGCGGGCGTGCTCCAGCATTTGCTGCCGTAGTTTTTTGGAAAGATATATTTTCTCTTCAGGCATGATCATCACCCTGTTCTAATAAGCTTAAGTAGCGCTCCATCCGGTTGGGCAGGATAGTTACTCCCCCTGCGCCGCTTCCTCTGATAAGACCTGCCGGGCGGCACACAGAGCTGCTCCAGATTAAGGTTCAGTGCTGGTCTCTTCTTTCCTGCATAAAAGTTCAGCGTACTCGTAAGCCTGCTTCAAGTACTCTAACAACCTGCTCAATAAATCCACGATCAAGAATCCCGGGTATGAAGCCTGCCCCAGGCTATGAATGCTATGGCGTCCCGCCCGCTCACCGTTCAATCCCGTTGATGCGTCCGATTCTACAGCAACTATCTTCAGGTCCGGGTTTCTTTCAAATATCTACCGCAGTTAGTTCTCGGACCGACCCTTTCCAGGGGCAATAACAGCGTGCTGCTAATTAGGTCGAGCAGACTGCTGCGGCGCTGATCGCTATGGCGGCCCATCAGACCAGTTCTTCCTTTTTAGCCCCGGCTGTTGGATAGCGATGATTGACCCAGGCTATAATTCCCCCGGCTAGGTTATAAGTATTATAAAACCCGGCATCCCTGAGCGCCCTGACTGCCTTGCCGCTGCGTTCTCCAATCTGGCAGACAAAGAGAATCTGTTCTTCAGGATCCAGTTCTTCAAGTTGTTCTGTTAGTTTGGCCAGCGGAATCAAGATTGAACCGGGAATGTACTGCCTTCTATACTCGTGTTCTTCACGAATATCTATAATCCTGGCTCCGTCTTGGACTAGCTGCCGGGCTTGTGGAGCAGCCAGGTCATACTCTAAAGGAATCTCTTCTTCCTGGTCCTGCTTTTCTGCCTCACTGGGGGCCGGCACTCCGCAAAATTCCTCGTAATCAATTAATTCTGTGATAGTCGGGTTCTCGCCGCAGACAGGGCATTTTTCCCGCTTCTCCCAGTTAAAAAGATGACTTTCTTCGTCAAGTGCGTTATAGAGATACAACTTATTGGTTAGTAGTTCTCCAATTCCCAGGATTAATTTAACTGCCTGCATAGCCTGAAGGGTTCCAAACTGCCCGGCCAGAGCACCGATTATGCCAACTTCGGCACAATTGGGTACACTGCCCGGCGGCGGTGGGGTCGGGAAGAGGCAGCGGTAGCATCCCCGGCCCGGGTAATAAACTGTTGCCTGGCCATAAAAACTCATAATCCCGGCATCAATCAGGGGTTTACCTGATAAAACACAGGCATCATTTAACAGATACCGGGTCGGAAAATTATCGCAACCGTTAACCACCAGGTCATACTTATCCACGATATCCAGGGCATTTGCGGAGTTTAGTACTACCGGATATGTCTCCACCAGCACATCTGGGTTAAGCTTTTCCAACCTGGCCTTCGCTGAATCAACTTTCAGTTTGCCGATCCAGCTTTCATCATGCAAAATCTGCCGCTGCAGGTTGGAACGATCCACCCGATCTCCGTCGATTAACCCGATGGTACCCACACCGGCTGCGGCCAGGTAAAGTGCTGCTGGAGACCCGAGTCCACCTGCTCCGACGATCAATACTTTTGCATCGAGGAGTTTCCGCTGTCCCTCCACACCCACTTCAGAAAGACGGGTATGCCGGGAATAGCGTTCCATCTGCTCATCAGACAAAAGCGGTGCCCCATCCGACTCAGCCAGATCGTCCCAGTCGACTCCGCCGGCAACTGCAGGAACCAGGGCTACCCTGTCTCCTTCCGTAAGAGCAGTATCAAGGCCATTTAAAGAGTGCATCTCCTCGCCATTAATGTAGATATTCAGGTGTGGAGCAATTACTCCGTCATGGTAGATCCGATCCTTTAGACCGGGAAAACGATCAGCAATTGTCGCTAAAAGTTTACCAAGAGAATTAGCTTCTGCGGATATCCTGGCCTCCTTACCGGCAACCTCCCGGTAAGGTGTGGGGATATCTACACTAACTGTTGCCATGATTAAATCCTCCTTGTCTTAATAATCTGGCATCGCTTCAACGGATCCCAACCTGCAGAAAGGGCCAGTGATAGGACCAATATGGCAACCAGTCCTGCCAGAATCACACCCTGCAGGGCACGGTTATGTTTTAAAGGCAAGCCAATCCCGGAAAGAGGGAACAACGCAAAAGGCGCCTTTTCCCAGCGATATAATGTAGCCCAGCCTAAACAGGGCTCCCATCAGTATAAAGCTCTGTCGTCAAACATATCAACACCCTGTCAAATTGACAGTATCTCGATAGGTTTTACTATTTTAACTAATAATAATATATGCGTCAAGAAATAATCTTGCGCATCAAGCCTTTTTGTTGCACAATTCTTTACCTGGATACAGGGGAGGGGGGATCTCGGCCAGGTAATTAAACGCCTGTGCTTTTGCCCATTTCCGTTATCAACCACCCTGCTACGTTTATGAAGGTATTTCTTGCTATTGCTCTGCGCCCGATAATTTGTACTACCCGGTCAACCGATACCAGTTTGAATGGATATGTCGGCTGCATATTTTAGGTGGTTTCTCACTCAAATAAACCTCGTATTTCATAATAATTTAGCTGCAACCGAAAGGAGAACTCATTTGCCTGCATATGCTACCATTTACATAGCATTTGTCATGAAATTGCCCTAAAATAAATATGGGGTTGCAAAAATATTTTCTTTTCTGCTATAATTGAAAGTACTTCTATAGGCATTATTATATGCATCAAGAATAATTCTGGTCCAACACCTATAGAGGTTTATTTTTAATATAATATATAACCTATTTAATTAGTAATTATTTGTGAAAGGTGGTCACCATCCTATGGATATAGAGAAGCAGAAGCTGGACTATAAGCGTACCGCTGATCTTTCATATGGTTTCCTGCGTTGATAACAGCAGGGCTTATGATTTAGCCACAGCTCTGGCCAGGCAGTGGAAGATGGATATGCCAAAAGTTCCCTTTGTTGCTTCAGCTCCCGAAGCAATGAGTGAAAAAGCTATCGCTATCGGCAGCTGGTGGGTAGCCCTCGGTGCACCAACTCATGTTGGAGTAGTTCCCGAGGTAACCGGAAGTGCCCTGGTCAACGGCATCGCCCTGCAAATAGCCGAAGACGTTTACGGAGGCTACTTCATCTGGGAAGAAGATCCTGAAAAAGCAGCCGAAAAAATCCTGGCTGCCCTGGACGAACGAACCTGGAAACTAAGAATCCACCGTGAACTGGCCGATAAATACGACACTTCCATCCCAAGCAGTTATTAAAACTTGCCAGGGGTGACAACCTGATCGGTTGAAACGTGGGTTCGCCGGTGATGTCTATGAATGGAGTGATGGAAATAAAACGGATCGCTATCGTCTGCCCAAAACTTAATCAGGGCGGTGAAGCATACCTAAATAGAATAACAGCCATGATTGACAGGGGTAAAATTAAATCTCTGACCGTAATGATTCTGGAAGTACCATTAGGAGTTGATACATTATGAGCCCAAGGGTAACCGTGCTACCGGAAAAAACAGCAATTGACGTTAAGGAAGGTACTACCCTGCTTAGATCTGCTGTTCTGGCCGGAGTTGAAGTCAGGGCCAACTGCGGCGGTGAGGGAACTTGCGGTCGCTGCAGGGTAAAACTGGAAGAAGGAGCTGTCAAGGGCGGAACAGATCGTTCCCTGAAAGCAAAACAGCGACAGGAGGGTTATGTTTTATCCTGTCAGGCAAAAGTTAAAGGCGAAGATGTAACCATCTTTATTCCGGAGACCTCGCGTGTTAAAACTCACCGGGTTGTTTCCGCCCATGCATCAAAAGACGAAGAAATGGTTGCCCGAGCCCTGATGCAGGGTTACAGGCGTATACCCATTTGTCAGAAAGTCAGGATTAAGATGGATCCGCCCACCCTTATAGAAAACACGGCTGACCTGACCCGCCTGCGAATGGCTTTGAAAAAAGAGTTAAACCTGGCCATTGAAGAAGAGAAACTGCAAATTAATACTTCGGCCCTACGCAGTTTGTCAGAAACCCTTAGGGATAATAACTGGGACGTAGCTGTAACCATGGCTATTCTTGACAATTATGCTGAAATAATCAAGGTTGAACCGGGCCAAAACGGAGCGACCCTGGGCGTGGCAATTGACGTGGGAACTACCTCTAATGTAGTCTATTTGATTGACCTATTAACCAACCGCATTGTTAGTAGGCAGGGTGGCTATAACCGTCAGTGCCGCTACGGTGACGATGTAATCAGCAGAATTACACATGCCACAGAAGTCAGGGGCGGACTGAAAGACCTGCATGAAGCTGTTACATCAACATTGAACAGTTTAATTGAAAGGGCGGTAACTGAAGCAGGTTACTCCCGGAATGATATCGTTCAGGCCGTAATCGCAGGCAATACCACGATGACCCAGCTGCTCTGGGGAATCACCCCCCGTTATATCCGTCTGGAACCGTATATCCCTACCTATAATACTGTTCCGCCTGTCAAAGCAAGGGAAATCGGTCTGAGCCTGCACCCCGAAGCAGTTGCTATCTCCTTCCCACAGGTAGCCAGCTATGTGGGCGGCGATATTGTTTCCGGTACTCTTTATACACGGATCGCCCATAAAGATGAAACCACTCTTTTCGTCGATATTGGCACCAATGGCGAAATGGTCCTTGGTAACAGTGACTTCCTGGTCAGTTGTGCCTGCTCAGCCGGGCCGGCTTTCGAAGGTGGAGGAATTACTTTTGGGATGAGGGCAACTGCCGGTGCTGTCGAAAGTGTGGATATTGATCCGCTAACCTATGATGTAATAGTAAGGACCGTCAAAGATGCCCCTCCCATCGGTATATGCGGATCCGGTTTAATTGACGCCCTGTCCGCCATGCTTGCAGCCGGTATAATCGATCGGGTTGGTAAATTCCAGACCGACCTGAAAACCGAGCGTCTGCGCATGGGGAATGAGAGCATGGAATTTGTCCTGGCCTGGGAGAATGAAACAGGCCTGGATAGCGATCTGGTTATTACCGAGGGAGATGTAAAAAACCTGATCCGGGCTAAGGCAGCCATATTTGCCGGTATGAGAACATTGCTGCAGATGGTGGAAATGCAGGTTAAAGATTTAGGCCAGATCATTATTGCCGGCGGATTTGGCAACTTCCTGAATATTGAGCAGGCCATCAAGATCGGCCTATTGCCAGATATCGACCCGGAACGCTATACTTTTGTTGGAAACAGCTCCGTTAAAGGTGCCTGCCTGGCCCTGCTATCAAAGGATGCATATCGTGAAGCAGTGGAGTTGGGCCAGAAGATGACTTACATGGAACTGGCTGTAGGCAATAACTTTATGGACGAATACATATCGGCCATGTTTCTGCCCCATACCGACTTGAGTCTTTTTCCGGGTGCAGCTGGAGTAACTGCCTGATAAGAGGATAAAATTGTAACAGAACAGATAAACACTTTAACTGAAGGGGTGCTTAGGCAAGCACCCCTTCTTAATATCTAAAGTTGACTTTTAAAGTGTTCGGCCACTTCCTGCAGCATGCGGAATGACCTGGCCACAGTTTCTTCTCCGTCCTGGTTGACCAGGCAGCAGCGGGCCGGGGCAAACCAGGCCTGCTGTAAAAGCTGATCCCGGGCAATTCCGGCTTCCCCGAGGCTGGTCCAGAGAGAATCAATCATCTCGATCATCGATTTCACGCTTTCACTCTCATACTCCTCGGTCAGTGTCGGTGTTATTCCCCAGGAAATAATACCCCCACGATTAAGAAACTTTTTAATCTCATCGCTGTAGCGGCTAAAGATATGACCGCGGGCCAGTACATCCAGAGATAAAACATCGAGCTCAAGATTGAGTAAAAATGACCAGTCCGGGTTGCCGCAGAGGTGCACTCCCTTCGGCCCCGGAAAAAATTCCAGGAAGGCGCGGTAATCTTCGGCAGCCCTTTCACTGGAGTAACCGGTCATAGCCATGAAGATCATTTCCAGACCCGGTTCATCAACCCAGGCAAAGGCACCAGGATGAATTTCCAGCATTTCATTAATTTGGGCCCGCAGTTTCTTGGCTACAAAATCAAAGACAATCTGTCGCACTTCGTCATAGTAAATCATCGGTTTATTAGACTCATCGAGAATTTTCAGCCCGTAGCTGACCGGACCGATGCTTTGACCGCGAATATATTTGTAGCTGGAAAGATCAAGCTCCAGGAAACGGTGGAATACAGCAGAAAAATCTGGTGTTAGGCGGAAAAACTCTTCCTCCTCCCAGTGGGGCATATATTCCTCGAAATCCTCGTAAAATTTATCTATGGAAAATCTGACTGCTCTTTTCTCAGTATCGAGGATAATCCCGGGAAAATGCTGTGATATCTGAGCATACATATCCTCGAAAAAGTTCACTTTTGGTAGCTGGGGCCAAAAAGGGATATCCAGGGACAGAGCCAGTTCCAGGGCCTTGTCCACATCTGTATGGGGCATAATACCCATGGCAGTTGTCTGGCAGTTACCTTCTAATTTCATCAATTAGCCATCCTAACGCTTCTATAATGGTTTTATTGTTGTTCATTCTGCCCGGTAACAGTATAGCCTAATTTTTCCAGGTGATCAATTACTTCCGCCAGGTCTTTTTTCTGCTTGCTGCAGCCTTCAGGTAAGGTTGTTTTCCGGCCCAGGGTTTTACGGACAGCCGGGAAAGCGATCCCGGCAAAACCGAGCTCTTTTAAGGTTGCAATCAACTCAGGATATTCTTCAGTTAACTCAAAAATGGATTTGTTCAGATCAATTTCCTTCATCCAGTAACCTTCTTTCCCCTTCCAGTTCACGCAGAGCTGTTATGTCCTGGGCTACTTCAAGGGTCCCCAAATAGTTGCCATTCTCGTCCCGGACGGCAAAGAAAACAATGTAAATCATTTTCCCTTTCAAGTTAATCCAGAACTCGGCGTTATCCCTGCTCCCATCTTTGAAGGCATTCAGGATTTCTTCAACTTTGTGCACACTCTGCGGTGGATGGCAGTTTTCGACCTTACGGCCGACAATAGCCCGGGTGCGAACAAAGATTCTATCCTCGTTCTCTGAGAAAAAGCGGACTATATCATCATGATCGACAAAGGTAATATCAACCGGCAGGGTATTAAGCATATGCATAAGCTGTTTGGAGTTAAGTTCACCGGAGGGCAGCTTAATGATGTTTTCCCTGGCGGTTGGCTCCTCGGCAGCCGCTTTTTTCAGATTTTCGATCAGGTGGGCAGTTTCAGTCGGCTGCTCAATATAGGCATAACCTACCTGGTCACTTTCCTTAAGGATATCAACCCAGTCTGGCGTTTGCAATTTTTCCAGCGAAGTCGGGAATAGTATATTCTCCTCCTTGAAAATCATCCCGTCAACTTCTTCTATTAGCTGGTTGAGCGGTTCATCAGCATAGCTTTCTAGATCAGCCTGCTCTTTAAGCTTATCCAGCCCCGCCCGGGCCTGCTTGTATAAGTCCCTGATTTCATCATGTTTGCCCCACATGACCTGGGTGGGCCCCATAAAACCGTAGCGCTCCAGGTAGGGGAACAGAAGCTGTTCTTTGCGAACATAATGCCGTTCAATATCACCAAGCTTTTCTAATAGCTCTCCTACTTTCAGTCTGAACTCTTCCGGTTTCTTTTCGCCTGCTCTAGCAGCCAGATCTTTCAAGGTACCGGTCAGCTTTTCAATCTCCCTGTTTTCCTCTTTAAAGAGTTGCACAGGGTGACCGGGAGTCTCAGCTTTGCCCATATCCTTCTGCAGGGAAGATTCAAAGAGGAGGGCATGAACATTGCAGAATTTCTTTATTTCATCTGTCGACATTCCTTCATCAATCAGGGACTGCTCCACCTGGGCAATTTCGTGTGAAGAAATAGTGCCTACTTCCATTTCAAGCTTTTTCCTGGCTTCGTCGAAACTGAGCCCCTGGTGCAACCCCTTAATAATTTCTTTCATCACCTTTTTTTGTTTTTCAAAGTCATTGTTAGCCATGTCATCACATCCTTTTTGTAAATATAGGAATTTTTATTTAGCAGCCATTCTCCCGGCTGTTTCTTTAGCCAGGTCGGCCAGACTTTCTTTGTTCAACTCATTTTTCATAGCATCCTGGGCTCGCTGGAGTATACCGCGGACTGCGCAATAAGGGCGATCTTTACATAAGAAACCTTCTTTGAGACAAGGATTTATGGCTATTTCACCCTCAACTGCGTTAATAATATCAGCGATAGTTACTGACTCCGGAGGTGAAGTCAGCTTAATACCACCACCTGCACCACGCCTGGTTTCGACCAGGCCGGCCCTGACCAGGAGCTGAACAGTTTTGGTTAGGAAGTGTTCCGGCAGCTCAAGCTTTTCGGCAACAGACCGGTTTTGTAATATAGTACCTGGTGGATTGGAAGCCAGTTCAATTAAGGCGCGAATCGCATATTCCGTTTGCCTGGTTAGCTGCATGCTGTCATTGCAATTCTCCTTGTAAATGAGTTTATGAAAAATTACGCTTGGCTTAATAAAAAAATACTCAAGCTTTATTAAGACTAATAATATCTTATTTATCATATTAGTGTCAAGAGCCTTTTGTTTTTATAACCGCAGCAGATAACTTTAATCAGTACAGCAAATAACTGCAAGTAAAAAGGGGGATCAAAGCCATTAGGAGGGCATTATTTATCAAGAAGACTAAACCTTTTTATAAATGATCAGCCGGCAGATAGGAAAAAGGCTTGAAGTGATTGAATTGAATGTGAGAATAAACATCTTATCATTTGTGATAATGCATTACTATTAGCTGTTGGTGTTAATGCTATTTCTGGAAAAGCTGAGGAACGAGAGGGACATAAGAATGTCAGTTTTCATAATGCCCTGACAATCGCCATAAAGTGATGACCCATTTCATCCGATTTATCGGTAGAAACAAATGCGAAGTCATCTTCATACCTGTAGGCCGGAGTTTGAACATCATGGTTAAGTTTCCATGTTTTATCGGCAAGAACGGTAGCATAAATCTTGTAGGATAGTTAGCAGAGGTCCAGGACAACAACTTCAAATAAGAAGGCGTGCATGAATTAATTCGGTGGCTATTAAGCCATTGGAATTGGGAAAACAGGCAAGGTTATTAATAAAAAATAGGGGCAATTACTATCTATAATTAACTATTACACCATCTTCTTTCTGGATAGCACTGGAACAAAGTCCCAGCCTGCATCTGTCGTTATTTCAATCAGCGGTTTTTTCATTTCGGATACATCAAAACGGTAGTTATAGACTTGACCAATGCTCAGTGGATCGGGACCTTGAAAGGCATA
>CAZVLE010000137.1:0-8190 GCA_964627855.1 uncultured Syntrophomonadaceae bacterium | reverse complement strand
GTTAAAATAGATGGTATCTTAGATTTATTTGTCTAGCTCTGCATGTTTGGGCTTAATAATATCCGAAAGTGGGGAGCCGATGAAACTACTAATTCTTATTCAGGGCAATTACGGGCAGCGCATTGTCGACCATATCAGCGCTAACAAGCCGCAGGAATGGCAGCTTAATGTATGGTCGGTACCTCTCATTACTGAAAGCGTAATAGATGAACCAGAAGTATACCTGCCGGATAACCTCCCGCAGGCGGAACTGATTCTGCACCTGGCTGAATCGCACCAGGCTGCGCAGCTTTTACCCGCACTGGCCGAAAAAACAGGGGCAAAAGGCGTTATAGCTTCTATCGATAGCTCCGCCTGGCTGCCCCTTGGCCTGCGCAACCAACTGCGCCGCGAGCTGAATAATAAGGGTGTAGCAATCGTTTATCCCGAACCGCTATGCTCGATCGACGAAGAGGCAGTCGGCTTTTATGAAAGTAATAAACAGCCCTATACCAGCGCCATAATCAGTGAGTTTGCCCGACATTTTGGTAAACCGAAAATAGCTTTGACGCTTGATGAAAAGAAAAATATAGTTGCGGCAAAAATCCTCAGGGGGGCTCCATGCGGTTCATCACATTACACATCCAGGCGTATTATCGGTTTGGAGGCAAAGAATGCCGTCCCCAGGGCGGGCCTGATGTGTCTTCACTATCCCTGCCTTGCTTCAATGCAGTTTGAACAAACCGATAATGGGGTCGATACGATTATGCACACCTCCGGTCGTGTATTCAATGAAGCCATGGAAAAAGCGCTTCTGTAATACAATTTGGAATTACGGGGGCAGTGGTGAGGGCGATCTTTCAACAACCTACAAAAGGCGAATTAAGGAGAAGTTTAATGAAAAAACCTGATTGACACCGTCTCTTGTATTGTCTTGTTTGATCGAGTCAACCGGTTCCATGCCGACATAGCAAACTTAATGAAAAGCCTCAGAGGCGCGCTTAATCTTGCCGGGCAGAAGCAGTTAGATTCGATCATGTCCATCGATAGTGACTTTCAAGTCTACCGTGTTTTTATTATTTTTTACTGATGCCGGACAGGAAAACTAGCAGCTAGAAGCGAAATGTATTTTTGTAACTTGCAGGATCCAGGATAAGATAGCAAAATCCGAGGGAGTGGGACAATGGAAGCCGTTAAAGAACTGGTTCTGGCCAGGATTCACTTAAGGGCAATAATTCCTCTTCTCGAAGACATCTCTGAATTCGATACTACAGTAGAGCAGGTCATCAAAGAATGGAATATGCCGATTCAGTTCCAGTTGCCAGGGGGAGAAGCGGCCACGACCCTTTCCTTCCGGCAGGGAAAAATAATTGCACTGCGCGACAAGATTAATGCAAGCAGAATAACCCTGACCTTCAGTAATGCTGAGACCCTCAATGCAATATTTCAGGGGCGCTCAAAAAAAAGTCCCCGCCCCAACCTGACCGGGCTATTTCACATAAAGAAGTTGCTGCAAGTTGACTCCCTGCTAAAAAGAATTGAATACTACATGAAGCCCGATAAAGAGCTGCTTGAAGATGACAAAATCTTTGAACAATGTGTAACCTTGACTCTTAACGCCCTGGTATTTGGCGTTAAAGAGATCGGCGAACACGATCCGGAAATGAAACCTCTGGCGAAATGTTTGCCTGATGGGGTTGTTGAGATCAGGGTTATCGCAGGGCCGGCTGTACATCTTACCGTCAATAACGGCCTCTTTACACCCGCTAAAGGCCGAACTGAAAAACCGAACGCTTATCTTGAAATTGCCGACATGCAAACAGCCTGGGCTATGGTCCAGGGTAACCTGGACCAGTATGCCGCAATCGGAAGCGGTAAAATAAAAATAAGAGGGTTGATACCCCTGATAGACGGTATTAACCCGATCATAGACCGCCTTTCACTCTACATGGCTGACTGATTTTTAAAGCGGATGCCGGTTCGCATCTACCCAGAGGAGGATAATAATGACTGACTCCGAAAGTAGCGGATATCAATTTAGCAGAAGTGCAGAGCTGTTTGAAAGAGCTTCCCGGGTAATTCCCGGAGCAATTTACGGCCATATGTCACCAACTCTGATGGTTCCCGGCTCTTACCCGTTCTACACCTTAAAAGCAGAAGGCTGCCGCTATACTGATGTTGACGGCAACGAATTTATTGACTATATGTGTGGCTATGGGCCAATGATTTTAGGCTATAAGCATGAAACAGTCGACAAAGCCGCAGCTGAACAGCAAAAGTTAGCAGACACTACAAATCACCCCGGACCGATAATGGTCGAACTGGCCGAATACATGGTTAACCTGGTCCCAATCGCCGATTGGGTTTTTTTTGCCAAAAACGGGGGAGATATGACCACTTATGCCACCCTGGCCGCCCGCACCCACACCAACCGCAAAAAAATTGTTACCATACGTAATCATTACCACGGTGTGGCTCCCTGGTGCACAAGCTTCGGTCACGGTGGAATTACGGCGGAAGACCATACCAATATATTAAAAGTTGATTGGAACGACCTTGAGGGTTTTCAGCAGATAGTCAAAATACACCGTGATGAGATTGCCGCTTTCATCGCCATGCCCTACCACCATATCACTTTCGGAGAGCAGGCTATGCCGGCTCCCGGCTACTGGGAAGGTCTTGAAAAAATCTGCCGTTCTGAGGGCATCGTTCTAATCCTCGATGATGTCAGGGCTGGTTTTCGTCTTAACCTGGGCGGTTCAGGTGAGTATTTCGGTTTTAAGCCCGACCTGATCTGCTTCAGCAAAGCGATGGGTAACGGTTATCCGATATCTGCCTGTGTCGGCAATAAAACACTGATGAATGCAGCCGCTAAAGTGTTTTACACCGGCTCTTTCTGGATGTCGGCCGTTCCCATGGCCGCCTCCCTGGCCACCCTGCAAACGCTTAAAGCAATAAACGCGGTAAAAAAAATAGAACGAATGGGCAAAATGCTTATCGACGGCCTGGTGGAAATCGGTAATCGCCAGGGACTTGAGATTTCGCCTTCAGGTCCGCCGGCCATACCCTTTATTCATTTTAAGGAAGATCCAAACCTCTATCTGAACCAGATCTTCTGTTCAGAAGTTACTAAAAGAGGCTCTTTCTTCCACCCCCACCATAACTGGTTTTTGTCGGCAGCTCACGAAGAAAAAGATATTTCGGAAACCTTAAACCATGCTGAAGATGCTATGAAAGCAGTGAAGGCTTCTCTACATTAAGAATTAAGATCTCAGAGGGAGGTAAAAAACTATGACCCTGACAGATACCGAGTTGGGATTTCTGACTGAAACTGCCTGGAAGATCAGGCGCAGTGTTGTTCAAACAACACTCTGGGCCGGTGGAGGTCACATAGGTGGCGGTCTTAGCCAGGCCGATATCCTGGTAATTCTCTACTTTCATTACATGAATATTGATCCGCAGAATCCAGAGTGGGAAGAAAGAGACAGGCTGGTTCTCAGCAAGGGGCACGGCGGTGTCGGTTACGCTCCTGTTCTGGCGGAAAAAGGTTATTTTTCTGCAGAGCTCCTAAAAGAATTTAACCACACCGGGTCACCTTTTGGGATGCATCTGGATCGCCTCAAAGTCAAAGGGCTTGATGCTTCGACCGGCTCACTCGGCCATGGCTTGCCGATCGCGGTGGGTCTGGCAATGGGAGCAAAACTGCATAAGAAACCCTGGCGAACCTACTGTATCATGGGAGATGGTGAACTGGCCGAGGGAAGCATATGGGAGGGCGCGATGGCTGCCAGCCATTTCAAACTTGACAATCTAACCGGTTTTATCGATCGCAATAAACACTGTATCGATGGCTGCACAGAAGAGGTAATGGCTATAGAACCGATTAAAGAGAAATGGGCCAGTTTTGGCTGGAATGTTCTTGAAGTAGATGGGCACGACTTTCGGCAGTTGGGTGAAGCAATAGAGAAAGCGCAGTTAACCCCTGACAAGCCGACCGTAATTAATTGCCTCACAGTGAAAGGCAAAGGCGTCGATTACATGGAAGGAAAGCCGGAATGGCATTACGGTGGGCTTGATACAAAAATGGCCGAAGAGGCTTTAAATTCAATTGATCGTCTCTATGGAAAAGCATAGAATTTTAAGAGAGGAGGATTATAATGACTGAACAATCGGGATTAACTTACAGCGTTTATGATACCGATCACATGACCCCTACAGAGATTTACGGCCATGTTCTGGCCAAGCTGGGAGAAGAGAGAAAAGAGATCGTCGCCCTGACAGCCGACCTGGCCAAGTCAACCAAAATTGGCAAATTCGGAGACAAGCATCCTGAAAGGTTCTTTAATGTCGGTATTGCCGAGCAAAATTTGATGGGTATAGCATCGGGGTTGGCCCTGGCCGGGTTTATACCCTTCGTTTCAACTTTTGCTGTTTTTGCAGCACTGCGCGCCGGAGAACAGGTAAGGACAGATATTTGCTATCAAAATCTTAACTGTAAAATTATTGCTACCCATTCCGGCCTCTCTTTTGGTACGGCGGGGACTACCCACCACTGCACAGAAGACCTCGCCGTAATGCGCTCTTTTGCCAATATGACCGTGGTTGCCCCGGCTGACGGATTTGAAACAGCAAATGCAGTCCGTGCCTGTGTCGACTATCCTGGACCAGTATACATGCGCATAGGTCGCGGCTTTGAACAGACTGTTTATGAAAATGAAAACTACGGCTTCCAAATCGGAAAAGCGGTAACCATGCACGAGGGTTCTGATATCACAGTCATAGCCTGTGGCCCCTGCGTCCTCCAGGCCGTAGAAGCAGCCAGAACCTTAAAAGAAAACCAGGGTATAGAAGTCAGGGTTATCAACATGCATACCATTAAACCTCTCGATCGCGAAGCAATAATCGAAGCGGTCAATGATACCCGTAAAATAATCACCGTAGAAAATCACAGCATCATAGGCGGGCTCGGCAGTGCTGTAGCTGAAGTGATCACTGAAGAGGGCAAATCGTGCCGGCTTAAGCGTCTTGGTATTCCCGACATTTTTGCCATTGTCGGACAAACAGACGATCTCTACAACCTCTACAAAATTGATGCCGCTGGAATCATTGAAGCTGTTGGTGAATTGCTGGGCAAGGAAGTTGAAGAAGACGATGACTGGGAAGATGAAGTATAGGAGGAGGCTAGCGCCTAATGCCTGAAAAGCAAAGAATAACTGCAACGCTGTTGATGAACGCTGCTCTCCCCCTGGCCAAGCTCCTGGTTGATGAAAAACCAGCACTGGTCGCTAAATACCGGGGTTGGAACCGCACTGTTCAGTTCCAGATCAATGAAGATCCTGAACTGGCCTGCCACCTCTCTTTTACTGAAGGTAATCTTGAATATTATAAAGGCAGGCATGATAACCCAGATTTAGACTTTATCTTTAAAGATGCCGCAGCCTTTAATGCCCTGATGACGGGCAAAATCGCCCTGCCTAAAATTCGGGGCGCGATAAAAAACTTACCGACATTACTCGGTTTTTTACCGCTTATGCTGGGTCTGACCTTGCTTTTGCCGACAAAAATCCCGAAAGATCAACAGGGTAAAGCACTTAAAGTAAAAATGCTGCTTTATTTTATTTCAGTTGCCCTCTCCCAATTGAACCGGGCCGGGGACAAAGATATGAAAAAATTTGCCGGGGGAATGCCCGACCGTATTTTCCAATGGTCAGTTGCACCGGATGGGCCTGCTGTTTACCTCAGGATTAAAAAAGGAAGAACTAAAGCAGGCAAGGGCTTTTATACAAGGCGAAAACCTTTTGTCCACATGATGTTTTCCGGAACAGAAGGAGCTTTTCTGGTCTTAACCGGGCAGATAGATAATGTTGAAGCCATGAAACTTGGCTACCTGGTTGTAGATGGCTCACCGGAGTATGGCAAAGATATTTCTACCATTATGAAAAAAATAGAAGCAATGGTATCATAATACCCGGTGCCCCGGAAACAAACATTCTGTGAACTTAGATAAAACCCTTTTTAGGCGAAGCTACGTGCAGATTTACAGTGCCAATATCAGTTCTTACTTAAGCAATGCACGAATATGGCTTTGTTAATGCTATTTCAGGTGTATAATTGTCCATGCAGTTGTGGTATTCTTTAGCGGTAGTGCTACTGCTGAAACCTCACCTATAATTTATTCCGGATGTAACAAATAAAGCTTAAATAAGCAACATCTTACTGCAAAATTAAAAAACCGCGAAACCCTTACTAGATAAGGAGAAAATGGCCTTTTCTTGTCATTTAACTGCAAAAGTCAGGGAGCTTTGGAGGCGCAGTGTGCACAAACCAAAGAAGCAGGTGAACTGAAGGCACAAGTTGAATATTAAGCGAATATAGATTAGAATAGCCGGAAGCACGAGGCGGGCTAAGCAATAAATAAAGGAAGATCAATGATTTAAGGGTGCAATACTCTCTGGCAGGGGGTTTGTAATCATGACTGGTCAAGACAGTAGTAAGAATCAACCTCTCCCCATGGAAATTGCAGCAAACTATAAAGACATTGTCGATCATTCCCATGATTTGATTCAATGTGTCGACAGCGAAGGCAAGTTTGTCTTTGTCAACCAGGCCTGGCTTTTAACACTTGGCTATACTATTGAAGAGGTCGATAGCATAACCCTCTGGGATATTATTCACCCCGATTCAATGGATCACTGTATGGCTGTTTTTAAACAGGTTCTGACCGGCGAAGCCTCCTGTAAGATAGAGGCTATATTTGTAACTAAAGACGGAACCCCGGTTTTAACAGAGGGCAATGTTGGTGTAAAACTTGACGGAAATGGCCGCTTTATACATACGCGCGGCATCTTTCGTGATTTGACCGCCCAAAAACAGGCCGATGAAGAAATAATCAAGCGGGATGCATTGCTGCAAAAAATTTTTGACCTTCTGCCCGTTGGTCTTTGGTTTGCCGATGAGAAGGGGAAATTGTTGCGGGGAAATCCTGAAGGGATAAGAATTTGGGGAGGAGAACCGCAAGTAGATCAAGGTGATTACGGAGTATTTAAGGCATGGAGGCTTCCCTCAGGGGAGGAAATAGCACCCGATGATTGGGCTCTTGCCCATTCAGTGAATAAAGGAATTACAATTGCCGACGAAATGTTGGAAATAGAAGACTTTAAAGGCCAAAAGAAGATAATTCTAAATTATACTGCACCCGTATTTGATGATAAGGGAAATGTTCAGGGAGCTATCGTAGTCAATCAAGACATCACCGAGCGCAAGCAGGCCGAGGATAGTTTGAAAAAGATTGAATGGATGCTTTCTCAAAAGCAAACCCCTGATAGCATTTATCAAGCCGAGGACCATGACCAAGGCTATGGCGACCTGACCGAATTGAACTGTATTGGTACTATTCTTAAATCCATAGGACCAGAACTTCTTAGAAGCTTTTCCAGCGACTACATGGAACTGCTGGGGACATCTTCAGCAATCTACGAGGCAAATGGCGACTACGCTTTCGGAATTTTCTCCTCGGGTTGGTGCCGGATGATGGATCGCGCTTCACGACAACTATGCAATACGGCAGACAATATCGAAGCGCTGAACTCCGGCCGGTGGTTGTGTCATGAATCATGCTGGACTGACTGCTCCCAAAAGGCCATTTTAAACCGTGAGCAGGTGGACATCGAGTGCAATGGCGGCATACGTCTTTACGGTGTACCGATTATGGCGAATGGGGAAGTTGTGGGGGTAATTAATTTTGGTTACGGAGATCCGCCAGAAGATAGAGAAAAACTGCAAAAGCTTGCTGACATCTACCAAATCAATTACGACGACCTCGTTCGCGAGACCCGTGCGTACGAAACACGCCCGCCATATATCATAGAAATGGCGAAAAATCGTCTGCATGCCACAGCCCGGATAATCGGTTCAATGATTGAAAAAAAACAGGCCGAGGAAGAGATCCGCAAGCTCAACGAAGAGCTCGAGCAGCGGGTTGCGGAGCGGACCATCCAGTTGAAAGCGGTTAATATAGAGCTGCAGACCTTTGCTTACTCAATCTCCCACGACCTCCGTGTGCCGCTGCGCGCCCTTGACGGCTTCAGCGCCAATCTTCAGGCGAAGTATGACGATCATTTAGATGACCAGGGCCGCCACTATCTAAACCGGATTCGTAAAGCAGCTCTCTATATGGGTGAACTGATCGATGATTTGCTTAACCTTTCCCGC